>CAYZVY010000417.1:0-2909 GCA_964481675.1 uncultured Verrucomicrobiota bacterium
GCATACGCCTGGAACCCGGCGGAGGGCTGGCCGGGGAGCGTTTCGAAGTCGCGGTCCCAGAGATTGGCCGCGCCGGCCGAGAGCACCAGCCCCTTGCGCGGCTGGAACTGGATTTCCGCGTTTGACTCCAGCTGCGTGTCCGGCCCGTGGCGGGCGGGATTGTGCCGGTAGAACGCCACGCTCTGCCAGAGGCCGAGGCGCCAGCCCGCGACCGGGTCCACCCGGATGCCGGCCCGCAACTCGTGGCGGGCGTAGTCGAGCGCGTAGCGGCTGGCGTAGACGGAGTCGTCCGTCTGCTTGTCCAGCCCCAGGTATTCGCCGTTCAGGCTCCAGCGCTCGCCGATCTTCCGGCTCCCATAGAGCAGCGCCCCGGCCGTGGTCACGGGGTCCAGGTTCACCGCCGTCCAGCGGGCCGTCCCGTTGGTCTTGACCCAGTCCACCACGCGGCGCGCGTCGTCCTCGAACACCATCACCCCGGCGCGGTTCAGGCTGTCCTCATAGCGCCAGCCGGTTTCCAGACGGAGCGACTCCTGCCGCTTCAAATGTTGGTTTCCGAGGCTGCCCGGCGAGTCGTAGTTCAGCTCGGTGTAGGAGGGCTGGCGCACGGCCGTGGTGACGGCGGCGAAGAGGGCGTGCCCGGCCGCGGGCCGCCAGGTGGCGCCGGCCCCCGGCAGCCAGGCGGGCTTGTCCGTGTCGAACCATTCCCCGGCGCCGCCCGCCGACAGGGAGAACTCGCCCCGGCTCCACTCGGGCATGGCGCCCAGCGCGAAGCGGTTGCGGCTGTGATCGCCGAGTCCGGCGCTGGGGATGCGGCCCCGGTAATCGCCATCGATCCGCTCGCCGTTGAAATCCCCCCGGAGCGGGAGGGACCAGTCGGCGTCGAGCCGGCGGACACCGTCGGCGTGCAGGGCGAACTCGTCCGTCAGGGTGTGGTTGGCGTAGAGGCCATGGTCGTGGCGGTCGAGCCAGTAGCGGTCGTCCGTCTGCTGCCAGGCGGCCGTGAGGCGGGCCGGGTCCGTTTCGGTGAGCGATTTCACGCTGCCGAGGAGCAGGAGCGTCGAGACTTCCTCCTCGGAGGGGAGCGACACCGGGGCGCCGTAGAAGCCGCGCGCGCCGAAGCGGCGGGTCGAGCCGACCGCCAGCAGCGAGGCGCGGGTCGTCTCGTCCTCGTCCGTCCGTTGCAGCAGGCTGCCGCCGCTCCAGCGGGTGAGGTCGTTGTCGTCCTGTCCATCGGTCCGGTCGATCCGGTCGTGTTGCAGGAACACGGTGCCGCCCAGCGTGCCGCCGCCGGGCGCAGCGCCGATGCGGCCTGCGGAGACGGAGGGCGCGAGGAAGCCGTCGGAGCCGGCGGCGAGGTCGAGTTTCATGTGGGTGGCCGGCTCGGCCAGGTCCATATCCACCGTGCCCGAGGCGTGGCCCGACATGGCGCGGAACTGCTCGAGGCCGGTGAGGAGGCGGACGCGGTCCGCCATCAGCGGGGCCAGGGGCAGGTCGGCGTGGAAGTGCTCCGTCTGGGGATTGAAGAGGGGCAGCCCCTCCAGCGCGTAGCCGGACGAGCTGAAGGCGCCGCCGCGGATGCGCAGGTCGGCCTGCGGGGCGCCCAGGCCCTGGCGCTCGAGCCGCACGCCGGGGATCGAGGCGGCTTCCTCGGAGAGGGAGCGCTCCGCGTAGGGGGAGGTGTAGGGCTGGCTGTCGACCCGGCGGGCGGTCACGTCGATGATCGGCCAGGCGTCGGGCGCGGCGTGCGCGGCGGCGGCCGCGGTGAGCAGAAAAAGGGACAGTTTATTATTCATGTTTTTCTGTAGGCCGGGCGCTACGAGCCCGGCGTCGTTTAGTCGCGGAGGCCGGCAATGGAGCGGATGGAGACGTCGCCTGAGTAGACGGGGGTGGGGCCGTCGGCGCCCGCCAGCAGGAGCGCGCCGTCGGGCGCGATGCCGGCGGCGGTGCCGTGCAGCAGGCGCGGGCCCTGCGACAGGGTGATGGCGCGGCCCTTGAGCAGGTCGGCCTGGTTCAATTCGTCCTGGAGCGGGGCCAGTCCGTCCGCCAGCCAGGCGTCGTAGAGCGGCTCGAGCTGGTTCAGGATGGCGGCCAGCACGGCGGCTCGGGAGTGGGGGCGGCCCGTGGCGATACGGAGCGAGGTGGCCGTGGACCGGAGCGAGGCGGGCAGGGCGGAGGCGGTGATGTTGACGTTCAGGCCGATGCCGGCCACCACGTGGCGGACGCGTTCCGGCTCGGCGCGCATGTCGCACAGGATGCCGCACAGCTTGCGGTCGCCGATCCAGATGTCGTTGGGCCATTTCAGGCGCGGATCGAGCTCCGGCGCGAGGGCCAGCAGGGCGCGCCGCACGGCCAGGCCGAGGACGAGCGAGAGAGAGGCCACGCGGTCGAGCGGAACGGCGGGGCGGAGCAGGATGGAGGTGTAAAGGTTCAGGCCCGTGGGGGAAAACCATTCGCGGTCCAGGCGGCCGCGGCCGGCGTTCTGGGCTTCGGCGGTGACGGTGAAGCCCTCGGGCAGGTTCGTTTCCGCCTTGTCCGCCAGCCAGCGGTTGGTGGAGTCGATTTCGGCCAGGGCGGTCATCTGGCGGCCGAGGCGCGTGGTGGTGAGCCGGGGCTGGACCTCCTCGGGGATGGGGGAGTCGGGCGTTTCGAGGAGGCGGTAGCCGCAGCGGGGGCGGGCCTCGATGCCGTAGCCGAGCTCGCGCAGCGTTTCGATCTGCTTCCAGATCGCGGTGCGCGAGCAGGCGAGGGCCTGGCAGAGCGCCTGGCCGGAAAGCCAGGCGCCGGGGGCGGCGCGCAGACGTTCGAGCAGGGCAAGATGAGCCTGGATTCCACCGTTCATGGTCCTTACGGTAAAAGCCGGGGGCTCAATTGTCAACGTGATAATTGGCGATGGTTGACAATCGATCGGT
>CAYZVY010000418.1:0-2905 GCA_964481675.1 uncultured Verrucomicrobiota bacterium
TAATCGCCTTCGGTCAGGGACAGGAACACCTCTTCCAGGCCGCCCGACTTTCCGCTCTGGTCCCGGATTTCCTCAAGCGTGCCGAGGGCGATCAGCTTTCCGCCGTGGATGATGCCGATCCGGTCCGCCACGTCCTCCGCCAGCGACAGGATGTGCGTGGTCAAGAAAATGGTCATGCCTGCCCGCGCTTTCTCCTTCAGAAGCTGTTTGATGGAGCGGATGGTGTGCGGATCGAGGCCGATCAGCGGCTCGTCGATAAACAGGACCTCGGGCTTGTGGAGGAATGACGCGGCGTATACCAGCCGCTGGCGAAGCCCGTGAGACAGGTCCTTGACCAGCGCGTTGCGATGGTCAAGAAGCCCGAAAAAGGTGAAGGCCTGCTCGTATTCCGCTTCGATGCGGTCCCGCGGCATGCCATACAGCGTGCCGATGAACGTGAAGAATTCGGTGGCCGTGAGGCGGTCATACAGGAACGGCGTGTCCGGGATGTAGGCCATCTTCTTCTTGGCTTCCACCGGATTGTCGGCCACGTCGAGGCCGCCCACCCAGGCGCGGCCCGACGAGGGGCGCATCAGCCCCGTCAGCATCTTGAGGGTGGTCGTCTTCCCGGCTCCGTTCGGGCCCAGGAAGCAGAACACTTCCCCGCGCGGCACGTGCAGGGTCAGGTCCTTGACCGCGTGAAACGGGCCGTAGAACTTGTTCAGCGATTCCATCCGGATCATGGAGCGGGCTCCTTTTCGGCGGCGAGGATGCCGATTGTCAAGCGGCCCACGTAGCGCAGCAGGTGCGCCTGGCCGGCCATTTCACCCTCCGCCAGCGCCAGGTGGGTCGCATCCGCCACGGGCTGGCCGAACGTGGGGTCCATTTCAATCCAGTCGCCGTTGACGTACGCCGCCACCCAGGCGTGGTAATAGAATTTTTCGTTGAGGTAGACGACCCCGGCCTTGACCTTGGCCGGAATGCCGGCCGCCCGGCAGAGTCCCACGGCCAGATAGGTGTGCTCGTTGCAGTCGCCTTCGAGCTGTTTCAGCACGGCGATGGCCGACGGCAGGCTGACGGCCGGATTCTTGCGCACATGCGAGAAGACCCAGTCGTTGATGGCCCGGGCGGCAGCGGCCGGCCCGGGATGGGCCTCCGTGATCGCCCGGGCCTGCTTGACGAGAGCGGGATCGTCGGCCTGGATGAAGGGCGTTGCCGCCAGCTCGTTGGTCAGGGCTGCCGCGGGACGCGCGCCGGCCGCAGCCGTGGCGGGCCAGTCGCGGGCGTTGATCCGGAGCCGGATGCCGTTGGTTTCGGAGCCGAGCACGGTCTGGCGCGGGGAGGTCACGTCGGCCTCCATGCCGTCCACGCCTTTCAGCAGGATGTCCAGCCGCCGGATGTGCCGGGGGTCTTCGATCGGACGATCCGACGGCACGGCGGCGGCGGCCAGCATGTCGACCTTGTCCGGGTCGGCCTTCCTGTTTTTATAGGCCATCGCGGTGGCCGGGTCGATGGCTTCCATGCTCCATCCGAGGGGCGTTTCCTCCTTCAGGACTTCGCCTTCCTTGTTGATCCAGGTCCAGAGCGTCATGCCCTGGTAGTCCGACGACAGGACGGTGGCGTTTTCCTGCTTTCCGCGGATGGTGATGGTTTCGCGCCGGTCGGCGCGGATGCGGATGTCCGTCACGGCCAGCGAGGCGGGATCCAGCGTTTTGAAGATGCGCGTCTGGCCCGGCTCCATGGCGCCCAGGGCCTGTTCCAGCATGGGGGAGTACAGGATCACGTCGTCGGGAATCCGGATGAACTGCCGGTTCTTGGTCCCGCCCGCCAGGATGGTGACCAGGAACTGGTCGTTCCGCACCCGCATGCCGGTGATTTCCGTTTCATAGGCCTTGGAATGAAGCGTGAAGGAAAAGGTCTGGAGGCGGGACAGGATGTCGAGCTTGACGAGCAGCCGGGTGTAAAGGCGCTGCGGCATGGAGAGAATGTTCAGCTCCAGCTCCATTTCGCTGTCGATCTTGTAATGCTCGGCGGTGGACTTCTCGTCCACGTCGATTTCGGTGTGGGAATAGCCGACGGGTGTGCCGTTGGCCACGATCTTCATCCACGAACTCCGGACCAGAACGCCGCTTTTGAAAAGGTCGCGGTAGCCTTCGAAGCGGCCCGTGAAGCGCTCGGGACAGGCCTCGAACCGGATCAGCCAGCCCGTCATGGCAACCCAGAAAAGCACCACCAGGGCGACGCGGATCAGGGTGACCCTGGAAAGGCGGCGGGCCGGGGCGGCTGGCGGGGACGCGCTCATGGGGCGGCTTGGGCCAGCCGCTTGAGAATGGCCTGTTTTTCCTGGCGCAGGGCGGGGAGGGGTGACTCGGTCCTCGGGCGGCCCGAGGCGCGAAGGGCGGCCTCCATGGCGTCCTTCTTCTTCTGAAGATCCCGGACAATGGCCTGTTCCTCGTATTTCATCAGCCGCAGCCTGTCGAGGATGGCGATCCGCTCGTTGCCGGTGGTTTTTTCGAGCCTGGCCTGAAGATCCTTTGAATCCTTCTGGAACGCGGCCATGCGCTCCTCCGCCTTGTTGAAGGCTTTTTCCTCGGGCGGCATGGATTCTTTTTCCATTTTTTCCTGGGCTACCAAGGCGGCTTCCTGGATGACGATTTCGGCGAGCTTGCTGCGCAAGGCGACTTCTTCGGGCGAGACCTTGTTGAAGTCGCCGTTGAAAATTTCCAGGTCTCCGCCGTTAAACGCCAGGTTGGTCACATTCCGGTTATTCAGGATCAAGGTGCCGGTCAGCAGGGACTTTATCCCGCGTTTTATCGATCCTTCAATGACCAGGACATCACCGGCCTTGAGCTGGCGGACCGGCTGGCCGCCGTCGGGGTTCGAGGCCACCGTCATGCGGCTGGTGACGATGCCCCAGGAGGCCGGC
>CAYZVY010000419.1:0-2902 GCA_964481675.1 uncultured Verrucomicrobiota bacterium
CGCTTCTGGGCGAACACGTTGTGCAGGCGGTAGCCGTTATTGTGGCAGTTGTAGGCGCCCTGAAGCACGCGCAGGCCGGCCGCGTCCAGCAGATGCAGGCGGGTATACTTGAGGGGCGATGCCGGATCGAAGTTGGGCACGGCCATCTGGGCCTCGCTACCGGTCCCCTTGTCGCGCAAATAGCGCCACGTGGCGCTCAGCACGGGGGGCGCGTCGCCGGCGAACAGGGTCTCCTTCGCCACGCCAAAGGGCGCCAGGTACTTCTGGTCAGGCGTCGGCTCGGTTCCTTCCGCGGCCAGCGTCACGGCCGCCCGGCCCTGGTCGTTCACCACCAGTTCATCGCTCACCGGCCCGTGGAAGCAATAGGTATGCATCCCGCCGCCGGACACACGGAACACGTCGAAGACGTACGAGTTCGCCGTGGTCACGCCCGCCGGGAGCTTCGCCCGGCACAGCTGCTGCGTGACGCCGAGCGCCTGCGACCCCTGCCCCTCGTCCACGTCGATCAGCGCCACCTGGCGGCGGAACAGCCGGGTGCCGTTCGGCGGCTCGGCCGCAATCGCCATATAGCGCGCGCCGGGAGCATCGGACAGCCCGCTCACCCACGACTGCGCATAGTGGCCGCGGCCATCCACTTCCACGAGATTATGAACGCGGGTCATCGCGGAACCCGGGGAGGAATACCCGCCGCGCTGCCCGCCGTCCATGGTCATGGGCAGCCCGTGAGCCACCACTTGCAGGTCCAGGCTGTCGCTGTGCTGGTGACCCATCCCGAGGCCGGTGCGGACGTACGCGGCCCGGTGGAAGCGCCAGTCGTCGTGCGCCCGGCCGCTCTCCAGGACGCCGGCCCAGTTGTAGACCTGCCGGGAGGACTGGTCCAGCCAGGGCGCCCGGGAAACCGTGGCGGCCGCCGCCTCGATCTCGCCCCAGGCCTTGTCGGTCTGATCCTTGCGGCCCAGCACGTTCTTGATCATCCAGGCGAACTTGGGGTCCCGGCTCCAGTTCCAGCCGTTGACGGCGGAGCCTTTGGGCAGTTCATTCAGAATATGGCCCGGCGACTTGTCCGCGCCGGTCACGTCGCCCACGCGCAGGAATTCCTGGCCGGCCACGTTGACGGCCAGGTGCCAGTAGCAGTGCGCGATCGGTTTCGGGTACAGATCCGACCGGGTCAGGTCATACCGCTCCGGCAGGATGCCCCGCTCGCGGAAACGCTCCGTGCTCTCCACCGTCCGCGCGGCGCCCTCGCCCTGGGAATAGTAGGCCGAGCCCACATACTCCGGCCCGCTCCGGTCGCAGCCGGTGATCATGACGTTCTGCAGGCCGGCCGGCTTGAGCGGATAGACGAAGGTGCGGCTGAACAGCCAGTCGATCCAGGTCTCCGTGAACGTGCGGTTGTCCTGCAGGAGCGCCGCGTCGCCGGCCTCCGTCGGCCCGGTGGCGTAATGGTAGCGCATGACGCGTTTGGCAATCGTCTGGAGCAGATAGGTGTCGAGCAACTGGATGACATCCCGCGAACTCTTCACCCACGGCACGAAGCGGGACACGGACGCCGCCAGCTCCTCGTTGCCGTCAATGTAGGTGAAGAGCTTGTCGTAGGCCACGACCGGCTGGATGTAGTTGGGGTAGTGGCTCAGGTAGTCGGCGTAGGTCTCCCGCCGGCGGCAGCGGATGTCCCGGCCATAGGCCGCCGGGATGCAGGCCGCGGCGGCCAGGCTGTTGGCGATGTCCATGCCCGGGAGCTGCCAGGCGAGCCGGATCAGGCGCATCGCCTCCTCGCGGGCGGCGTCGCTGTTGCCGTCCTTCACCCACAGGTCGGCGTTCGGACGCGAATCCGGAGAGCCGTACGCGCGCCGCTGGCCGAATACCCAGTCGCCAATCGGCACCAGCACCTGTCCCCTGTCGGGATTCTTGGGATCAGGCTGATACAGCCCCGCCCCGTCGTCTTTGAAGGGATAGGGATCCGGCAGGGCTTTCCCCGCCTGTAATTCCTTCATCGTGTAGCGCAGGCCCAGCTCGGCGTTGACGAGAATCAGATCGCCCCGCCCGGTGCCCTGCCAGGAGCCGAATGTCTCGACTATCTGCCCTTCGGGCATCCCGTCCTGACCGAATACCACCACATCGGCCTGGGCGTCGCCGCCCGTGCGCCCGCCGCGCGTCGGCCAGTAGCCGCCGCTTCCCTGGGCGTTCAGCCGGGGCTGCGCACGCCAGATCTCGGCGTCCTGCGCCAGCCGCTCCTCGGACAGCAGCTTGCTCTTGAAGATCACCTTCGCCGGGGCGGACGCCATGACCGATTGCCGCTTGATCGCCTCCCGCGTGGTGCCGGCCAGGGCGTCATCCAGCGTCAGGTTGTGGACCAGCAGCTCCACCTTGCTGCCCGCGTCCACGCTCACCTCGGCGGTGAAATGGCGCTTCTCCGTCGCATGGAAGTAAAATTCGGCAATGCTGTAGAACTGGTCCACATAGCCGCAGCGGATCCGATAGTCGCTCACGTCGCCCTTCGAACCGCCCGCGGTGAGCGAAGTCGAACCGTCGTTGACGCGGAAGCGCATGAAGAGCGGCTCGATGAACCGGCGCGGGGTCTTGTTCTCCACCGCGCCGATCACGCGGACGACGTAAAGCCCCACATCCAGTTCGCCCAGATCGAGCTTGAACGCCGGCTTGCCGACCGAGCAGCGGACAATGGATACCGGCTTGCGGAACACGCCGGTGTTGGTCGGATTGGCGTGGCGCGGCACATAGTAAACCGGCTCGGCGAACTCGCCGACCCGCGCCTTGTCGATCCCCGGAAGCGTGGCCGCCTCCCAGTTCTTCAGCTGGCTCTGCTTGTCGAAGAAGCTGCGGGCGCCGTAATACTTGAACATGTAGTTGCGGTAGTGCTCCACCGCGCCGGGATACAGCTCCA
>CAYZVY010000420.1:0-2893 GCA_964481675.1 uncultured Verrucomicrobiota bacterium
TTTCCTCGAGGGTCTTTTCCGGAAAGGAGGGGAAGACACCCGCGATTCCGGTCACATTGATGACCCGCAGGGGCTTGAGGCCCAGGTAAGCGTGCACATCCCGGACGTCGGCCGGCAAGCCTTCCCGTTTCCAGCGGGCCAGGGTGTCGGGCCACCAGCCGACCAGATGCAGCGGCCGCCGCGGCGCGGGCCGGTAGTCCATGCAGGTGAAGAAGGCGTCACGCATGTTCATGGGGAGGGGGCTTTCGTGGACCGGATGCGCGAGGCCCTGTTGGCCTTGCCGTACCGGTCCTCCAGTTGTTTGTTATAATATAGAAAATCGGCGTAGCCTACTCCCCAGAAGGCCCAGTGGTCAAGCGAGGCGATATAGCCGCCGCGTTTCTTCATGGGTTTGAGGATGCGTTCGAGTTCGGTATCAATGGCCTGCCGGACATCGGTCGAGGGGAATCGCCCGACCTGCGCCGGGTCGCCGGGCTCGAACATATGCTTGTAGATTCCGCCCAGCATGACGCGGCGCGGGTGTTCGGCGGCGAAGGCCAGCATATCCGAGCAATTCACCTCCCACGGAAGAAGACAGTCCACACCGGCCTCGTACCAGCGGATGGCAAGGGCGCCGGGCTGGCCGTCGGTGTCGAGCACCATCCAGGGCACGTCGAGGGACAGCAGGAAGTCCTTCCACGCCCGGTACCAGGGGGCAAACATGTCCGCGAAGACGTCGGGGGCCACGAAGGGGCCCGACTTGCCGCAGCAGTCCTCCCAGACGAAGCCGGCGTCCGGCCGGGCGGCCCGGATCAGAGGCTCCGCGGCGGCCATGGAGGTGGCCAAATGGTCGTCCAGCATCCGGCGGATCATCTCCGGTTCGGTATACGGGAGCACCATGGCGTTTTCGGTGCCCACGAGTTCGCGCAGGAAGGAGAAGGGCCCGTGGACCCAGGGGGAGACGATGAAGTCCTGCTGCCGGCGCAGGACGGGGGCGCGATCGCGGATCCAGTCCGGGCTCCAGCGCTTTTCGATGCTCCCGATGTAGCGGTACCGGTTGGCCTCGTAGTCTTCGGGTGTCTGGATGGCGAATGCGATCTCATGGGGGGGCGAGCCGTGCCGCTGGCCGCCGCCGCCGATCATGGTCTGCACCGTGGCGCCGTTGGCGTTGATCTCCGTCCGCACGCCGTTCTCTTCCCGGAGGATCCGGGTTTCGAACGGGGGCACGGCGACCTGGTTGACCCAGAAGAAGGCGAAGCCGCTGACGTTCAGGTGGTCGAACAGGTCGGGGGTTTCGGCGATTTTCGGCCAGTGGGTGTCGGCCACCTCCGCCGGCAGCCCGTCCCGGCGCCAGTCCTCGAAAGGGATCATGAAGCCCTGCTCGAGATGGAGCAATGAGTCCCCGTTTTCAAAGCGCATCGTGGCATGGAAAAGGTCGCGGTTGGTCATCCGCAGCCGATCAGGGTGCGTGGTCATAGACAATCTCCGATCCGCTGTCGTAACCTTTGGCTTTGCCGTCCAGCCCGTTCCAGGGCGTGGTGCGCAACCTGCTGGCCGGCTCCGCGGCGAAGCGTCGCGCGACGCTCCAGGGACGGGTTTCCCAGAGCGGGGTGCGGAAACTGTCGCGGTGGACGTAGATGCACTCGACCAGTTCGGCGTGCAGCCGGTCACGGATATCGGCATAGGCGGGATCGTGGAGGACGTTGCGCGTTTCGCCGGGGTCCTTCTCGAGATCGTACAGCTCATCCTCACCGAGCAGGGCGACAACCAGTTTATGCGGACCCCGCACGATGCAGCGGATCGGGTAAAGACCGCCGTTCTTGTCGTGATCCACTTCGAAACGGTTAAAGGCGATGAGGGCGCGACCGGGATGCCGGCCGGTCGCGGGCGCGGCCGAGATCAAGGGCAGCAGGGAGTTCCCGTCGAAGACCGGCGGCGGGGCGATTCCGGCCAGTTCCAGGAGAGTCGGGGCAAGATCGATGTTGCTGACGGTATCCGGTTCCACGTGACCGGCCTTGAGCCCGGGCCCGGCCAGCATCATCGGAATGCGGCAGGACTCCTCATACATGTAGGGGCCTTTGAACATCAGGCTGTGGGCGCCGAGCTGGTTGCCGTGGTCGGTGGTGAAGGCCGTGACCGTGGGGCCGTGCGGCTTGGCGGCGTGCATGACGCGGCCGATCTCGTCGTCCACGAATTCGGCGCAGGCGGCGGTCAGGCGGGTCACGCGGCGGATGTAGTCTTCGGGAATCTCGCGCAGGAGCCATGGCGGTCGGTCGGTGGGGAACCGGCCGAAGGTCTCCGGCAGCGGGTAGTCCTTGCCCTCGTGGCGGGCCAGAAACTCCGGGGGACAGGTCCAGGGACCGTGCGGTTCGTCGTAGGACACGATCAGGAGCCAGGGGCGCGTGTCTTTCCCGGCGCTGTCGAGGAAAGCCCGGGCGCGGTTGGTGATCTGTCCTGCCCAGGTCCAGTCGCGGTCCACACCATGCGCCTTGAGAGCCTCGACGGTGTCGAGCTTGTGGCTGCGCCACTGGGCGATGCGCTCGGGGCCGAGGAAGTCGAGGTAGCGCTTGCCGTCGAACCAGTAGTCGTCCTCAAATTCCTCCGGGCAGATGCCGGTCCCGAAGTAGTCGAGTCCGTCGAGATGCCATTTGCCGATGAAGGCCGTTCGATAGCCGGCAGCCCGGAAATGGTGGCCCAGGGTGCGGACCCCCTGTCCGAGCGGCAGGTTGTTGGCCCACGCGCCGGTGTTCTGGGGGTAGATGCCGGTCATCATCCCGGCGCGGGCCGGCGTGCAGGTCGGGCTGCACGTGTAGGCGCGCTCGAAACGTACGCCCTCCGCTGCGAGGCGGTCGAGGTTCGGGGTGCATACCTCATGCGTCCCGTAGCAGCTCACCCGGCGGGTCGGATGTTCGTC
>CAYZVY010000421.1:0-2892 GCA_964481675.1 uncultured Verrucomicrobiota bacterium
GCGGTCCATGTAGGCCCCGGGATCGCCCTCGTCGGCGTTGCAGATCATGTACTTCGTGTCGTTCTTGACGTCGCGGCAGAAGCTCCACTTCTTCCAGGTGGGGAAGCCGGCGCCGCCGCGGCCGCGCAGGCCGGAGATCTCGAGCTCCTTGAGCACCTGCTCGGGGGTCAGCTCGAACAGCGCCTTCTCGAGGGCCTTGTAGCCGTCGCGGGCGATGTACTCATCGATCGACTCGGGGTTGATGACGCCGCAGTTGCGCAGCACGATGCGGACCTGCTTCTGGTAGAACTGGATGTCGTCGATCTTCGCGCGCTTCTTGCTCTGCTCGGTATCGTACATCAGCCGCTTGACGGGGCGGCCCTTGATGACGTGCTCCGCGATCAGCTCCTTCGCGTCGGCGGCGGTCACGTTGACGTAGAAGGTCTCGTCGGGCAGCACCTTGACGACCGGGCCCTTCTCGCAGAAGCCGAAGCAGCCGGTCTTCACGATCTGGGTGTCGCCCTGGGCGCCCTGCGCGTGCATTTCCTTGATCAGGTTGTCGTAGAGCTCGCGGCTTTTCGTCGATTCGCACGCGGTGCCGCCGCATACCAGCACATAGGTCTTGATGGCCATGAAATCCGGTCCTCCGGTTACTTGCTGCGCGCCTTCACGATATCGGCCGCGGGTTTGTCGAACACATGATCGCCGACCAGGCGGCGGTTGAGCAGATGCTCCTGCACGATCTGGCGCGCCACCTCGGGGGTCACGCTGCCGTAGATGACCGACGGCATGCCGGGCATGGCGATCTCGACCGTGGGCTCGGCGTAGCAGAGGCCCATGCAGCCGGTCTGGCGGATGATGACCTGCTTCAGCTCGGCCTTGCCGGCCAGGGCTTCCACGAACGCGTCGAACGTGGCCTTGGCGCCGGCCGCGATGCCGCAGGTTCCCATGCCGATGATGACCGACATGTCCTTGCCGTCCACATTACGGCGCTCCATCTCGGTACTCTTGGCCTGCCGCAGCTTGCGCAGGTCGTCCAGTGTCAGCTTCGCCATGATGCCGTTCCTTTCATTCCTTCAATTCGTCTTCCCGCCCCTCGAGATACTGGCGCGCCAGGGACAGCGTCTCCGCCGTATCCAGCCCGCCCAGGGCCTCGGTGAGCTCCCCGCGCGCCACGGCATAGCCCGCGGCGCCGCGCCGGCGCGTGACCGACAGTTCAAACGCGCCCGGCAGCGCCATCAGCCCGGTCAGCGTGGCCGCCCAGTCCCCCGCCGGCGGGGTGTCGGCATGCGCGGCCGGGAACCGGAAGAGGAGCGCCGTGCCTTCGCCCGGCTTCGACTCCACCTTCAGCACGCCGCCCGTCTGCTCCACCGCCTGGCGGAGAAACGGCAGCCCCAGCCCCACCCGCCGCCCGGGATGCTTGCCCGGCTCCGTGTAAAAGGGGTCGAACGCCCGCTTCAGCGTCTCCGCGTCCATCCCCTTGCCGTTGTCCGTAACCACAACCTCCAGCCCGTCCCGCTCCTCGCGCACGTCCACCGTCACCCGGCTGGCGCCCGCCTCCACGGCATTCTGCACCACGTCCGTCAGGTAATCGCAAACCGTCAGGTGCATCCGCTAACCCTGGTACTTGGCCAGGATCTCGGGAAGCTGCTCCTTGGTCAGGCGGCCGTAGACCTCCCCGTCGATCGTCATCACCGGCGCCAGGCCGCAGCAGCCCAGGCAGCGCACGGCTTCAAGCGAAAACTGGTTGTCCGGCGTGGTCGTGTTCAGCCCCGTTCCCAGAAGCTGCTCGAACTCCTTGATCAGATCCTCGCCGCCCTTCAGGTAGCACGCCGTGCCCATGCACACCGCAATGACGTGCTTGCCCGGCTTTTTCAGCCGGAAGAGATGGTAGAACGTGATCACGCCGTAAATCTTGGCCAGGGGCACGTCCAGTTTCTCGGCCACCTGGAAGGCAATGTCCCGGGGCACAAACCCATAGGTCTCCTGCACCTTGTGCAGAACCATGATGAGATTGCCCGGCTTCTCCTTCCACTGCCCGATAAACGTCAGCAGCTCCGGAGTCAGCGTCAGTTTCTCCGCCTTTTCAGCCACCGTCGCCATATCACTGCTCCCCTGTTCTCGTCGTTAAATCAGCCCGACTCATTTGCTTTTCCGATGCCATTTAAACGTCACTTTTATCATGTGCCCTCTCCCCCTTCAAGAATATTTTTAACCTGCCATCACTTTTCCGAAGACTTTTATCTTTTTATTATTGACGTTGTTGCACTTTAATGTTCTATTATGCGTGTTTATTGTGAAAGGCGTAACATGATAGGCCATCCGAGAGAAGTTGTCAATCGACTGGCGCGCTATAAAAACGCGCTGGACAAACTCCGCTCGCTGGGGTTGGCGCGGGTGTTTTCGGACAACCTGGCCGATGTCCTGGGCGTCTCCGCCGCCCTCGTGCGCAAGGACTTCTCCCTCTTCGGCCTCAGCGGCAACAAGCGCGGCGGCTACAAGGTCGAGGACCTGACCAACCAGATCAGCCATATCCTGGGCCGCGACGAGCTGGAAAAGGTCATCATCGTGGGCTGCGGCAAGATCGGCACCGCCCTGATGAACTACAACGGCTTCTCCCACCAGCGCGTCCAGATCGTGGCCGGATTCGATGTCAACCCCTCCAAATTCGACCCGCACGCCCACATCCCCATCCACAACCTCAGCCAGATGCCCGCCGTCGTCCAGGCCGAAGGCGTCCACTTCGCCATCCTGACCGTGCCGGAAGCCGTCGCCTCCGGCGTCGTCGACACGCTCCTCAGCCTCGACATCCGCGGCATCCTCAATTTCACCCCCATGCCCCTGAAGGACACGGGGGCCTGCGTCATCCACAACATCAATATCGCGCTCGAGCTGGAAAACCTCTTCTATCTC
>CAYZVY010000422.1:0-2884 GCA_964481675.1 uncultured Verrucomicrobiota bacterium
TTTTCCCCTCGTGCCGGCCGCCCAGGTCGGGCGCCACGCGGCAGCCGTGGGCGAAAACTTCGATGTTCAGGCAGTCCTGGTGCGCGTGGCCGCGGCCGATGCCGGCGTACAGCCCCACGGCCCGCCGCGCCAGCGGGTTGGTCGCGGGCCCGCTTTCGAGGATCGTGGTCGCGAAGCCGCCCAGCAGGCGGGAGGGGAGGGCGGCTGCCCCCGGGGTCCGGCCGACCCGCATATCGCGGGCGTCGCCCACGATCAGGGGGAAGCCGCCGGCGACGTTGTTGACCGCCGCCAGGGTCTGCTCGGCCTCCCGCATGTGGGGGTATTGCGTTTCGTTGAGAATGTCGAACCGGGCATTCCCGCCCGCATTCACGTATTGCTTCAGCAGGTCCCCGATTTCCAGCAGGTCGTTGCCGAGATAGCCCACCGATCCGATGTAGTGCACCCCGTCGCGGCTGTAGGAGCAGATGGCCTGGTCGTCCGCCCCCCCGCGGAAGGTCATGTTCATGGCCATCATGTGGAAAAGGCCGGTGTCGAGCATCCGGTCGGAAACCGGGGAGACGCCCTGGATCAGGGGGATCAGCACCTTCACCGAGTCGGTGCCCGAGATCCAGTCCCGGCCGGCCTGGTCCATGGAGACCTGGAGCAGGTAGACGTCCAGCAGCCAGCGCACGTCGGCCGGGGTCTTGACCCAGGGGACATGCTTGCCCACGGCGTCGGCCAGGGCCTGGTTGCCCGTGATGAAGTCGAACACCTTGTCATAGCTTCGGACCAGCTTTTCCGTGGTGCCGCCGGACCAGCCGCGGTAGACGAACTTGCCCGGCGACTGGGAGAAGGTGAACAGGTTGGAGGACGGGGCGGCGGGGCCCTGGCCGTTCTGGCTGATGCTCTGGGTCTGGAAATCCAGGGCGGGCCACTTCAGCGCGATGGAGCAGAGCAGGATGGCGGCGTCCCAGCCGAATTCGGCGTTGCCCGTCTTCTCGTAGGCGAGGGCGGCCTCCAGCACGCCCCCGCTTGTATCATGGCCGATGGTGGTCATGTAGCGCGGGCTGCGCTGCGAATATAAGGTGTTGTAGTCGGGCATGAGGGACCAGAGCTGCTCGTTGCGCGCCTGGCGCTCGTCGGGCGAACGCCCCTTGGGCCACCAGGGCGTGACGGCGGAGTCCAGCGCGAAGGGGCCGGCGAAGGCGGGCAGCCGCACGGGGCGGCGGGTTCCGGCGGCGGCGGCCACCTCGTCGGCGAAGCTCTCGCGGAGCTCGGAGAGCGCCTCGTCCGTGGTCAGCATGCGGCGCGTCTTGACGGCCTTCCGGGCCACGTCGGCCAGGAGGTCGCGCAATTCCAGGCGGTCGATCCAGAGCGGCCGGAAAGGCGTGGTCCGGAGTTTGGCGATGAAGTTGGTGACGGGGGCATCCTGCAGGCTGTCGCCCGGTTCGATCGAGCTGTCGACCCGGTAGCCCGAGGCGTCGGCCGGCTGCGACACGGAAACCGCGTAGGTTCCGCCCGCGGGGGTGGGGAAGTAGAGCCGGCCGCTGGCGTGGTAGAGCGGGGAATACGCCACGGGCAGGGTCCAGGAGGAGGTCTGGCCGCTCGCCTTTTCCGTGACCGTGAGGGTGAGCAGCGTGGTGGAGGGCGCGCTTTCGGGGGCGCGCGCCATGACGTAGACCACGTAGAGGCCGCGCGGCTGGAGGCCGTCGAAGGTGGTGGTCAGCGCCGGGCCGCCGGGCTTGAGGATGAAGGCCTTGCTGCCCTGTCCGCCGCTGCCCTGCGGGTCCGCCGCCAGCAGGGACTCCGGGACTCCGGGGCAGGCTTCCGCCTCGATTTCCGTGACGAGCTTGAAGGGGCTTGCCTTGAGGATCGAGGTGTCCCACCAGGCATGGGCGGCCGGGGTGGCCATCAGGACGGCGCTGAGCAGGGCCAGGTATGATTTTTTCATTCTGCGATGATAAGAGGGCCTGCCGGAATGGACAATATGCATTTGCAACTTTTTGATATGCATTTGCGACAGGGTGTGGCATGCTGCGGCCATGAATGCCCCGCTGCCCCTGGTGGCCCTGCTCATGACCCTTTCCGGCGGCTATCTGCGCGATGTCTATCGCGGCATCTTCGGCTTTTTGCGGATGCATGGCCGTCCGTTCCGGGTGGCGATGGTGAACGACCTGAAGTTTATCCGGACCCTGACGCCGCCCGCCGCCGGCGTGATCGCCCTGGCGTCCGAGCCGGAGCTGGCCCGGCGGCTGGCCGCCCTCGACCTGCCGGTGGTCAACGTCTCCGGGCGGCTGGACCCGCCCGGCCTGCCGACCGTGCGGGTGGACGATTTGGCCATCGGCGCCCTGGCGGCCGACTATTTCCTGGCCAGCGGCCTGCGCCACTTCGCCTATTTCGGGCACAAGGGCGCGGCGATTTTCAGCCGGCGCGGCGATGGCTTCAGCCGGCGGCTGGGGGAGGCCCATGGCTGCCGGCGGCTGGAAGTCAGCATTCGCGTTCCCGCGCTCGAGCTGCGGGCGGCGGACCGGCAGCGGCTGCGGCGGTGGCTCCGAAAGCTGCCGAAGCCGGCCGGCATCCTGTGCGGAACGGACTGGGCGGCGGGAAGCCTCTACGAGGCGTGCGAGGAGCTGGGGCTGCGGGTGGGGGCGGACCTGGCGGTCCTGGGGGTGGATAACGACGAATTCCTGTGCGAGACCCGGGATCCGCCGCTGTCGAGCGTGGACACCCATCCCAACCGGGTCGGGTACGAGGCGGCGGCCATGATGGCGGGGATGCTGGCTGGGCGGCCTGTCTCCCTGGAACCGGTGCTGATTCCTCCCGTGGGGGTTGTGCAGCGCCAGTCGTCGAACCTGCTGGCCGTTCCCGATCCGCAGGTCGCCACGGTGTTGCGGTACATCCGGGA
>CAYZVY010000423.1:0-2881 GCA_964481675.1 uncultured Verrucomicrobiota bacterium
TTGGCCTTCGTCTTCCGGACGACCTTGTACTGGAGCGAGGCCAGCCGGTCGATCCGGCCGTTGACCCCGTCAAACGCCTCTTTCGCGCGGATGATGTCCGCAGGCGCGGGTGCCGCGGCCTCTTCGCCACGGAGGGTCGCCGCCAGGGAGACCAGCAGGAACAGGGCCAGCTTAAGCCTTTTCATATTCACGCACTATAAGGCCGTGAGGCCTGAAAGAAAAACAAAAACGCTTGAAACCGACCAGCGGGTTGCTGCGTTTCGGCGTTAATGGACGGGCGCTTTCCCGAAGGAAAACGAGCAACACCAAAGGTGTTGTTGCTCGTTTTCCTTCGGCCTGATCCGGGTTCCTCGGCCCGGCTGAGCCTCGAAATTCACGAAAGACAGAAAACCACCTTTGGTTTTCTGTTTTTCGTGGGGCCTCGCCCCTTTCCGCTGATCGAAACGCCGCAACGACTTTGCCTCGCGCGCCCGCGGCCCTCCGGGCACGCTTGGGCGGCGCGCGATTTTGGTGCCCAAAGAACCGCCCATCATACCGTTATCGCCACTTTCTCAGCGGGCACTTTATGGGGACCATCGCGAGCCGCCCGGGCCGCTTCGGCCAGGGCGAGCGAGGGCAAGTCGGGTGCGGCGTTCCGTCAGCCGGAATATGGCGGCGGGATTTTGCGATGATGGCGCCGCGCGACGCGGCGAGCTGGCCTTCCGGGCCGCGAAGCCGCGTTGGGTGGCGCCAGCGCGCAAAAGACCCCGCCAGATTACGGCCGGAACGCCGCACCCCCGCTGGACGATCTGCCTTTCCGCCGCCCTTGCATTCGCGCGGAAAAGGATCGTTTCCCATTGACTTCCGGACCCTGGCAGGCCATGCTTTCGATCCCAGTACGGAGAGACGGCATGAACATCCAAATCGCGTGCCTGTGCGACGCGGCCACCGACTACCAGGGCAAGCTCAACCTGCTCGGCACCTTCGACACCATCTTCTCCCGCAAGCTCCCCGCCGTCCACCCCAGCTGCGCCATCGTGCTGCGCATCGTCTTCACGGCCGACGAAACGGGCGCCCACCGCATCCGCATCAATTTCGTGGACGAGGACGGCAAGGCCATCATCCAGCCGCTCGACCTGCCGTTCGACATCCGCCTCCCGGCCGGCGCCATCAGCCTGAGCCGGAACTTCATCCTCAACCTCCAGCAGATCAAGTTCGACCGCACCGGGAGCCATTCCGTCGACATCGCCATCGACGGCCGCCACGAGGTGTCCATCCCCCTCTACGTGCGCGAGGTCCCAGACTCCCCCGAAAACCCCTCTCCGCCGGCACAGGCTTGAGCAACCCCGCCGCCGCAGGGCGCGGCCGGCGGACGCACACGACCGAATAACAGAGAAAGGACGGCATGTATGGGCAGACCAGTCACCTTGTTCACGGGCCAATTCGCGGACATTCCCCTTGAGACCCTCTGCAAGAAGGCGAAAGACTGGGGCTATGACGGCCTCGAGCTGGCCTGCTGGGGCGATCACGTCGATGTCGCCCGCGCGGCCACGGACGTGAAATATGCCAAGAGCCGCAAGGAAATCCTGGCGGCCCACGGCCTGAAGCTCTTCGCCATCAGCCACCACCTGGCCGGCCAGCTGGTGTGCGACCCGAACAACGACGAGCGCTCCGACATGTTCGCCCCCAAGGAATGCCACGGCAACGCCGAGAAAAAGCGCGCCTGGGCCGTCCAGACCATGAAGGACGCCGCCGTGGCCGCCAAGAACATCGGCGTCAAGGTCGTCAACGGCTTCACCGGCTCCGGCATCTGGCACATGATCTACAGCTTCCCGCCCGTCAGCGACGCCATGATCCAGAAGGGCTTCGACGATTTCGCGGCGCTGTGGAACCCCATCCTGGACGTGTTCGACAAGTCCGGCGTCAAGTTCGCCCTCGAGGTGCATCCCACCGAGATCGCGTTCGACATCGTGACCGCGAAGCGCGCCCTGGCGGCCCTCAAGAACCGCAAGGCCTTCGGCTTCAACTTCGACCCCAGCCACCTGCACTGGCAGATGGTGGACCCGGTCCGCTTCATCAAGGCGTTCCCGGACCGCATCTACCACGTCCACATGAAGGACGCCGCCGTGACGCTCGACGGCGACAGCGGCATCCTGTCCTCGCACCTGAACTTCGGCACCCCCGGGCGCGGGTGGGACTTCCGCAGCCTCGGCCGCGGCCAGATCAAGTTCGAGGAGATCATCCGGGCCCTGAACGTGATCAACTACACCGGCCCGCTGTCGGTGGAATGGGAAGACGCCATGATGGACCGCGAGCACGGCGCCCCCGAGGCGGCCGCGTTCGTGAAGAAACTGGACTTCCCAAAGTCGGACCGCGTGTTCGACGAGGCGTTCGGGAAGTAGCGGCAGAAGGGGTTAGGGTTCGGGGGTCAGTGACCAGTGATCAGTAATCAGTGATCGGTCCTGAGCCCTGACACCCTGATCTGAGAACCGAACGTCAAACATCGAACGCTCAACTTCGAACTTCCAACACAAGAGACTCTTTCTTCGGCGTTGGACGTTCAATGTTGGATGTTCGGCGTTCGTTTCTCTTCAGCCATTCCATCTGGCGCCTGAGCCAGCGGCAGGACTAAACCCTGACCCCTAACCCCTAATCCCTTCTTCTCCCATGCCCCTCACCAACGCCCTTCTTTACCAGACCGCCTGCTCGTGGCGGAACCAGTTCCGGCTGCTGGGCCGCGATTCGCGGTTCAAGGTGGTCTTCATCGGCCTTGTTTTCACGGGTTTTTTCATGGGCATCCGGCTGCTGTTCATGAGCAGCTTCCGGTTCATGGACGACCTGGGCGGCCTGAGCTCGCTGATCATCAGCCATCTCTTCGCGCTCTTCTTCCTGGGCCTGGGCG
>CAYZVY010000424.1:0-2867 GCA_964481675.1 uncultured Verrucomicrobiota bacterium
GGCCCCTTTTTTTATTTCCAAACCGCCTTGACATATTCATGTATCATGATATCATGTATCCTTAATAAGTGAAGGAGAGAGAGATGGCGGACAGGAAGACAACGTTGCCGGAGCCGTTCATGGCGCGCATGGCCGAGGCCCTGCGCGTGCTGGCGCACGCCTACCGGCTGCGCGTCGTCGAGCACCTGGACCGGGCCGGCGCCTCGCCGGTGCACGCCATCGGTCGGGCGCTGGGTGGCGCCCAGGGTGCGCTGTCGCAGCACCTGACGCGCCTGCGCGCGGCCGGCATCATCCGCGCCGATCGGCGCGGCAAGGAAGTCTGGTACACGATCGCCAACCCCGACTCGGTCACGATTCTCAACTGCATGCGGAAACGGCATGCCACGGAGGAAAAGCAATGAAAGTGGTTATCGTGGGCGGCGTCGCCGCCGGCATGTCCGCCGCCGCCCGGCTGCGGAGACTGGATGAGAAGGCGGAGATCGTCGTATTCGAGAAGGACGAGCATGTCTCGTTCGCGAACTGCGGTTTGCCCTATCACATCGGCGGGGTCATCGCGCACCGCCACAGCCTGCTCGTGCAGACGCCCGAGTCGCTCAAGGCCCAGCTCAACCTCGACGTTCGCCCCTTTTCCGAGGTGACCGCCATCGACCGCGCCGGGCACGGCGTCGAGGTGCGCGAGGCGAAGACCGGCCGCACCTACCGCGAGTCCTACGACAAGCTGGTCATCGCCACCGGCGCCCGCTCCATCCGGCCGGCCATGCCGGGCATCGATCACCCGGCGGTCTGCGACCTGCGCAACATCGCCGACATGGACCACATCATCCGCCGTCTCGAGGCGGGCGCCAAGCGCGCGGTGGTCATGGGCGGCTACATCGGCATCGAGGCCGCCGAGAACCTGCGCGAGCGCGGCCTGGAGGTGATCCTGGTCGAGAAGATGCCGCAGCTCATGGGGCCGCTCGATCCCGAGATGGCCCGCTTCCTCCAGGCCGAGCTCGAGGCACACGGCATCCGGGTCCTTCTCGGCTCCGGCGTCACGGGTTTCCGCGACGAGCAGGGGCGTGTGGTCACGCTCCTGGAGTCTGGCATTCATATCGAGGCCGACCTGGTGGTGCTGGCGCTGGGATCCACCCCCAACAGCGGACTGGCGCGGCAGGCGGGACTGACTCTGGGAAGCCGGGGCGGCATCGCGGTCGACGACCGCATGCGCACCTCGGACCCCGATATTTACGCCGGCGGCGACGTCATCGAAACAACCGATTTCGCCACCGGGCAACCCGTCTATATTCCCCTGGCCGGTCCCGCCAACCGCCAGGGCCGGATCATCGCCGACAACATCTGCGGCCGAGACAGCGCCTATCACGGCACCCAGGGCACCTCCGCGCTCAAGGTGTTCGGCCTGACGGTGGCCATGACCGGCCTCAACGAAAAGGCCATTCGCCGCGCGGGCCTGCCCTTCCGCAAGGTCTACCTGCATCCCTTTGGCCATGCGAGTTACTATCCCGGCACCGCCCAGATGCATGCCAAGCTGCTCTTCAGCCCGGATGGAAAGCGCATCTACGGCGCCCAGATCGCGGGGCGCGACGGCGTCGACAAGCGGATCGACGTGCTGGCCACCGCCATCCGCGCGGGGCTGGGCGTGGAGGATCTCGAGAACCTCGAGCTCGCCTATGCGCCGCCTTACGGCTCGGCCAAGGATCCCGTGAACATGATGGGGTTCGTCGCGGGCAATCTCCTGCGGGGAGACGTGGCGTTCTGGTATGCGGAGGATCAGGTGCCGGCCGATGCCGTGCTGCTCGACGTGCGGACGCCCACCGAGTTCGAGGCGGGCCATATTCCCAAGGCGGTCAACGTGCCGCTGGCTTTGCTTCGCGGCAAACTGGCCCAGCTCGATTCTGCAAAAACATATTATGTCTACTGCAAGGTCGGCCTGCGCAGCTATCTCGCCTATCGCCTGCTCGTCCAGCATCAGCTCAAGGCCACCACACTGGCCGGCGGTCTTGACATGTACCGCGCCTTCCATCCGGAGCCCGGTCCTGGAACAACGGCTCCGCAGACGGCTCCGCCGCCGCCCGCCCGGCCGGCTTCGGCCGGCGGCGCCACGGCGTGCGGCGCGCCCGCGCCGACGTCGCCCGCCGCCCCGCCGAGGACGGTCTCCCTCGATTGCCTGGGGATGCAGTGCCCCGGGCCCATCGTCCGCCTCAAGGAAGCCATGGAAGGCCTGGCGCCCGGCGACGAGTTGCGCGTGACCGCCAGCGATCCCGGTTTCCTGATGGACGTCGAAGCGTGGTGCCGCAGCCGCGGCCATGTCTTCCTCGAGGGCAAGGCTGTGAAAGAAGGCTCGATGGCCTGGATCCGAAAAGGCGCCCCTGCCGCCGCGGGCGCCGCGCCCGGGGCGGCCGAGGCCCGCAAGACGATCGTGGTCTTCTCCGGCGATCTCGACAAGGTGCTCGCGGCCTTCGTCATCGCCAACGGCGCGCTGGCCATGGGCGACAAGGTGACGCTCTTCTTCACCTTCTGGGGCCTCTCGGCCCTGCGGCGCGAACCGGCCGTGCCTGTTGCGGGGAAGTCGCTGCTGGACCGCATGTTCGGCTGGATGCTGCCGGCGGGCATCGGGCGGCTGACGCTCTCGAAGATGCACATGGCCGGCATGGGCACGGCGATGATGAAGCACGTCATGAAAAGCAAAAACGTCGAGAGCGCCTCCCAGCTTCTCGCCAAGGCGCGGGCGGCCGGCATCCGCCTCGTGGCCTGCTCCATGAGCCTCGACGTCATGGGGCTGAAGCCCGAGGAGCTGATCGACGGCGTCGAGATCGGCGGCGTCGCCACCTTCCTGGCGGAATCCAGCCGCTCGAACGCCACGCTCTTTA
>CAYZVY010000425.1:0-2850 GCA_964481675.1 uncultured Verrucomicrobiota bacterium
ACGACGACGACCGCGTGGACGCCTTCGCCGTGTTCCTGGTGGACTGGACCGCGCGCGAGTGCCTGAGGCACGAGGTGGCCGGCGGCGGCCGCTTCGTCTCCGCCATGGCCGCGAACACGAGCAACATCCCGGCCGGCAAGGAGGTCGGCGCCACGCCCGACGGCCGCCACGCTTTCACGCCGCTGTCGGACGCGGCCAGCCCCTACTTCGGCCGCGACGTGAACGGCCCGACGGCGTTCCTGAATTCGGTCGCCAAGCCCGATTACCACATGGTGCTGACGGGCAGCGTGATCAACATGAAGTTCGAGCCGTCGTTCTTCCAGGGCGCGGGCGGGACCAAGGTGTTCACCTCGCTCATGAAGGCGTTTGTCCGGAAGCGCGTGCCCGAGCTGCAGTTCAACTTCACCGGCAACGAGCGGCTGCTGGCGGCGCAGAAGAGCCCCGAGAGCCACCGCGACCTGGTGGTGCGCGTGAGCGGCTTCTCCCAGTATTTCGTCCACCTGACCAAAGAGGTGCAGGACGATGTGATCCGCCGCCGCGCGCATGTCCGGCTGTGAGGAACGGACCTTTATGACGCATCCCGATTTCCGGTCCCTCACGGGGCTCGTGTTTGATATTCAGCGCTTTTCGCTGTTCGACGGCCCCGGCATCCGGACCACCGTGTTTTTCAAGGGCTGCCCCCTGCGCTGCCTCTGGTGCCATAATCCCGAGGGCATCGGGCCGCGCCCGCAGTTGCTCTACACCGCCGGCCTGTGCGTGGGCTGCGGGCTTTGCGTGAAAGCCTGCCCGGTCGGGGCGCACCGGATCGACGCGCAAGGGAAACACGGGCTCGACCGCACGCGCTGCACCCTGTGCGGCGCCTGCGCGGCCGCCTGTCCCGCCCGCGCCCTGGAGCTGGCCGGGAAGCGCATGACCGTGGCCGCGGTGATGGGTGAGGTGGTGAAGGATCGGCTGTTCTACGCGGAGTCGGGGGGCGGGCTGACCCTGTCGGGTGGCGACCCCATGCTGCAGCCCGACTTTGCCGCGGGCCTGCTCCGGGCCGCCCGGGAGGAGGGGCTGCACACGGCCGTGGAAACCTCGGGCTGCTGCGCGTGGAGCCGGCTGGAAGCCATCCTGCCCCTGACCGACCTGTTTCTTTTTGACGTCAAGGAAACCGACCCGATCCGCCACGAGACGTTCACGGGCGTGCCTCTCAAGCCGGTCCTGGACAACCTGCACAAGCTGGCGGAGCGCGGGGCCACGATCGTGCTGCGCCTGCCGTTCATTCCCGGGCTCAACGACCGGCCCGACCATATCGCGGCCGTGGCGGAACTGGCCGCTGGCTTGAAAGGGCTGGCCGGGGTCGACCTGCTGCCGTATCACCGGCTCGGCGAGGGCAAGCGCACCCGCCTGGGCTTGCCGGAGGGGGCGCCCCTGGCGGTTGTTCCCGAAAAAGAGACAATTTCCGGCTGGAAGAAGGCGTTTGCGGACGCCGGGCTGACGGTGCGGACGGCGGAGGATTGAAGAGAGTAACCAGTAATCAGTGACCAGTGATCAGTAATCAGTAACCAGTGATCAGTAATCAGTTCAGGGATTTACTGATAACTGATGACTGATAACTGATTACTTGATTCAGAAAGGGTCGCCATGAGGGACATTTTTACTGCTATCCAGGGCGTCTGCGCCTGGCCGAACCTGGTGCCGCTGCCCTCGGGCGACGTGCTGGCGTTCATTTTCAACCAGCCGTGCCACGGGATGTGGGAAGGCGATGTGGATTGCTGGGCCAGCTCCGACGGCGGCCGGACGTGGTCGTTCCGCGGCCGCCCCGCGCAGCATGAGCCGGGGGCCAACCGGATGAACTGCTCGGCGGGGCTGGATGCCGCCGGCGATCCGATCGTGCTCTGCTCGGGCTGGGATCATCGCGGCGCGATTGGCGTTCCCGTTCCCCATGCCCCGCCGGCCGAGCCCATCCGCACCGTGGTCTGCCGCTCGTCGGACGCCGGCCACACCTGGCAGGTCACCGGAAGTTTTCCCGATGCGCCCGAGGGCTATTCCGCCCACGGCCCGTTCGGCCACATCCTGGTGGGCGACGACGGCACGCTGCGCGCGGCGATCTACGCGCGCGCCAATGACCGGAAGACCCGCGCCGTCTGGATGTTCCGCAGCAAGGACGGGAACACGTGGGGCGAGAAGGCGATGATCAACCCCCTCGGCAACGAGACGGATCTCCTGCACCTGGGCGGCGGCCGGTGGATCGCCTCGAGCCGTCAGGACTTGGTCGTGAACCTGTTCCGCTCGGAGGACGACGGCCGGACGTGGACCTTCGGGACGCCGCTTACGCTGCCGAGGCAGGTCACGTCGCACCTGATGCGGATGCGCGACGGGCGGATCCTGCTCAGCCACGGGAACCGGTGTCCCAACAATTTCGGCGTGGATGTGCGGGTCAGCGAGGACCAGGGCGAGACCTGGGGCCCGCCCGCGCGGATTGCCGACACGCCCCATTCCGACTGCGGCTATCCCTCCACCGTGCAGCGGCCCGACGGCACGCTGGTGACGGCTTATTACACCCGGCTCGGAGCGGGCTATCACTACGAGATGCGCGTGGCATTCTGGGATGAATCCGAGTTGTGCTGATGGATCTTGGTTTCTGTAGCCGCGGCCGCTGGCCGCGGTCGCTGCTTCATACCTTTCCTACTGCACGGACACCGACAGGGCAAGTTTCCTGACGCGCGAGGCCGCAATCACCGGCGTGCCGTGCTGCTCCACGGCGGCAGCGCCGGCGGCTACGGCGCGGGCGGCGATTTGGGGCGTCAGCTTTCGGGCGGGGAAGTAATCGGCGCAGAACTGGCCGAGCAGGGTGTCGCCGGCGCC
>CAYZVY010000426.1:0-2838 GCA_964481675.1 uncultured Verrucomicrobiota bacterium
ATGCCGGGATCGACGTCGACCGGCATGCCGGAGAAGAAGGCTTCGAAGGCGGCCAAGCCGCCGGCGGACGCGCCGATACCGACGATGGGGAACGCGGTCTGAGCGGGAGGGAGAGAGTCTGCGGGTGTAGGAGTGGGCGTGGTGACTTTCCTTTGCCCGGCTCGTGAATTGTGTCTCATGGCGTTTACCTGTTAGACCTCCGGGGCCTCTGCAAGCACGAATGTGTACTCCTCACTATTACAAGCACAACTTAGCGCCTTTGCGCCTGAAGCTGACGAACTCGGGTTAGGAACCCTTTTCCGATCATCCCGCAGACGCCGGGTGATGTCAAACGCCAAAGCTATAATTTATCCGGCAGCATCCATCACCGGAAGCCACCGACGATCTGGTGGGAAAAGCGCGGGAGATCCCCGGCCTTCGGCAAAAGGTGGACCACTTGAGTCAGGAGGCGGCCATGTTCACCGACAGGGGTTACGGAGCGGGGTCACGGAGCGGGGTCAAGTCTTCTCACTTTCACAATCTCCTCATAATTCTAATTCGCCAGAACGAATGCGACGCCGGGCTCATAGCGCCCGGCCTGCTTAAATCCTTATTTCTTCTTTTCTGCCGGCGCATCGTTCAAATACCACGTCCGGTACGACAACCGGCCGTCCTTGAAGCAATAGAGGCGGAAGGCGGGCTGGCGTCCGTAGAAACGGGCCGCCGCCTCGCCCAGGTAGACGGGCACGTCGCCCTCCCAGTGCAGTTCGTCGCGATGGCAGTGGCCGGTGATGACCGCCTTCACGGGCCCGCTCCGGACCAGCTCCGCCCACCGGTTGCGCGTGTTCTCGGGCCAGCCCGGGTGCAGCACATTGCCGTAATAGTCGTCAAACCACGGGCTGTGCTGGAACAGCAGCACGGGCTTGGCGCCGGCCTCTTTCAAGGCGGAGGCCAGGAAGGAAATCGGCCTGAATTCGCCAGCCGGCCCCTGCTTGAACATCCCCTCGGTGAACACGAACACAAAGCGGACACCACCATAATCGGCGGTGGACCCGAGCGGGCCGAACAGCCGGGTCCAGTTGGTGATGGACGCGGCCGTGCTCTTGTCGCCGATATCGTGATTCCCCGGCACCACATGCACGGGCACCCGGATCCGGCCCAGCAGCGACGTGGCCGCCGCCCGCACCGCCGGCTTGTCGAAGTTGTCCATGGCCAGGTCGCCCGTTATCACCACGCAGCTCAGGGGAAACGGCGCCTTGTTGACCGCGTCCACCATCTGCTCCAGCACCTTTTCATGGTCCATCACGCCCAGGTGCGTGTCCGAAATCTGGGCGAAATACAACGGGTGCATCGGGTCGTTGGTTTCGGCCGCAGCCAAAGCCAACGGGCCCAGGGCCAGCAGTACCGTCGCGAGCATGTTCAGGATGCGCATGGTTATACCCTATCCGGCAAAAGCCCCTGGGGGCAAGGCTTTTCCGGCCTGCATGCCCCTACCCCCTCCCCCGTCAGGGAGAGGAGCGGCGCATATTGTCCCCAGGCCTGGACCAGCGCTCCGGAGGGGTTCGCCTGGGCGGGCGTGAAGGTGACTTCCAGGGTTCCGGCCGCGTCGGTGATCACCCCCCCGGAGGCGAGCATGAAGCCGCCCTTGGCCAGGGGAAACCGCAGGCCGCGCGTCGGATCCAGCTCCCCTTCCGGCGCGGCCAGGTCGCCATGGACGGCGAACCGGGCCGGGCCGGAGGGGGTCAACGACTGGGTCAGGTCAAACTCGATCGAGGGTTTCATGAATGCTCCTTTCATTTCCAATTCAAATCGAAAAACGCCGTTCCGTCAGATCCGTCGGGACCGCGTTCCACCCGCCCGCCTCCGAACGCCGCAAAAGCCAGGTTCCCCATGCACGGGGTGACAACGGCGCCAGCGACAGGAGCTGTCCCATCCACGTCACCTGGGGGGTGACAACCTGTTCCGCAAACGATTGCACGCGCAGAATCCACCCGGCGCCATCTTCCGCCGGCTTCAAGGCCAGCAGGCGCACGCTCTCCGGCTCCAGCGCCAGCAGGCTGCCGCTCCGGGGCCACGCCCCCGGCGAAGGAAGCGCGTGCGCCACCAGAGGCGGCTGGTCCAGCTCCGCGGCCAGGCGTGGCAGGGCGGCCGGGTCGGCCGTCAGGAGGAACGCGAAGCGCAGTTCGCCCACGCCCTGCACCGGTAGCCAGGGATGGTCCTCCGGCTGCGCCGGGGCATCGGCGGTGTAGCGCGTGGCGCGCACGACGCTGGCCTGCAGCGCCCCCTCGGGCGTGAGATTGAATCCGTAGAGCGCGTCGCTGGCGAATCCGAGCGCTGCGCTGGCGCCCTCCAGCCGCACCCAGCGTCCGCCCGGGACCTCGCCCAACGGCCCGCGCCGGATGCTGCCGCCCATCACGTCATACTCGGCCTGCGTGAATCCGCCGGGGAACACGAGCTTCAGTCGGGCGCAGCGCTCGTCCCAGAACACGCGGACGCGCGCGTCGAGGACATCGCGCCCGCGCGACAGCGACAGCGCCAGATCCATCCGGGAACGTCCGGCTTCGAGCCGCACCATCAGCATCGCCCGCAGCGGTCCCCGCTCGGTGGCTTCCACCCGCGTCACGCGCCACGCCTCACGCACGCGCGTCAGGCTCAGCGATTCCGGCGAGTCGTCAAAGTCGCCCCAGATTCCCCAGGGATCCTCGACGGTCAGCGCCGACAAGCCTGGCGCATCGAGAAGCGGTGCGCCCCTATGCAGCACGCGGACACCCGCCTCGCCCGGCGCGGCGCTCACTTCCCACAGTCGAGGAGCGGGGTCAAGTCTTCTCACCTTCACAATCTCCTCAAAATGCCTGTTTA
>CAYZVY010000427.1:0-2832 GCA_964481675.1 uncultured Verrucomicrobiota bacterium
CGCCTCCCGGTCTTCAGGTCCCGACATATCGTCATCCCGTTTCGGGATCATCCTACACTTCCAGCATTCCGTCAACTCCCCCCTCGGTCCCTCTTTTGGCTGCGCCTTGATATTTAGCTTGATTACCCGACCTGCCGCCTTATTCTTGGCGTTATCAACGGAGGGGGTGTCATGCGCACTGTTATTCTCATCGGACTGTTCCTAACCGCCCTTGCCGCCTCGGCGGCTACCCGCTACGTCGACGGCAACTCGGCCACTCCGCAGGCCCCCTACACCACCAAAGCCACCGCGGCCCGGAAGATCAGCCAGGCCGTGGCGATTGCCGGCGATCGCGACACGATCCTGGTCTCCACCGGCCGCTATGTCCTGTCCACCCCCATCGTCCTGAGCAAGGCCATTATCCTGCGCGCGGCGGGCGCCATGGAGGACACCATCGTCGACGGGAACGACGCCACCCGCTGTTTCAAGCTCCAAAACGCAGACGCCCGGCTTGACGGCTTCACCATCACGCGCGGCCGGGCTTTGGAAGGCGCCGGCGTCTATGCTAAAAATGGGACAATCCTCAACTGCACCATCGTCAGCAATACGGCCATCGGTCTGGAACCGCGCGGCGGAGGCATCTATACCCTGGGCCTGGTTAAAAACTGCTCCATTCTTTATAACACGGCCTTTTCCACCAACACGACCAGCGAAAACAAAATTGTCTACGGCGGCGGCCTCTTCTGCTCAGGCGGAACCATTGAAAACTCCCGGATCGCCTACAATACGGGAATCGGCAAATCGGTCTGGGGCGGGGGCGTTTCGCTGTATGACGCCCGCCTGGTCCACTGCGGTGTCGGGAATAATGCCGCCGAGGGTGTCGTGTCCGCCTATGGCGGCGGCGTCCATGCCCAGTGGGGCTCCGTGATCGAACGGTGCTGGATCTCCAACAACCAGGCGACCACCGCCGATGCCCCGACCAACGCCACCTCCGTGGCAGAAGGCGGAGGCATTAACCTCTTCACCGGCTCTTCGGCGCGGAACAGCATCATCGTTAACAACACCACCCTTTCCACCAACGGCGTATCCTCGGGCGGCGGCGCCTGGATTTCCGAGTCCTCCCTGTTCCATTGCACCCTTGCCGGCAATGACGCGATCGGCGGCGCCAAACCCGCCAAAGCCGGTGGCGTCACCTGGTGCTTCAACAGCACGTGCGACGGGTCTATCATCTGGGACAACGCGGGAAGCGGGAACCACACGTTCCTGGTCGGGACAGATGAAGTGGATTTCACCTACACCTGCACCGACTACCTTCCCCCGGGCACCGGCAACCAGAACGAGGATCCGCAGTTTGTCAAACCCGTCTGGTCGAACTACAGGCTGCAGGCCGACTCCCCCTGCCTCGACGCCGCCCGCCCCGCCACCTCCTACACAGTCGACCTCGACGGCTATCCGCGTCCGGCTGACGGCGACACCAATGGCACGTCGGTGACCGACATCGGCTGCTACGAATTCGGGGACGTGATCCGCCCCATCGTCTGCGACTTCGACGGAGACGGTCAAACCGACCCCGCCGTGATGCAGGCCGCAAACGGCCGGCTGCGCCTGCTGAAATCCTTATCCTGGCGGAACTGGATCACGTCCTGCGGCCAGGCGGGCTGGATCCCGGTCCCCGCCGACTACGACGGCGACACGGTGGCCGACCCGGCCTGGTATGATCCCGTCACCTTCCGTTGGCACATCTTCGAAAGCGACAGCAACTATACCGAGCGTGCGCCGGCCCCCAAATTCGGCGTTGCGGGAGGCATGCCCCTGACGGCCGACTTCGATGGCGACGGGAAGGCCGATCTCACGGTCCGGCAGGCCGACGGGAAGCTGCGCATCCGGAACTCCTCCGATGGCGCAACGGGAACCACCGCGCAGGGAAACGCGGGCTGGATCGCCACGCCCGCGGATTACGACGGCGACGGCAAGGCCGATCCCGCCTGGTTCCAGCCCGGGGATCCCGGCAAGTGGCGCATTTACGGAAGCCGGAGCGGCTACGCCGCGCTCCAGCCCGTTCCGACCTATCCCACGGGCCTGAACGCCCTGCCGGTGCTGGGCGACTTTGATGGCGACGGCATGACCGACCGGGCCGTTTTCATCCCCGCGACAGGGAAGTTCAAAGTCAAGGAATCGACCTCGGGCCAGGCCTGGACGTCCGCGCTGGGCGACCCGTCATGGAAACCCGCGCCGGGCGACTATAACGGCGACGGCCTGACCGACTGCGCGTGGTTCATTCCCGCCCTGAAGCAGTTCCGGGTCCTTTACAGCGATCTTAACAACGCCGACAACGACGCCGGGAACAGCGCCACGCTGCCCGCCTTCGGCGCCGCCGCAACCGACCTGCCCCTCGCGTATCAACCGGGAAAATAAGGCCCACGCACCGCGTTACCAGTCCGGTCCCTGAAGGTGCAGATCACCCGGGGGAAACGGCGTGGTCGCCAATTCCGTGACCATGACGATGTTCTTGCCGGGAATGGGGATATTGACCTTGCCTTCGAAATCCATGCGGGCGTCCACGTCGATCCTGCGCCATCCTAGCTTGGCATAAAATTTCTCAAGCGCCGGGACGCAGAAAAGCAAGCCGAACGGAATGCCCCGGGCACGGCCCTCGTCCATGGCCGATCGCATCAGGGCATCGCCAATGCCCCTGCCACGCCACTCCGGCGTAACCGCCATGTTCTGGATGCCCGCGATGACGGCCGGCTGGCCGCCGGCCAGGATGCGGCGGACCACCACACCCATGTGGCCCTTCAACGCGCCGTTTTCAGCCAGGTCGACAACCGAATACGCCGGAGCGGAGCCGTGCCA
>CAYZVY010000428.1:0-2831 GCA_964481675.1 uncultured Verrucomicrobiota bacterium
TCACCATGTGGCCCCCAACTGGAAACTGTAGGAAACGCCTTCATGATACCGGCGCCGCAGCACTTCCGTGCCGTCGGGCCAGCGATACACCTCGTCCATCCTGGGATCGAGCAGGTTCTTGGCCTGGAACGTGAACTTCCAGCGCGTCGCGAATTCCTGGCTCAGGGAAAAGTTCACCGACGCCGATCCCTTGCTGTAGACATTCGGGATCGCCGTGATGCCCTCCGGCTGAATACTGACCCCGCTGCGAAGCATGTCGCCCCGCACGCTGTAGAAGAAGCCCGCGGACGTTCCCCACGGCTCGTAATCCCACGTGACGTTGACGTTCCACAGGTGGTCCGGCTGGCCCTCCATGTCACGCTCCGCCTGCCCCAGGCGGTGGACGACGTTCGATTTGCCCGGCTCGACTCCGACATCGGCCAGCATATCGTCGTCAGCGGCGTAGTCATCGAGGTAGCTCAGGGGCACTTCGACCTTGGCATCGATATACGTATAGTTGGCCCCCACGCTGAAGAACTGGAAAAAGTCCGGCAGGAAATCCAACGACTTCCGGGCTTCCAGTTCCCAGCCCTTCACCGTGCCCTCCGGCAGGTTCACCGCCAGCAGGTATTCCTGGTTCAGGAACGTGAAGGACTCGCGGTCGATGGGATCCTCGATCTTCTTGTCGAACAGACTGGCCGCAAAGATTTCGCCGGGCTTGGGAAACCACTCCCAACGCAGATCCCTGTTGACGAGATGCGAAATCATCAGGTCCTTGTTGCCCACGAGGTTGTCGCCCGCCACGTAGTCGGTGTTGATGACCGGCGCCAGCTCCAGCATGGTCGGCCGGGCGATCGTCTGGCTCCAGGTTCCCCGGACCTTCATCTGGGGAGTCAGATCGTACACAGCCCCCACCGACCGCAGCCAGTCGGCCTCACGAATGGAGACGCTGGCTTCCTCTTCGGAAACGGGCTGCATGCTCCAGGCCCCGTTATCCGGATCCTTGACCGGAACGGCGAACGGCGGGCGGCCCCCTTCCGGAGGCATCCGATCGGGTCGCGGATCGATCTTCAGGTCCGTGCCCTCCAGCCGTGCACCCACGGAGAAGCGGAACCGGGTGGTCAGCGGCAGGTCAATCATCCAGTAGCCGGAGTGCAAGTTCTGGTTGCCATCGTACAGGGTATCCCCGTCCCAAGGTTCGCCGCCGCCGGCGACGCTCCGGGGCCGGATTTCGCGCCCGGTCCCATCGATGTAGTCGCGGCTGGAATAGACGTCGGTCCACAGCGCGTTGGGGCGGTTGGTGGTGAAGGTGGGCAGGAGCCCCTCGTACCAGAAGGTGTTCTGCCGATAGGTGCGTTGCGTCCAGTCGCGCGTGAAGCCGGTCTTGATTCTCCCGTCCGCCTGAGCCCAAGGCTCCTGTTGCGGGCCGACATTGATGAGGGACAAGAGGGAATCCGGCCGCGTTCGTTTGAACGGGATCGCCAGGTTCAGTCCGACCTGGGAGTTGTCTTCCTTGGTGTTGCGCCAAAGCCGGACGGCCTTGTCGATGGTCTGCTGGGTGCCCGCTTTCGGGTCCACAAAGCGGTAGTCGTAGAGCTCGTCCAGTTTCACGACGTAGTTGCGGAAAAAGCGCACATCGGGCTCGTCCTGTTCGGCGATGTTGTGGACGCCGAACCAGTCCAGTTCCAGGCCCGCAAAGTCGCCCAGCCAGTCGTCCCGGCGGTGCCGGCCCCGCAACTGCATGACGTCGAGCGACCGCTCAGTGTATTGAATGGCCTGACGCTGCTCGAAATACGGCGGATCGTAGATCGTGTCTCCGCCGCCGATCCGAATGCCGGCGCGGTCCGTCGCCACGCGGTTGCGCAGTAGAGTCAACGTCACCTCGTCAGCGTCCTCGTGGGCAATGCCCACGGATCCCAGGATGCTCCACTTGACTTCCTCGGACCCCGTCGTGTTCGTCCATGAGTTGAATTCGAAGGTCTCGACGGCGGTCGGCTCATCTTCGGGCCACCTCGGGACGTAGATCTCGGTCTGGGGGCCGCTCTCCATTTTGTACTTCTTCCCATACGCGAATGCCGCGGTCCATCCCGCCACGGTGCCATCGCCGAAATCGGCCCGGTTCCCCGCGCTCAGGGAGTACCCGTAGTTGCCGTCGGGCATGGTCGTGCGTTTGGTGCCCATTGTCGGCGACAGGGCCATCGTGATGCGGTCGATCTCCGCCTGGTTCTCCGGCTTCGCCAGGGTGTAGCTGCCGGCCTCATACAGAAACTCCATGTCCTCCGCGCCTGCCGGCATGGCGCGCCCCCCCATGTCCCGCCCCCACAGCCCCACACCGCCCCCCTCGTACGTCACGTAGCCAGGCTTGTCCGTGAAGTCCCGGTTATACTCGCGCGACGACGACACTTTGAAAAACGGCTTATCCGGGATGCCGATCGTCCGGATGTTCACGCCGCCGCCGGAGTAGTCGCCCGGCAGATCGGGCGTGAAGGTCTTGGACACCGTCATGCTCTCGATCGTGCCCGCGGGAAAAACGTCCAGATGCACGGCGCGTTTGCGGGGGTCGGAGCTGGGAATGCGAATGCCGTTTAACGCCGTGCCGACATAACGGTCGCTCAGGCCGCGGACCGTGGCGTACTTGCCGTCGGCCACGGAGGCCCCGACGACCAGGCGCAGGGCACTGGCGGCGTCGCCCGCGCCGGCGCGGCTCATCATGTCCTTGCTGATGGAGTCCTGAAACGAAAGCGTCGTGCCGCGAAGGTTCAGCAGACCGACCTCGCTGGACGTGTTCGCGAGGTCCATGTCGCGCACGACCAGCTCTTCCATCTCCGTAAACTCGCCTTTCATGCGCACGG
>CAYZVY010000429.1:0-2792 GCA_964481675.1 uncultured Verrucomicrobiota bacterium
GAGCGTGGACCTGAAGCTGGCCGTGCTGACCGAGGTGGTGCGCGGCAAGCGGGTGGTCGTGGTGGACGACTCCATCGTGCGCGGCACGACGGCCAAGCGGCGCGTCGACATGCTGAAGGCGGCGGGGGCGAAGGAGGTGCACGTGCGCATCTCGTGCCCGCCCACGGTCAACCCCTGCTTTTTCGGCATCGATTTCCCGACCCGCGAGGAGCTCATCGCCGGCCACAAGTCGGTGGAGGAGATCCGCGCCTTCCTGGGCGCCGCGTCGCTGGGCTACCTGAGCGTGGAGGGGCTGCTGTCCCCGTTTCCGAATCCGGCCGATTTCTGCACGGCCTGCTTCACGGGCGACTATCCCATTCCCGTGGAATCCATCACCGGCAAGAAATCGCTGGAGCGCGACTGGGAGGCGAAATGAAAGAGAAGACCAGGCATATCTTTGTCACCGGCGGCGTCGTCTCCTCCCTCGGGAAGGGGCTGACGGCCGCCTCGATCGCGCTCCTGCTGTCGCGCCGCGGCTACAAGGTGAAGCTGCAGAAGATGGACCCCTACATCAACGTGGATCCGGGCACGATGTCGCCGTACCAGCACGGCGAGGTGTACGTGACGGAGGACGGCGCCGAGACCGACCTCGACCTGGGCCACTACGAGCGCTTCACCGGCCAGCCCTGCGGCCGGACCAGCAACTACACCACCGGCCGGATCTACAGCGCCGTCATCGCGCGCGAGCGCGAAGGCGGCTACCTGGGCAAGACCGTGCAGGTGATCCCCCACGTGACGGACGAGATCAAGGCCGCGATCCGCTCGGCCGCCTCGCCCGACACGGACATCGTCATCACCGAGATCGGCGGCACGGTGGGCGACATCGAGTCGCATCCCTTCCTGGAGGCCATCCGCCAGATCCGGCACGAGATCGGGCGCCAGCATGCGCTGTTTGTCCACGTCACGCTGGTGCCGTACATCAAGGCCGCGGGCGAGATGAAGACGAAGCCGTCGCAGCAGTCGGTCACGCTCATGCAGGGGCTGGGCATCGTGCCCGACATCCTGATCTGCCGCTGCGAGCAGTCGATGCAGAAGGAGCACCGCGACAAGCTGGCGCTGTTCTGCAACGTCTCCGAGGAGCTGGTGATCGAGGAGAAGGACGTCGCCCACACGATTTACGAGGTTCCGCTGGACCTGAACAAGCAGGAGCTGGACGTCTACATCCTGGAGCTGCTGGGCCTGCACGTGAACCAGCTCGACCTGGCCGACTGGCGGACGATGGTGGACGCGCTGATCCACCCGGCCCATGGCGCGGTCGAGATCGCGGTGGTGGGCAAATACATCACCCTGCGCGACGCGTACAAGAGCATCTACGAGGCGCTGACCCACGCGGGCGTGGCCAACGGGGTCAAGGTCAACGTGCGGATGGTGGAGGCCGAGGACGTCAAGGAGAAGGGCGCGGAGGCGACGCTCAAGGGCGTGAGCGGCATCCTGGTTCCGGGCGGGTTCGGCGGGCGCGGGGTGGAGGGCAAGATCGTGGCCGTGCAATATGCCCGGGAGAAGAAGATTCCCTTCTTCGGCATCTGCCTGGGCATGCAGTGCGCGGTCATGGAGTTCGGGCGGAACGTCCTGGGCCTGGCCGGCGCCAACAGCACCGAGTTTGACGAGGCGACGGCCCACCCGGTCATCCATCTCATGGAGAGCCAGAAGACGGTGACGGCCAAGGGCGGCACGATGCGGCTGGGGGCCTATCCCTGCGTCCTGAAGGAGGGCACGCGCGGCCGGGCCGCCTATCCGGCCGCGGCGGTCCGCGAGCGCCACCGCCACCGCTATGAATTCAACAACGCGTACCGCGACGCCATGGCCGCCAGGGGGCTGGTCTTCAGCGGGCTGTCCCCGGACGGGGAACTGGTGGAGCTGGTGGAGCTGAAGGACCATCCGTGGTTCGTGGCCTGCCAGTTCCACCCCGAATTTCAATCCACGCCGCTCAAGGCCCATCCCCTGTTCAAGGGGTTCGTGGGGGCCGTGATGGCGGCGCGGGGAGTCCAGGCTTAAGCGGAACGGGGAAGGGCGAGGATGCCAAAGCGGACGGACATCAAGAAGATCATGCTGATCGGCTCGGGCCCGATCGTCATCGGCCAGGCCTGCGAGTTCGATTACTCCGGCGTGCAGGCGTGCAAGTCGCTGCGCGAGGAGGGGTACGAGATCGTGCTCGTCAACTCGAACCCGGCCACGATCATGACGGACCCCGAGTTCGCGGACCGGACCTACATCGAGCCGCTGACGCTGGAGTTCGTCACCGAGATCATCCGCCGCGAGCGGCCCGACGCCCTGCTGCCCACCCTCGGGGGGCAGACGGCGCTGAACCTGGCCATGGAGCTGGCGGCCGCCGGCGTGCTGGAGCGCTACGGCGTCGAGATGATCGGCGCGCGGCCCGACGTCATCCGCAAGGCGGAGGACCGCGGCCTGTTCAAGGCCGCCATGTCGAAGATCGGGCTGGATTCCCCGCGCAGCGGCTCGGCCCACACGATCGAGGAGGCCCGCCGGGTGCGCGACGAGCTGGGCGGCGTCTACCCGCTCGTGATCCGCCCCGGCTTCACCCTCGGCGGCACCGGCGGCGGCATCGCCCGCAGCGAGGCGGAGTTCGAGCTCATCGCGGCCCGCGGCCTGAGCTACAGCCCCACCTCCGAGGTGCTGATCGAGGAGTCGATCGAGGGCTGGAAGGAATTCGAGCTCGAGGTCATGCGCGACAAGCGCGACAACTGCGTGATCGTCTGCTCGATCGAGAACATCGACCCCATGGGCATCCACAC
>CAYZVY010000430.1:0-2782 GCA_964481675.1 uncultured Verrucomicrobiota bacterium
GGCTGATTTTCTCGGCGATGATCCCGCCCGATTCCGCGGCGGAATACTTCCAGCCATTCTTCTGCTCCAGCCACTGGAACCAGATGCCGGGCGAATAGACCATGTGGTAGTGCCGGATCTCCCCCAGCACCCCTTTAGCCACAAGGTCATGCATGTATTGATAGGCATACGAATAGCGGCATTCGAAGCCGAGTTGGAGAAAGGCCTGCGACCGGCGCTGGGCGCGCATGATGGCGGTGCAATCGGCCAGGGACGCGGCCATCGGCTTTTCAAGCAGCAGGGCGCGGCCGCGCCCGAGAATGGCGGTCGCGATCTCGCGGTGCGTGCGGTTGGGCGTGGCCACGTAGAACAGGTCGATGTCGTCGCGGTCCAGCAAGTCGCGATAATCCCGGACCATCGGAAACCCGTATTCCTTCTTCACCCACTCGACCTTGGCGGGATCCGGATCCGCGGCGACAACGAGATTCAACCGGGGGTCCGCCTTGGCTCCATTCAGCGCGTGGGTGCCCATGGCTCCACACCCGATCAGGGCAAAGCGGAACTGTTTCTTACGCGAGCGAACGAGTTGTTTTTTCACCCGGCCACTATAGCAAAGGGCCCGAAAAACAAAAGCGCCGACGCATGATATAATGCAGGCGGGATCCGGAGCCTGGTTTTATCACAAAACGGCAGGCTCCCCGGCGGCGGCAAGGCGCATCCGTTCGATCTCAATCCGCGCTAGAAATGGCGCCGTTCCTAAAAATTTGCAATGTGGCCGGAGACGGTACTCCGCCCGGGACATCGGGCCGGTTCCCCCGCAATGGGCGACCGGAAGTCCGCGCCAGAGCTTGACCTTGAGCCCCTGCCACGCCTTTTCGCACATGGCGGGAATCCGTTCATCTCGCAGCCAGCCTTTCCAGAACGCGCGCGCATACACATTCACGACCATCCAGGTTCCGGACGAGTCCTGGCGGCTCAAGGACTCAGTCTCGTCCATCACATTGTGCCAGAGTCCATGGGGGCCCTGGTGTCGCACGAAACCGTCGAGTCCCTGCGCCAGCATGAACCCCAGTTCGTCCCGCCCGGGATGTGCCGCCGGAAGCTCTTCCAGAAGCCCGCGGATGCCGTACAGCATCCAGCCGTTCCCCCGGCTCCAGGGCGCGCTCAACTCGCGGTCCGGCCCCCCGGGGCGCCCATGATGCAGCCAGAGGCCGCTGACCGGGTCGAAGCAGCATCGATGCGTGTACCGGACCAGTTTCAGTGCTTCCTCGCGATAGACCGGCTCGCCCGTCAGGCGCGACAAGCCGCTCACGTTCTCGGCGAAATTGCAGGCGGTCTCGTTGGAGACATAACCGGCCTCGCGCACAAACCGGGGCCGCGAATCGGCTTCATCGGGTCCGGGCTGGCGAACCGCCTCGAGCATCGCGTCACTTTCCCTCCGAAGCCGCGCCAGGATGCCGGGATCGCGAACCCTCACATAATACTCGCCGGCGAAGCGCTTGCCGCAACTGATTTCCCTTTTCCAAAGGCTCGTATCCAGTCCGTTTCGAATCAGTTCCCATGACGGCTCCATCAGGGACGGGTCCCTGAAATACAGGCTCGCCTCCCTCGCCGGCCAGTAATAATGATAGCCGACCGGATCGCCCCAGGCCCAGCCGGCGTCGCTCGCCAGGAACAGGCGGGCCTGCTCCGCAAGCGTATCCCGCCACCAGCCAAGCAGCCGTTCGTCCGGAACCGCGCGCAATTTGCAGAGCATGTCCGGCTGATGACGCTCAAGGCCGCAGTCCCTGATGATCGCCTGGGCGCCAGCGTAGCGATCCGACTGCTCCGCCGGACCCTCCGGAAACACAACCCGTCCGCCCCGTACCTTGAAATCAGCGAGCCTCGAGGCTTCCGGTCCGCTACTGAACTCGGCCCTTCGGGCGGGATCGATGAGGATGCACCCGAAGCGCCCTAGATCCGCGGGCAGGACGTCGGGCAGGCGCTCGTTCGCGTCGAAAGGAAACCCGACGCCATGATCCACAAACGCGTCGATCCAATCGTTGAAGGCGGTGTCGCCCGAACACCGCATGCCGCGTCCAAGGCCTGCAACCTTCCAACGAAAACGTTCGTCACGCTCGTTAGCCGGGGCCAGGATCAGCAGCATATTGCGATCTTGAGTCATCTATCCTTCTCCTGATAGCGCCGGGCATGTCTTCTTCCGGCCCGAAACGGCGGTCATCCCTCAAGCCTGCCGTCATTCTCCAGGAACTGCCAGTTTACTCAGGTCCAGCCGCGCGAAGATCGTATCCAGGAAATGGCGGTCGGCCCAGGCCATGCGATGACTGAAAAACCGGTCGCCGGGCTTGCCGTGCACCGTCAGCCCGACGTAGACGGTGCCGGGCTCCCCCGGAGCCATGCAATTGGCTTCCTGCCCCAGTCGGCCGGCGCTGTCCCGCAGAATGCCATGGTACGCGGCTTTTCCCGTCTTCATGTTCAACGTGTAGAGTTCGATATGCCGGTAAACCATGCCGCGGCGGTTCCGGATGCCGACAAACGTGTCCCCGGAAACGGCCTTGGCGCCGAACGCCTCCAGCGTGTTGGCGCGGGGAAAGTGCGTCACCTCGGGCCGCAGGCGGCCGAGGCAGCGTACCTTCCCCGTCGTCGTATCCAGTTCAACCACCGCCTCGCACCAGTCCATGAACCCGACCGCCCTCTCCTTCCCGAGCGTTTCGGGCAGCCACGCCGGCTCCATGAAAGGAAGCCGTCCGGCGTTGGTCCAGGTCACGCCGGGAAAATCGGCAAGCGTCACCTTGCCCCTGGT
>CAYZVY010000431.1:0-2772 GCA_964481675.1 uncultured Verrucomicrobiota bacterium
TGAACCGTGAACCGAACGTCAAACATCGAACGCTCAACTTCGAACTTCCAACACAAGAGACTCTTACTTCGGCGTTGGACGTTCAATGTTGGATGTTCGATGTTCGTTTCTCCTCAGCCATTCCATCCGGCGCCTACGCCATCGGCGGGACAGAACCGTGAACCGCTGAACCGTGAACCGCTGAACCCTACAGATTGAACAAAACCCCTTTGGGGCCGTCGCCGTCCTCATCGCGCCACCAGCGGGGTTTGGCGGGGCCGGCGGCGATGCGGTCCACGACTTTCATGGTCATCTGGTTGCCGCGGGCCTGCACGCCCTTGACCGGCACGTCGCCGGGCTTGAAGATCTGCTGGTGGATCTTCTGGTTCTTGGCTTGTTTGTATTTCAGGTACAGCTCCGCCACGTCGCCGATCGCATGGAACAGCACCTGGCTGCCCTCGGGCGCGCAGAAATAGTCCTTGTTCATGATGGCGCCGCCCAGCGTGAACCGCTTGAGCCAGGTGATCTGCTCGAAGGCGTAGACCACGGTCATGACCAGGTCGCGGTCGTACTTGCCGCAATAGAGCAGGTTCGTGTCGGTGAACAGCTTGTCGGGCGGCGGGAACACCTTGTACTTCGCGTCCGCCCAGATGCAGACCAGCTTGTCGAGCGACGAGCACTCGAACAGGGGCTCGCCCTCCACCTCGGTTCCCAGGTAGCCTTTTTCCCGGTCGATCTGGACCGTCAGCTCTTTTGCCGTGAGCGCGCGCACTTCGATCTCCCCGAACTGGGTCAGCTCGGTGCGGCGCGGGTATTGCGGCCCGTAGGTCTTGAGCAGCGTCTGCAGGTAGCGGATCGCGTAGGGCGTCAGGGTGCCCAGGTTCTTGTCCACCTGCGCCAGCTCCAGCACGAGGCCGTCGATGTCCTTGCGGTTCTTCTCGATGTCGAACAGCGAAATGCGGCGGATGCGCACGCCGAGCAGCATCTCGACGTCGTCGTGGGTGATGTCCCGCTTGAGCTTCGGCCGGAAGGGGGCCAGGCCCGTCAGCACGGCCTTCTCCACCTCGGCGGCGGTCTTGCAGGTTTCGATCAGCTTGTAGATCCGGTTCTCGATGAACAGCTGGACCAGCGTCTTGGAGTGAATTTCCTCGGTCAGCTCGTGCTTCCGGTGCTCCAGCTCCTTCTGCAGCAGGTCGAGCAGCCGCTCGGTGTTGGCCTTCAGCACCGACGGCACGTCCATTTCGGCCGGGCGGTTGCCCCGGATCACGATGACGCGGCTCGACAGCGGCAGCTCGCAGGCCGTGAAGGCGTAGAGGGCCTGGATGGCCTGGGCCGGGTTCGTGCCGGGCGACAGGGTCAGCTCCACCTCCGCCGTGGCGGCCGTGAAGTCGCTGATCGAGCGGACCGGCACCTTGCCGGCCCGGGCCGCCTCCTCGATGGAGGCGATGATCGATTCGGTGGTGGAGCCGAAGGGGATTTCGTGGATGACCAGGACGCCGGGCTGCTTCTCCTTCTCCTTGATCCGCGCCCGCACCTTGACCCGCCCGTTGCCGCCGTCATACTCGCTGGCGTCCATGAGGCCGCCCTGCGGGAAGTCGGGCAGCACGGTGAACGGCTTCTTGCGCAGGATCGCGATCTGGGCCTCCAGCAGCTCGCCGAAATTGTGGGGCAGGATGCGCGTGGACAGGCCCACGGCGATGCCCTCGCCGCCCATCATGAGGAGCAGGGGCAGCTTGCACGGCAGGATCACCGGCTCCTTGTTCCGTCCGTCGTAACTGGGGATGAGGGGGGTGAGCGCGTCGTGGAACATCTCCTTGCGCGCCAGCTCGGTCAGGCGGCATTCGATGTACCGGGAGGCGGCGGCGCTGTCGCCCGTGATCAGGTTGCCGAAGTTTCCCTGTCCCTCGATCAGGTACCGCTTGTTCTCCAGGTTGACCAGCGCGTCGTTGATGGAGGCGTCGCCATGCGGGTGGTACTGCATGGTGTGGCCGACGATGTTGGCCACCTTGATGAAGCGGCCGTCGTCCTTCTCGTGGAGCGACCACAGGATGCGGCGCTGGACGGGCTTCAGGCCGTCGTCGAGGTGCGGCACGGCGCGGTTGCAGATCACGTACGAGGCGAACTGGAGGAAGTTGCTGTCCATGAGCCGGTGCAGGCCGCTGGCGGACTCGGGCAGGTGGCCGTGGGGCAGGAGCGCGGGGTCCTGGCCCGGCGCGGGCGCCGGCTTCGGCGCCTTGGGCTTGCCCGCCTGGCTGGCGGCGGCGAAGAGATCCTGCTGGTCCTGGTCGCTCATAGTTCCGGGTCCACGATCAGGTGTTCCATGATGTACTGCCGCCGCTCCTGCGTGTTGCGCCCCATGTAGAAGGTCAGCAGGTCGGGAATGGCGTGTTCGTCGAGCGTGTTGACGGCGGTCAGCTTCATCTCGGGGCCGATGAACGCCTTGAATTCGCCGGGCGAGATCTCGCCCAGCCCCTTGAAGCGGGTGACCTCGGGGGCGGAGAGGGCCTTGGAGGCCGCGTCGCGCTCCGCCTCGGAATAGCAGTAGCGCGTCTCCTTCTTGTTCCGCACGCGGAACAGGGGGGTCTCCAGGATCTGCAGGTGCCCCTCCGAGACGAGCGGCTTGAAGAACCGCAGGAAGAAGGTGATCATCAGGTTGCGGATGTGCAGCCCGTCCACGTCGGCGTCGGTCGCCAGGATCACGTGCCGGTAGCGGAGGTTGTCCACCGTCTCCTCGATGTTCAGGCTCCGCATCAGGTTGTAGATCTCGTCGTTCTTGTAGATGGAGTCGCGGTT
>CAYZVY010000432.1:0-2745 GCA_964481675.1 uncultured Verrucomicrobiota bacterium
GTGAGCAGCAGCCAGAAGGGCAGGAGAACGGCGAGCAGGAGAGCCGGCGGCGGGCGGAACCCGAGCCCCGCCAGGGTGCCGATGACACCCGCCGCCGCCAGACCGATCAGGGGCCGCCGCCGCATCTAGCGGATTTGGCCCGCCCTGGCCAGCGCCAGCGCTTCCACACTCTGGATTTCCGCGAAGCCCTGGGAGCTGACCGGGTTGAGACCGGCGCTCGCCTCCATGGAGGAGTCGGCTTCGTTATACAGGGACGCCTTGCAGCCCGTGAGCGACTGGAACAGGATGTTCCCCTTATAGAGGCCGATGGACACCTCGCCGGTCGCATGCTTGCTGAAGACGCCGATGGCGGCGCGGGCGGCCTGCGTGACGGGGTCGAAGTAGCGGCCGTCGTAGATCTGGTCGGCCACCAGCTTGGAGAGTTGCATGAAGAGCAGGGTGGAGCGGCGGTCCATGGTGGCCTGGTAGACGAAGCGCAGGGCGGAGCCCAGCAGTTCCATGCCGGGCGCTTCGTAGACGCCGCGGCTCTTGGTGCCCACGATGCGGTTTTCCAGCGCGTGCTTCATGCCGACGCCATTCCGCCCGGCGATCCGGTTGGCGGTCTGCATGGCCGCGATGGGGTCGACCTCCTGGCCGTTGATCTTCACGGCCCGCCCCTTTTCGAAGCGGACGGTGACGGGCTCGACCTTGTCGGGGGCCTCCATGGGCCAGACGCCCATGGTCGGCTTGACGATGGTCATGGCGGTCTCGAGGCTTTCCAGGTCTTCCGCCTCGTGCGAGAGGCCGGCGAGGTTGGCGTCGGTGGAATATTTCTTCTTGCCGCCCACGGGGGCGGGGATGCCGTGCGCGGCCAGGTATTCGGCCATCTGCGTGCGGCCCGGGAACTGCTTGAGCAGGTCGGGGTCGCGCCAGGGGGCATAGACCTTCATGGCGGGGGCCAGCACGTTCGTGTAGCGCTCGAAGCGCATCTGGTCGTTGCCGCGGCCGGTGGCGCCGTGCGCGAGGACCGTGCAGCCGCGCTTTTGCATTTCGGGAATCAGGCCGCGGACGGTGACGGCGCGGGCGATGCCGGTGGAGTTCCAGTAGCCGCCGTCATACATGGCCTGCGCCTCGAGCACCTCGAAGCAGGCTTCGGCCATGGGCTTCTTCAGGTCCACGATGGCCGTTTCGACGCCGCAGGGCGCCATGCGCCGGGTGATGTCGTGGATATCGGTTTCGTCGGGCTGGCCCAGGTCCGCTGCGAAGGCGTGGACCGGCAGGCCGGATTCCACCATTTTCTTGCAGATGGTGCGGCTGTCGAGTCCGCCGGACACGCAGGCGCCCACTTTTTCGTGCTTCAGATCCGCCAGTTTCATAATGCCTTCTCCGCTAGCCTTCGTCGTCGTCGTGGGGGCGTTTGACGCCGTGGGCTTCGGCCACCGCGTCCTCGATGATATCCAGCGCCTCGTCGATTTCCGCATCCTTGACCGTCAGGGGCGGGAGGAGGCGGATCACGTTTTCGCCGGTGGCGAGGGCGAGCACGCCCATGCCGCGCAGGGATTCGACAATCGGCTTGGCCGGCTGATCGAGCACGAGGCCCAGCAGGAGCCCGGCGCCGCGCACCGATTTGACATGTTCGTATTTGCCGATGAGCGCCTCGAGTCCGGCCCGCAGCCTGGCGCCGGCCTCGGTGGCGCGGGCGAGCAGCTTTTCCTCTTCGATGACGCCGAGCATGGCCAGGGCGGCCGCGGCGGCCACGGGGTTGCCGCCGAAGGTGCTGGCGTGCTTGCCGGGCTGGAAGACGTCGGCCACCTTGGGGGAGGCGACGATGGCGCCCATGGGCAGGCCGCCGCCGAGCGACTTGGCCAGCGAGAAGGCGTCGGGCTTCACGCCGGCGGCTTCGAAGCCGAACCAGGCGCCGGTCCGGCCGAGGCCGCACTGGACCTCGTCGCACAGCATCAGGATGTTCTTTTCGTCGCACAGGGCGCGGATGCCCTGAAGGAAGGCGGGATCGGCGGGAATGACGCCGCCTTCGCCCTGGACGGCCTCCACGAGGATGCCGGCGGTCTTGTCCGTCACCAGGGCCTTGACGGCCTCCAGGTCGTTGAAGGGGGCCTGGACGAAGCCCTTGGGCATGGGCTCGAACCCGCTCTGGTACTTGGTCTGGCCGGTGGCGGCCAGGGTGGCCAGGGTGCGGCCGTGGAACGAGTTGTTCATCGAGATGATCTCGAACCGCTTGGCGGCCTTGCCATACAGCCGGGCCAGTTTGATGAGCGCCTCGTTGGCCTCCGCGCCGGAGTTGCAGAAGAAGCACTTGCCGCCGCCCGCGAGCGCGGCCAGCTTTTCGGCCAGGCGGCCCTGGATTTCGGTGTAGAAGAGGTTCGAGACGTGCATCAGCGTGCCGGCCTGCTCCCGGATGGCGGCCACGACCTTGGGGTGGCAGTGTCCCGTGCCGGTGGTGGCGATGCCGGAGCTGAAATCGAGGTAGACATGGCCGTCCGCATCCCACACGCGGGTGCCCTTGCCCTTCACGAGGACGAGGCTCTGCTGGTAGGTGGGAATGACGTTCTGCGCGTAAAGCTGGGCAACCTGTTCCGTCTTAGTCATTTTGAATGATCTCCGTTCCGACGCCGGCATCCGTGTAGATTTCAAGCAGCAGCGAGTGGGGGAGGCGCCCATCGATCAGATGCACTTTGCGGACGCCCGACTGCAGGGCGTCCACCGCGCTCCGGATCTTGGGCAGCATGCCGCCGTCGATGATGCCGT
>CAYZVY010000433.1:0-2737 GCA_964481675.1 uncultured Verrucomicrobiota bacterium
GCGTCCTTCTTGAAATGGTGGTGCATCTCCACGACCTCGATGTCGTAGTCCAGCCCCAGCGTCTTCGCGGTCTTCTGCACGAGCATGAACAGCAGGTTGACCCCGAGGCTGTAGTTGGGCGCCCAGACGATCGGCACCGTCTTCGCCGCCTGGCGCACACGGGCGGATTCCGCCTCGTCCAATCCGGTCGTGCCGATGATCACCGGCTTGCCGAGCGCGGCGGCGATCTCCGCATTGACAGGCACCGCGGCGTGGAAGGTGAAGTCGATGGCCACATCGGCTGCGGCGATGGCCGCGGCCGGATCGGCGCCGATCATGATGCGGGTTTCGCCGACGCCGCCGGGCATGCCGGCGTCGCGGCCGACCCAGGGGTTGCCGTCCTTCTCGACGGCGGACCCCAGGGCGAGCCCGTCCATGGACAGACCGTTTCTGATCAGCGCCTGGCCCATGCGGCCGGCGGCTCCCAATATCGCCACCTTGATCATGACATCCTCAATCTGCTCTACGCCTTCACCAGGCCGAGGGCGGCCAGCGTCGCGCGCAATTTCGCCCGCGGAGCGGGCGCCATCTCGCACAGCGGCAGCCGGTACACTTCCTCGATCAGGCCGGCCATCGCCATGGCCGCCTTCACGGGAATCGGATTCGTATCGATAAACAGGTCCGTGAACAGGGCGAACAGCTGCTCGTGCAGCTCGCGGGCGCGGAGCCAGTCGTTCCGCTTCGCCGCGCGCACCAGTTCCACCACGAGGCCGGGCGCGATGTTCGAGGCCACGCTGATCACGCCCTCCGCGCCGCACACCATCATCGGCAGCGTCAGCGCGTCGTCGCCCGACACGATGGTGATCTTGCACGCCGCGCGGATTCTGCTCACGCGCTCCACGCTGCCGCCGGCTTCCTTGACCGCCACGATCTTCGGGTGCTTCGCCAGCTCGGCCACGGTGGCCACGTCGATTTCGCGCGACGTGCGGCCCGGCACATTATACAGCACGACCGGCAGGCCGAGATCGGCCACGGCCGAAAAATGGCGGATCAGCCCGGTCTGGCTCGGCTTGTTGTAGTACGGCGTCACCTGCAGCGTGCCATCCGCCCCGGCGCCCAGCGCGTGGCGGGTCAGCTCGATGGCTTCAGCCGTGGAATTGCCGCCCGTTCCGGCGATCACCTTGACCTTGCCGCAGGCCGCCTTGATCACGGTCTCGATCACCTTCTTGTGCTCGTCGTAATCCAGGGTCGGCGACTCGCCCGTGGTGCCCACGGGGACCAGCCCGTCCACGCCGGCCGCAATCTGGATTTCCGCCAGCTTCTGGAGCGTGCGGTAATCCACGGCCCCGGCGGCGGTGAACGGTGTAACCAGCGCGGTATAGGTTCCCTCAAACATGGATCGGTTTCTCCTGGCTGTTAAGCGAAAGGCCGTTCGCCGCGGATCAGGTCGGGCCACGTCTCGCGCTCGCGCACGAGCGCATGGCGGGTCCCCTCGACCATCACCTCGGCCAGCCGCGGCCGGCTGTTGTAGGTGGACGACATGCTGAAGCCGTAGGCGCCCGCGCTCATGACGGCCAGCAGGTCGCCCGCCTGGCAGGCCGGCAGCTCGCGGTCGGCGGCGAGGAAGTCGCCCGACTCGCAAATCGGGCCCACCAGGTCGCCAAACAGCTTGCCTTCGGCCTGCTTCACGGCCTGGATCTCGTGATGCGCCTGGTACAGGGCCGGGCGGATCAGGTCGTTCATGCCCGCGTCGATGACCACAAACTTCTTGAAATGGCTGTCCTTGACGGCAACCACCCGGGTCACCAGCGCGCCCCCGTTGCCCACGAGGCAGCGGCCGGGCTCCAGCACCACCTGCAGCCCCAGCTTCTGAAGCCCGGGCAACAGGGCGGCGGCGTAGGCGGTCATGGCCAACTCGCTCTGTTCCGGCTTGTACTGGATGCCGATCCCGCCGCCGATATCCATGTAGCGGAAGGTCGGATACTGCGCCTTCAGTTCGGCGGCCAGGCCGGCCACCACGCCCATCGCCTCGGCAAACGGCTCGGCCGACAGGATCTGCGACCCGATGTGCGTGTGCAGCCCCACGATCTCGAGGCTCGGCAGGGCCGCGGCGGCCGCATAGGCCTTGCGCACGCGCTCCAGGTCGAGCCCGAACTTGTTCTCTTTCTTGCCGGTGGAGATGTAGGTGTGCGTCTTGGGATCCACGTTCGGGTTGACCCGGAACGCGATGCGGCCCTTGACGCCCAGCCGCTTGGCGGCCTCGGCGATCATGACAGCCTCGGGCTCCGACTCGCACGTGAAGAACAGGATGCCTTCGCGCAGGGCGTATTCGATCTCGGGCATGCTCTTGCCCACGCCGGCGTAGACGACCTTGGCGGGGTCGCCCCCCGCCTGGCGGATCCGGAACAGCTCGCCGCCGGAGACGATGTCGAAGCCGGCGCCCTGGTCGGCGAACGTGCGGAGCACGGCGCCGTTGGAGTTGGCCTTGACCGAATAGCAGATGAGCGGCTTGACGGCCTTCATGGCGTCGGCCAGGGCCCGGTATTGGGCCGCAAAATGGCTGCGGCTATAAATGTAAAGCGGAGTGCCGTAGCGTTCCGCCAGCTCGCGGACCGCCACGCCTTCCACCTGGAGCTCGCTCCCCTGATATCCGAATGCTTTCACGTCACCCATCCTGCTCTTGATTCCCTGCGCTGTTGATCGAATCTGACGTGTTACCATAGCAAAGGGAAAGCGGCAGTGTCAAAAGCAGATTCCG
>CAYZVY010000434.1:0-2731 GCA_964481675.1 uncultured Verrucomicrobiota bacterium
AAGGGGACATTACTCATGAGCGAGCGTACTGGCCGCGCGGCCGTTTATCAGGGAGCGGGAAAGCCGCTGGTCATTCGCGAGTATCCCGTGTCCCTGCCCGGTGCCGGCGAAGCGCTCCTGTCGCTCGAGGCCAGCGGCATCTGCGGTACCGACCTGCACATCCTCAAGGGCCGCCTCGGCATTCCCGGTCCGCTGATCCTCGGCCATGAGTTCCTCGGGCGCGTGGAGGCGATCGGGTCGGCCGGCGCCGCCAAGGACGGCCTGGGCCGCCGCCTGAAAAAGGGCGACGCCGCCATCGCCTGCGTGGCCGTTCCCTGCGGCACCTGTTTCTCCTGCGCGCGCGGCGAGACCGCAAGCTGCCTCAATTTCGGGGTGACCTACCTGAAGGATCCCGGCGTGAAGCCGCACTTCTTCGGCGGCTACGCCGACTATCTCTACATGCCGCTGAAAAACCTGGTCCGCATTCCGGACGGCGTGTCCGTGAAGGCCGCCGCCGCCTATCCCTGCGCCGGCCCCACCATCATCCGTGCCTGCGCGTATGCCGGCGGCCTTGAAAAGGGCGAACTGGTGGTCGTGCAGGGAACGGGCCCCGTGGGACTCTTCGCCATCGCCTGGGCCGCCAAGGCGGGCTGCACCGTGGCGGCCATCGGCTCGGGCTCGTCCCCGCATCGCCTGAAGCTCGCCAGGACCTTCGGCGCCAAGCGCGTGCTCGATTACCGCGCCATGCCGGCCGCAGAGCGCGCCACGGCCATCAAAAGCCTGGCCAAGAAACTGGGGCGGGGCGATGGTGCCGACGTGGTGATCGAAGCCAGCGGCGCCCCCTCCGCCGTGCCGGAAGGCATCGCCCTGCTGCGCACCCGCGGCCGCTACCTGATCCCCGGCCAGTATTCGGCCAGCGGGTCGGTGACCATCCAGCCCGAGATGATCACTTTCCGCGCGCTCCGGTTGATCGGCAGCGGGCAATATACGCTGGCCGACCTCTCGACCTATCTCGATTTCCTCAAGAAGAATCCCGACCTGCAGCGGAAGTTCGCCGCGAGCATCACCCACACGTTCACCGTGGACCAGGCCGAGGAGGCCATGGCGACCGTGGACGCGGGACAGGCCGGAAAAGCGGTATTCGTCCGGAAGTAGGAGCGATCATGTCGACCTGGCAGGATGTGTTGAAGCAGGCGCGCGAGAAGAACGCCTGGTTGTGGGAAGCCAAAGCTGCGGACCTGCGGCCCGCCTGGCGCGCCCAGGCCTATCGCGAGACAAACGGCCAGCCCGAGCCCCTGGTGCGCGCCGCGGCCTTCCGGCGCGTGCTGATGAGCGACGCGCTGCATCTTTTCGAGGGCGACAAGCTGTGCGGCAGTCATGCCGGCTGGTTTGCCGCCACGCCCGAAGCCGGCGGCTTCACGGCGGTGGACTACCAGGCGCTGGTGGCGGAGCACCAGGCGCGCGGCCAGCGGAATTTCTGGGCCGGCTTTGATCATACCCTGGCCGACTATCCGACCCTGCTTTCCATCGGCGTGCGCGGGTATGTGGAGCGCGCCCGGCAGTCGCTTAAGGCGCACACGGACCCCGGCGAACAGGCGGCGCTCCAGGCCATGATCGCCACGCTGGAGGCCTTCTCCGCCTGGATGATCCGCTGGGCCGACGCGGCCGACCGGCGCGGCCTGAAGGAGATGGCCGCCGCGGCGCGGGGTGCGAGCTGGGAGCCGCCCCGGACCTTCCGCGAAGCCGTTCAGCTGGTCTCCTTCACCCACCTGTGCTTTGAGAGCGAAGGCCGGTACGCCATGGGGCTGGGGCGCATCGACCAGTACCTGCTGCCCTTCTACCGGCGCGATATCGAGGCGGCCACGCTCACCCGGGCCGAGGCGCTGGACCTGATCTGCCACCTGTGGGTCAAGGTGGCCGAGAACGCCGGCGTGCAGAATATCTGCATCGGCGGCATGACGCCCGAAGGCAAAGATGGGACCAACGAGCTGTCGTTCATCTGCCTCGAGGCCACGCGCCTGGTGCAGTCGCCCTACACGAACCTCTCCGCCCGCTTCCACGACGGCACGCCCGAGACGTTCTACAACGCCTGCTTCGACGTGATCCGCACGGGCGTGGGCTTCCCCGCCATCTTCAACGACCACGTGCTGATTTCGGGCCTCGTGGAGATCGGCGTCCCGGTCGAGGTCGCCCGCGACCACTGCATGGTGGGCTGCATCGAAACCATGCTGCCGGGCCGGCAGCAGGCCTGGTCGGACAGCCGCTACAACATGCCGTTCCAGCTGACCACCGCCATGCAGAAGCTGCGCGGCCAGCCGGGCCTGACATTCGGGCAGGTGCACGAGGCGTTCCTGGAGGAGATGCGGGTCTCGATCGACAAGCATTGCCAGAATTTCAACGCCTACGTCGTTCAGTTCCCGGCCGACCGCTTCCCGGATCCGTTCCTGTCGGCCCTGACCCGCGACTGCATCGGCCGGGCGAAGGATATCAACGACGGCGGCGCCGAGTTCAAGCGCATGCACGGCATCGCCGTGATGGGGCTGGGCACCACCTCCGATTCGCTGGCCGCCCTCAAGACCCTGGTCTTCGACGAGAAGAAGATCGGCTATGACGAGCTGCTGGACGCCATGGCCGCCAACTTCGAGGGCCGCGAGCCGCTGCGCCAGATGCTGATCAACCAGGCGCCGAAATACGGCAACGACGACGACCGCGTGGACGCCTTCGCCGTGTTCCTGGTGGACTGGACCGCGCG
>CAYZVY010000435.1:0-2725 GCA_964481675.1 uncultured Verrucomicrobiota bacterium
AGGCTGAGCCGGGGCCCCGTCCGCTCCCCCCGCCAATACGCCGCGCAATCGCGCAGGACGGCGGCGGTGTCGGGCCATGGTCCGCTCATGACTTCACCTCGAAGCGCACGGTGACCAGGCCGCCGGCCGGAACCTTCACCTTGATAGACCCGTCTTTGCCGATGGCGAGCGGCGCCAGCGGATCCTCCTTGAGATCGCACAGGCCGGCGGACGCGACCCGGCTCGCGGGCCGGATCTGCGCCTTGGCCGCGCCGGTTCCGCCGTTCCAGAGCCGAACCACCACCGACCGGCCGTCCGCACCGGGCTTGATGGCCGTGACCACCACCTCGTCGTCGCCCTCCACGCGGAGCAGGCTGCCCGAGCCGGGCGACTGGACCGCGACGTGCCGCTGCACTCCGGCCTGGAGTGCCATGACCTGCCGCGTGAGCCGGCCGCGGGGCACGGCTCCGGCAAACGGCATCAGGGCATACCGGAACTCCAGTCGCCCCTGCACCTGCCCGCCCGGCTCGCCATCGGTCTGGGGCGTCTGCCGGAATGCGCGGAACAGGGTCAGCGCCAGCGTGCGCCGCCGCTCGTTCCCGATGCTGTGCTCGTGCAAGCCTTCCGGACAGAGCAGCGCCAGGCCCGCCGTCCCGTCCGACAGCGCCACCGCGGTATGGTGCGGCCGCTCCACGGGATCGGGTTCCTTCCAGGCGACGCCGGCGGGATCCGTGGCCACGGGGCGCTCGACCCAGGCAAAGGGCTGGTCCGACTGGTAGGTGTCAGTGGCCAGGTCCGTGGGGAACAGCACGCGCAGCCGGTGATCGCAAGCCCGGTTGTCCACCACCGTGCGCACGTGCAGGCAGGGATCGCCGGCGCGCAGCGTCAGGTAATCGGTCACCGCCAGGTCCACCCGCTCCGCCAGCCGCCGGTCGGTTTGGCGCGGATCCATCCCCGCGGGCACGCGCAGCAACCGGTCGATCCGGAAGGTCACCTGGAACGGCCCCTCGTGCTCCAGCCCGGCCTGGACCGACATGCCGGGCGATACGACCGTGCCGATGGCGGCGGGCTGAACATGATTCCAGCCGTCCCCCGTCTCGCCATTGTCCTCATATTGGAACCAGTCCCGGAAGACGCGGTCCGTGCGCTTGTGATCCACCTCGACAAGCCCCTGCGGCGAGATGCGGACGCGCAGGTGCTCGTTTTCGGCTTCCAGGGGTCCGGTCAGCAGGGTCGAGGCGGTGCGGTGCACACGGCCTTCGAGGGGTTTCAGCGTCAGGCTGGTAAACCCGGCCGCCGGCAGGTTCAACGGAACCGCCACGCGGTACACATCCGTTTCAGGAGCGGCCAGCATGCGGCGCCCCTGGTCGTCGGGAATCTTGACCTTGCAGGCGGAGTCAACCGCCAGCAACTGGTAGGGAATGACCGTGCCATCCGGCCCGGCCAGCTCGAACTGATCCATCAGGGGCCCGGTGTGACCGCTGCGGATGGCCTTGGGCTGGAAGGCGGGCGGAAGCAGAAGGTCCAGTTCCGTCACCTCGCTCCGCTCCCACGGGAGCGGATTCCAGACCACCACATTCTGGTAGGCCTTCGCGAGATCGGAAGAGGACTTGGCAATCGAGGCCATGGCCTGCCGCCGGACGCCGTCCGCCAGCCCCTCGGCCTGGTGGTACCGGAACGGCATGTCGGCGTGGGTGGCATCGATCGAGCAACCGCAGATGGAATCGTGCGGCTGGTTCTGGATCAGGAATTTCCAGGCCGTCTTCAGATACCCGGGCGGCAAGGCCGTTCCCGCCAGCGCGGCATAAGCCGCCAACGGCTCGGCCCACAAGGTCAGCAGGTTCTGGCACCGGTCGTTGGCCTGCTTGAGCGGATAGCGCGACGAGACGCAATGCGGGATCAGCGCGAACCACCAGGTCATGGTGCGGCGCGCGGCGTGGCGCAACTCGCCCTTGAATTCGGGAAGCGTCTTCCGGTGCTTTTCCAGTTCGGCGAAATACTCCTCGATCCGGCCGTGGCTGAACGACACATCCGGAAACTGCTTACCGAGCAGCGCCAGCATCTCGGGAATCCGGTCCGGCATGGTCTGGTGGTCGCTGGCGTCGCTGATATAGAGCAGCGGCGTATGCAGGCGTTTGCGCTCCTCGGCCAGCGCCTTGCCGAAGCCGGTCGCAAGCGTGTCGTCGGCGAAGCCGCCGTCGCGCCAGGGCCACCGCGCATGCAGGCCGAACCAGCCGTAGCCGGCGTTGTCGGGCAGCTTGTGCGTCAGGACGCGCGACCCGTCGGGCCCCACCCATATGAATTCGGCGCCCACCTGCTCGTCGTTGATCCCCCGCCACACCACGGCATGGGTCAGGCCGAAACCGGCGTAGATCATGGGCATGGCCGCGGGATGGCCGAACAGGTCGGGCGTGTAGGCCACGGTCATGGGCTCCGCGCCCAGCTCGCGCACGGTCCGCATCCCCATCTGGAAATTGCGGATCAGGGCCTCGCCGGACACGAGCCACAGGTCCGGCGGCGCGTACCAGGGGCCGGCCGACAAGCGGCCCGCCTTGAGCAGCGCCACCAGATCGTCGCGGCGCTCGGGACGGATTTCGAGATAGTCGTCCAGGACGGCCGCCTGGCCATCCAGATGGAAGATCCGGTAGCGCGGGTCGGCTTTCAGCCGGTCCATGGTCCGGTCCATCATCCGCACCAGCCACATCCGGTACTCCTGGAACGGCTCGTACCATTCCCGGTCCCAATG
>CAYZVY010000436.1:0-2721 GCA_964481675.1 uncultured Verrucomicrobiota bacterium
GTAAATGCTTGGAGGCGCGAACCGGAATTGAACCGGTGTACGAGGTTTTGCAGACCTCTGCCTAACCACTCGGCCATCGCGCCAGATAAAAATAAGTCGGAGAAGCCGGCGCTAGGCCGGCTTCTTCACCTTGGCGACCTTGGCGGCGGCTTTGGCTTCTTCTTTTTTCCGCTTGTGCCAGAGTTTCCGGCGGGTCCTCTTCACGCGAGCTCTTAATTGCTGTCCCATGGCGATTCCTGTTCCCGATCTTTTTTTGGTAATAAAAACGAGCCCCTATGATACCGGAACGCCTTCCCGAATCAACACTAATCTCGTCCGCAGCTGCGAATGATTTTGCACTTCGGGAAGGAGGGTTCAGGGTTCGGGAGGAGGAATAGGTCCTATAGGGCTTATAGGTCCTATTGCCCTGAACCCCGAACCCTGACAACCTGCTCAGGGCTTCCGCATGGCCAGCAGGCGCCTGCCATTCAAAGAGAGGATCTTCCGCTTGTCCTCATCGGGCAGGTCGGCGCCCAGCACCTTGCCGATCTGCTGGGCGGGGCTGAAGAAATAGCAGTCCGAGCCCCACACGATCTTGTCCACCCCCGCCTCGCGCGCCAGCCGGGCGATCATGCCGCGGGGCGAGGCCGAGAAGGCCGTGTCCAGGTAGACATGGCGGCACTCCTTCGCGATCGCGATGTAACCCGCCTCGTTGGCCGAGCCGGCGTGCGCCAGCAGCAGGGCCAGCTCCGGATAGCGCGCCGCCAGGTTGCGGACCTGCGCAAATTCCTTCGGGTCGCCCCACGTGTGGAGCAGCACGGGCAGGCCGCGCGCCTCGCACAGCTCATAGGCCGGCGCATAGGCCGCATCGTCGTAGGCAAAGCCGTTGACGTTGTGCGCCTTGAAGCCGGTGAATCCCTCGCTCACGCGCCGCACCGCCTCTTCCCGCACCGCGGCCGCCGAATCCGGCCACACGGAGAAATAGCCCAGGATGCGGCCGGGATGGGCCTGCATCGCCTCCAGCACCCGGTCGTTGCCCCAGGTCGTGTCGGCCGACATGCACCGCATGTGGCTGCACACCGTGAGGGCGATGCCCAGCCGGTCCATGGCCGCCACCATGCCGGCCGTGGAAAGGTCGGGAATGGTGAAGTTGAACCGGCCCAGGTGGCCGTGCAGGTCCACGATGTCCGCCGTCTTGAGGCTGGCGCCGTCGCGCGCCATCTGGAAGAGGGTGCTCATCGGGCGATGCCTCCCTCGAGCGTTTCGAAGGTGCGGCAGCCGACCTGTTCCTTTTCCTCGTCCGACAGGGCGCTATACATCAGGTAGGTGACCGCGGCCATGGGTTCGGCGTTCGGGAATTCGGTGCCGAACAGCAGCCGGCGGGCGCCGTGGACGCGGCAGATCTGCTCGAGCCCGCCATGCACCCCGTAATTATTGCCAATCGACAGGTGCAGGTTGGGAAAGGCGCCCAGCAGCGCCATGAGCATGCGCTGGGAGCGGTAGCCCTGCTGGGCGAGGATGAAGGGGAGGGCGGGGAATCGCTCCGCCAGCGCGGCGGCCTGCTCCAGAGTGACGAACCGCTCCAGCAGCAGGACCGGCAGGCGGCGCTCCTCGAGGGCGCGGAAGAGCGGATCGGCCATCCAGGGGACCGGCAGCCAGCCGTCCTGCGCGGGCCGGACGACCACCGCGGCGGCGCCCATGGCGAGGCAGGCGGCGACCTGGTCGGCTTCGGCGGGCAGGTCGCCCCCGCAGGCGGGCATGACGACGGGGCAGGGGGTCAGCGTGGGCTCGGCTTGGCAGGCGGCGGCCAGCCTGGCGTTGGAGAAGGGGACGTCGGTGTCCATCTTTTCCGGCGTGAGGCGCACGAGGGAGCGCGCGATGGCGAGCTCCCGCTGGGCCGCGACGGTTTCGGCGGCCGACACGACATGGCGCACGCCGGGGGCAGCGCCCCCGAACCCGCACTGGACATCGATCAGCCGGATGCTCATGGTATTATTTCGCGGCAAAGCGGAGCGTGCCGAAGTGCTGGGGCTGGTGGAAGTTGAGGAGTCCCACGGGCGACCAGCAGGCGTAGTGGGGATAGTCGCTGCCGCACTTGTAGAAGTTGCCGCGCCAGGTGGCGCCGGGGGCCGTGGAGACGGGGCCGATGGTCTCCTCGAACACGGAGAACGGGATGAAGGCCTGCAGGAACCAGACCACGGGGCCCGGCACTTCCGTCTTCACGGGTGCCTTGAAGGTGGCGTGGATGCGCATGTCGCGGATGAGTTTGCGGGGGACCGCCTTCGAGATGTTGAAGCGGCCGTTCACGTATTGCGGATCCTGGATATGAAAGAGCAGGAGCGTGCCGGCGGCGTTGAACTCGAAGTTGAAATAGCCGCGCTTGCCCGGCGGCTCCACGAAGAATTCGACGCAGCTGTCGCGGCAGACCTGGTCCTGGTAGCGCGTGCAGCGGGCGATGACGTGGCGGTCCTCCACCCGGAAGAAGAGGTGGAAGCCCTTCTTGTCGGACATCAGCCGGGCGGTGGTGCGGGGGTGGAAGAATTCGGATTCCGCGTGGAACCAGTCGATCTTGGCCTCGGGGGCCTTGGCCCAAACGGGATCGTTCCAGTCGCTGTCGGGCGCCGGGGTACTCGGAACGGGACGAATCGTATACGAACGCATGCTGTCTCCTGAAATAAAGGGGAGAATCATGGGCTATTCGGGCAAGGCGTGTCAATAATAATGGGATTCCAATAATGGTTG
>CAYZVY010000437.1:0-2717 GCA_964481675.1 uncultured Verrucomicrobiota bacterium
CCGGAAACGGTTGGCCGCCTGATCGAGCGCGACTTCGTGCTGGAAACCGCCAACCCGGTCATCCGCTACAACCATCGCTTGCTAGGCAAGAACCATCTCTACTTCGTGGTCAACGCCTCCGAAGCGGCCCAGAGCATCACGGCGGATGTGGCCGGATCGGGGACAGCCGAGATCTGGGACCCGGACCGCGCCGTCCTCTCCGGCGCATCCTCGGAGCCGGGCTGCACCGGCACCCGCATCCGGCTGGCGCTGCCGCCGCTGGGCAGCTTGTTTGTGATGCTGCGCGCCGGCGCGAAACGCCGGAAGCCCACGCTACTTCCGCCCGCGGCCGGCCGGCCGATCGAAGGCCCCTGGGAAATGGCGCCCGTGCGCGCCTGCCGCCTGGTGCTGAGCGAGCCGCGCGAGGAGTTGTTCCCGCCCGGCTGCGAGGCCTGGCGGTCGGCGGAGCTGAAGCCGTGGTCCGCGCTGGGCCTGCCCGATTTCTCGGGCAGCATGGCCTACCGGTGCCGGTTCGAGGTGTCCGCCAAGGAAGCCGGCAAGCCGGTGTGGCTGGATCTGGGCGACGTGAAACACGCGGCCGAGGTGCTGGTCAACGGCCAAAGCGCGGGCGTTCGGCTGTGGCCGCCCTACACGCTGGAGGTAAGCGGGCTGGTGAAGCCGGGGCTCAACGAACTGCGGATTGTGGTCACCAACACCTGGGCCAACCAGGTTCTGCGGCCCGAGGAGATCGCCTGCGCCAAGGAGCGCGGCTGGTATAACGTCTATGCCCAGCGCGTGGAGCCGTTCGAGCGCGAGAGCCTGGAATCCGGGCTGCTCGGGCCCGTGCGGTTGCGGGTGTAGCCATAATCTTCACCTTAATCTACTCCCCTAATCTTCTTCCTTAATCCCACCGTCAAACAGCTCACCCGGGCTCCCACGGATTCAATACCAGCGCGCCGGCCGCGGCCAGATCGGCGGTGTTGCGGGTGACGACGGTCATGCCGTGCACCAAAGCCGTGGCGGCGATCAGACCGTCGATGGTCGGCAGAACGGCGCCCCGGGCCGCCGCCTGGGCCGTGACCAGCCCCCAGCGTTCGGCGACTTCCTCGTCAACCGCCAGCCATCGGCCGGCAAAGCGCAGCTTGAGGTCGCTGTCCAGCCAGTTTTCCAAAACCCGCCGACGCCGGCCATCCGTCAGCCGCTCCACGCCTTTGCGCAACTCCCCCAGCGTCAGGACGCTGAGGTAAAGGTGCTCCTCCTGTTGATTCCGGACCCATTCGGCCACCCCCGGAAACGGCTTCGGGCGAATCAGTTCCGAGATCGCGCAGGTGTCCAGGACATATCTCACAGCGGAACCTCCCGGCCCGTATCGCGAACGCGGTCCAGCCAGCCTGTATCCAGTTCAGCAAGCGGGGACTGGCTGAAAAATCCGACCAGATCCTCCTGCCCTTTGCGTCGGATCAGCTGGCGGTATTGCTCCACGGCCAGCACCACCACGGCGTCCTGCCCGCGCCGGGTGACGGTCTGCGGCCCCTTGCGCCGCGCCTGGTCAACGACGTCGCTGAACCGCGCCTTCGCATCCTGTAATGCCCAGCTTGCCATGACACACCTCCGATTCAACTAGTCAGACTAGTTTGCACCGGAAACGAATCAGGGTCAAGCCGTTTTCGGGCCATGCACGATTTCGTTTCCCCTGGCCCGACCGCGGTCTTCCTTTTATCTCACACGACCGTCCCCGGGCACCCACTTCACCTGGTCCAAGTAAGCGGCCCCTCGCGCAGGACCAGCATCCCCCACGAACACCCAACGGACGGTGTAAACGCCGTCCCCGAACGCCAGGGTCTCGTGCGTCCAGTCATACCCCGGCCCCCGTGTGCGCCTGACCTTCCCGTTCACAAAGACCAGGCCGGTGTCCTTGCCAGACCCCTTCACCAACCAGTCGAAATCAAGCTTCCCAGGACCTTCCAGATCCGTCTGAAGCCAGGAAGTCCGGTCGCTGCCGGTTCCCCCGCTCATCGCCGCATCCACCCCATCCACGGTAACGAACGTCTGCTTCATCCACGGCGATAAGTCGGAGGTCAACCAAGTCAAACCCGTGCCGTCAAGCGCCTCCGTCAGCCTCGACATGCGAAGGGCCGTGGCATCCGGCGCCTCCGCGAGGCCCTTGCTGTTGGCCAGGATCGTGATCGTCGCCTTCTTGGGCACAGCCAGAGTTGTTCCGGCCGGATTCTTGAGCAGAATCTGGAACGTTTCGTTCCCTTCCGTTTTGCCGTCCGCCTTAATCGTAATCTTGACCGACTTGGACGCGGTCTGGCCGTTTGTCCATGTCAGCGTGCCGCTCTTGGGCGTGTAATCCTGCCAGGCCAGCGCCGTTCCCGGTTTTATCCAATAATCCGCCGACACCGTTCCGGCCGATCCGTTGATCCGCTTAACCAGGATCTTTCTCTTGGTCCCCTCCTGCGCCGGATAGGCGCTGGCGCTAAAACAGATTTGCCCAGGCAGGCCCCCGCTGCCCGCCAGGTTCACCACATACGGCGTGTTCGTGCTGGTGTTGACAATGGAGATGGCGGCGGTGTAGGCGCCGATGCCGGCCGGCGAAAAGACGATGCTGAAGTTGCTGGCCGCGCCCGCGGCGACTTGAGCCGGAATGCCGGAGATCTGAAACGCGGCCGCGCCGCCCCCATTGGTCGACCACCCGCTGATGGTCAGCGCGGCCGCGCCGGAGTTGGTGATGGACA
>CAYZVY010000438.1:0-2711 GCA_964481675.1 uncultured Verrucomicrobiota bacterium
TTGAGCCCCAGTTCGCGCATCATGGCCACGTCTTCGGCATGGCGGTGGTAGAAATCCGCAACCACGGCGGGCGTCATCCCTTCGTGAAACATCCCGGGGCGCTCGGCCGCATAATGGTCCCAGACGCTCGGCCCGCGCCCATCCGCATCGGCGCCGCCTTCGATCTGGAACGCGGAGGCGGCCGCGCCCCACAGAAAATCCTTCGGAAAATCGAAACGGATCATCGGTTACCCCGGTTCCCTGTGTTCACTGGTGACCCGATTCGATCCCCTTGAACAGGGTCTCGCCCGTTTTCGGTTTTGCCCCGGGCTTGGTCCAGAGCATGGCCGGTCCTGTCAATCCGCCGGTTCCCAGTTCGTTGAGCGCCCGATTGGTGACCTTGATCACGATGATGTTTTCGGCGTCGAAACGCAGCGCGCCGGTGGCGTCGAATTCCCAGGGCCTGCCGCAGGGGGCCGCGCCCTTGGCGAGGCATTCCAGTTTCTGTCCGTTGATCCACGCGTCGGCCTGGTCGTCCACGCCGCCCAGCCAGAGATGGATGGTTTCGCCCTTGAACTTCGAATGCACGCCGATCGAGGTGCGGTACCAGGCTTCGCCCTTGTAGAAGCGCAGGCCCTGGTTGCTCCAGGACTGGGAGTACGTTTTGATCGGCATCCAGTTCCGGGTTCCCATGGTGGGCACGTAGAAACCCAGCGACTCCCCGCCATTGAGCGGATCCAACAGAAACAGCCATTCATCCGGCAGCCGGGCGACGATGGTGTTTCCGTTGGTCATGCCCGCGAAGGCGGATTGGACGGCGGCGCCCCAGAAGCGCCGGAGATAGCCCGATGCGTTTTTGTCGTACAGGCCCGGATACAGCGCGTTGCCCTCATCCCGCAGGGCGACGGCCCGGTCATGCTCGGTCTTGGCCTTCACGAACTCGCACGCGTTCCAGTCCTCGATCATGGCCAGGTTGGCCTTCCCGAACTCCTGGGCCAGGCGGGTCAGCCGGATGCGCTGGGCCGGGAGCGAATCGCGGCCTGCCTGCTTCTCCGCGGCATCCAGTTGCTTGTCCAGCCGGTTCATCAACGCCGGCGTCAGGATATGGGGAATGTCAAAGACATTTCCGGTGTGATAGTCGGCCGCTTCGAACGCATCTTCCAGGAGATCGAAGAAGGTCCGCATCGGCTCTGCGGCGGGGCCGTAGCAGGCCTGATAATAGTCGGCCAGGACCGCCTGGGGATCGGCGCCGGCATTCCACATCAGCTTGGCGGCCAGGTAGAGCGACGGCCCGTGATGGCCCCACAGCGGCATGCACTGGACCCGGCAGCCGATGAAATTGTTTTCGTGGAAGTAGCCGATTTCCGCGCCGATCTGGCGGATCATCGAGAACGGGAACCCCTGATCCGCGAGATTGAAATAGAACCCGCGGTAAAACAGGTTGCACCCGAGCTTCTGCCAGCCGGCCACGATTTCCTTCAGGTAGCGGCGTTCCGGACAGATCGGGTTATCCAGGGAGTGATAGCGGCAGAGATCGATCGGGGCCAGCACCGGGAGCAGGTTCGGATCCGGGGTTTCCCGGATCGGGGGCCGCATGAGCTGTCCGTAGCAGTAGAACGCGATACCGGCCGACGGGAATTCCTTGTGGACGGCTTCGAGCACGAGATTGAAAAACTTGATGTAGCGGTCCGTGACGGATACCTTGCCGTGCAACGGATCCATATCGCCCGCATCCCAGGGCGATGAGCCGAATCCGGGGCCGTCCTCCGGCGAGAGATTGAAATACTTGGCGCCGGGATTTTCCCGGAAAAATTTCAAGGCTTCTTCCGTGACCAGGCGGAGCACTTCCGGATGGCTGACCTCGAGTTGATGGGTGGGTTTACCATTCTCCTGGCAGTACAGTTCGGGCTCGGTCTTACGACGCCGGAGCTGCAAGCCATGCGCCCCCGCATTGAACCCGCCCAGGCGCATGCGGCGCATCCAGGTCTTGTCGGTTACGCCCTGGAGGTTCCGTCCGCCGAACGCCGGGACTTGGAGTGTCTCCTGAATGGGAAGGGCGATAGTCTTGGCGGATGGGACGACCGTGCCGAGATCCCCGGGCAGACACCACCGGACGCCGAGCTGTTCCAGAAGTTCATAGGCGGCAAAGAGGGTTCCTTCCGGGGAAAGCCCGGCCAGATGGATGCCGTCTTCCCGTACCGCGAGCAGGAACGCGGCCGGATCGCTTCCAACCGCCTTGATCTTCGCTTCGGCATCCGGGCCAAGGGCGAGCCCGATGCGGATGGGAATCAGCCCTTCGGGTATCGCTCCGTTTTGAGCCGTTGCGAGTTTTGCGCCCGATATCTTTTCGAAATGATCGGCCAACTCGGCGGCCGCCAGCGTTTCGTCCGGCGCCGGCGCATCCGGCAGAATCAGGACGGCGTTCGCTTTCCCCTCCTTTACCAACGTCACCCCGGCCGCGTCCGACCGTGTGACCCCGGCGCCCGTCAGGATGAGCGCGGATGTCAAGGCACGGACGAACCGGCCATGCATGTTTCGTGTGTTCTTGCTGCGCTGCATGCTTTGCATTCGAGATGGTCCTTTGTATCACCAAAGTGGAGCCTGCGGTTTTAATGGCCGCGATAGCGGCGCCTAGAAACGTTTTTACAGCAGTTCAGATCAAAGATCAAGGGCGTACTCACGGGTATCCAGCCCGGGCGGCACCCCGGAGTGGAACTACCAAGTTGACCCCG
>CAYZVY010000439.1:0-2711 GCA_964481675.1 uncultured Verrucomicrobiota bacterium
GGGGTTCAGGGTTCAGTCAGGCTGGCAGGCAGGCAATAGGACCTATAAGACCTATAGGACCTATTGTTTGAACCCCTGACCCCTTCTTATGCCGGCTTCACGCTCTTGACCATGGCGATGTGGGGGAGGGACACCTCGAGGAATTCCTGGCCGACGGGCGCATAGCCCAGCTTGCGGTAAAAGCCCTCCACCGAGACGCGCGCGTGGAGCTCAAGCCGGGTAAACCCCTTGGCGGCCAGGGCGGCTTCCGCCTCAAGCATGAGCCGCCGGCCCAGGCCGCGGCCCTGCCGGTCGGCCGCCACCGCCACCTGCCGGATGCGGGCTTCCGTTGCGGACAGGGGGGAGCCGATCGCGCAGGCCAGCAGGACGCCGGCCTCGTCGAACAGGCCGAAATGATACTCGCCCTGTTCCTTTTCCAGGTCAACAGGCCCGAGGCTCAGCCCCAGCGGCTTGCGCAGGACCGCGTCCCGCAGCGCCAGCTCCTGGCCATAGTCGGGCGAGCCGACGGCGATGGTCCGGAAGACGGTCACGGCGCGGGCTCCAGAATCAGGGTGTCGCCGGGGGTGAGCCGGGCCCACGCCGTCCAGCCGGCCGGCATTTCCAGGACGCGGCGGGCGCCGCGGGGCATGAGGCGGATGCGCCAAGGGGGGACGGCCGGGCAGATTTTCAGGAGGCGCCCGCCGGCATCCAGGAACAGGATGTCGATGGGCATGCGCATGAAGAAGGTGTGGATGGAGTCCGCGGGCTCGATCAGCAGGCCGTCGCCGGGCATGATTTTTTCCCCCATCAGCCCCCGCATCCGGCCGGCCAGGCCCCGGGCCGTCCGCAGGTCGGAGGAGAGAAGCGCGCCGGTGCCCGCGTGCAGAAGGTTCATGCCGTGTAGTCCTTCGTGTGCGCGTGGAGGTCGAGGTGCTTGGGACAGTAGCACTGCGAGGGCTTGCAGTCCGTGCAGTAGCGAAAATCCAGGTCCGGGCTGTCCAGGTTGTTCACCTGGCAGACGCGGCAGACGTGGCGGGGCTTGCGCTCCTCGCGGACGGCCGCGGTCTTGACGAGCATGCGCCGGTTGGCGTAGCGGGCCGTGCCGAACAGGTCGCGCCCGAAGAAGAGCAGGAAGTTGGCCGTGGCCGCCAGGATGGCGAACCGCTCGCTCCAGTGGCTGGCCGCCAGGAAGGAGAGCCCGTAGGAGGCCCAGGTGAGCCAGGCCAGCCACTTGATCTTGACCGGCAGGACGAAGAACAAATAGATCTCGAATTCCGGATAGAGGAACGCGAAGGCCAGGAAGACGGAGCCGCCCAGGTAGACGTTGGTCATGCCGGCCGGGAGCGCCAGGCGGGCTTCTGGCAACAGCGCGGCGAGGGCGGCCGCCGCGAGCGTGGCCAGCCAGCCGAGCAGGATGAACAGGTTGTACCGGAATGTGCCCCAGTGGTTTTCCAGGGCGGTGCCCATCAAATAGAAGAAGTACCAGGCAAAGGCCATGAAGAGCGGGGAGGCGCGCGGCGGGATGAACAGGAAGGTGACCAGCCGCCACACCTCGCCCTTGAGCACGCGGCTGGCGTCGAGCACCATCAGGTCGAGCGTCGGGGCGGTCCCGGAGCCGATCATGAAGAAGAGCACCTGGCCGATCACCAGCACCAGCGTCAGGTGCGGGACGGCATAGCGGCCCAGCCGTTTATCGAGCGTGTCCAGCCACATAAGAGGCTTCCTTTAGCGGGCGTTCAGCGAGGCGGCGCCCCGTTCGTCGTTGCGGTCGGTGGCCGGCGGCGGCTCGGGCGTGAGGGCGGAGACGGCGGCGCGTAGCTCCGGGGTCATCGGCAGGGCCGTGGCCTGGAGCGACTCCTCCAGCTGGGCCGTGTTGCGCGCGCCGATGATGGGGGCCGTGACGGCGGGGTGGGAGGCGACCCAGGCGACGGCCAGGGCCGCCGGCGCGAAGCCGTGCTCGCGGGCCAGGGCGGAAAAGCGGGCGGCGGTCTCGGGCATCCGCTCATCGCCGTAGCGCACCTTGTACATGGGGTTGCTGGTCAGGCGCGTGCCCTGGGGCGCCGCGCCGGGCGCGTATTTGCCGGAGAGCAGGCCGCCGCCGAGGGGGCTGTAGGAAATGACGCCCAGGTTCTCGGCCTGCGCCATGGGGAGCAGTTCCACCTCGGCCTGGCGCTTGACCAGGTTGTACATGGGCTGGAGGCAGACGAGCGGGGAGTAGCCCCGGAGGGCGGCGAGGCCGAGCGCCTTCATGACCTGCCAGGCGGCGAAGTTGCTCGCGCCGGCGTAGAGGATCTTGCCCGCGCGCACCAGGTCCTCCACGGCCCGGAGCGTCTCCTCGAGCGGCGTGCGCTCGTCGAACCGGTGCAGGAAGAACAGGTCGATGCGGTCGGTGCGGAGGCGCTTGAGGCTGGCCTCCACCGCGAGCGTCAGGTGGCGCCGCGAGGAGCCGCGGGCGTTGACGTCGGGGCCGGCGGGGAAGTAGGCCTTGGAGGTGAGCACCAGGTCGTCGCGGCACGGTTCGGCCAGGCGGCCGAGGATCTCCTCGGCGCGGCCGCCGGAGTAGATGTTGGCGCAGTCGAAGAAGTTGATGCCGGCCTCGCGGCAGCGGGCGAAGAGGGCGGCGGACGTGGCCTCGTCGGCGTCGCCGCCGAAGGACATGGTGCCGAAGCACAGGCGGGAGACCTTCACCCCGGTGCGGCCGAGAAAGACGGTTGGCATGGCGGTGTTCATGG
>CAYZVY010000440.1:0-2700 GCA_964481675.1 uncultured Verrucomicrobiota bacterium
CATGTATTTTGGCGCCGTCTTCTACGCCTCCAACGCGGGCAACCGCTCGCGCAATGTCGGGATCAACGAATGCCTCGTGGGCCTCGGCTCCTTCGCCGGCCTCTTCGGGAGCGAATGGGTCATGACCCGGCTCGGGGACCCCAACAGCATGTATGCCGTCTGCGCCGCCGTCATCGTGCTGTCCGTTGGCGTGCAGATGCTGCTCGCCCGCCGGAGGGGGTAGGGTGCGGTTATATGTGGGAGCGCGGCACCGTCCGCGCGATCAGGCGAAAGCGTGGCGCATCTCGCGCCAGCGGTGTGGCGCTCCCACCTTCAGATGAGGAACCGTTATCTTCGCGAGGCCGCATGCGCCGATTTATGAATTCACGCTCTTGAAACTGTACAGATGCCCGTCGCGCAGGAAAAAGCGGAGGCGGATCGTGCGGCCCGCCAGCGCGTTCAGCGACCGGCCTCCCTCCCAGCCCAGCCGGACAAACGCCTCCTTCCCCGCTATCGAGTTGCCCGCGAACGGAGTCGATTCGATCCGGGAAAAACCGGCGATCGCGGTCCCCTCCGCATCGAGCGCTTCGGCTACAAGCTGCCCGTGCGCATAGGCCGGATGGGCCTCCAGGTCGCGCCGCATGTCCGCGTTGACCGCCAGGTCGCCGCCCGGCCAGACGAAAGGCGGCGTCAGGATCCACCCTTCGCGCTCTCCTGCCCGCAGCGAGGCAAAGCCGTCCGCCCGCAGCAGGGCCAGCCCGATTCCGCCATGGTTGAGCGGATAGGGCGCGTTGTGCGCGCCGCTGCGGCCGGAATAATAAAACCACAGGTAGCCGTCCCGCCGGATGGGCTGGCTCGCGGACAGCGCGGTCCAGGTGTCGTCGAACGAACGGGCCGCCCCGCGCGGGAGAAAGGCGGGCCGCGTGCGGGGCCGGCTCCAGGTCCGGCCGGCGTCGCGGCTCCAGGCCAGTTCGGTGTCGAGTTTGTCGGGCGCCATCTCCATGCGCTCGATGCCGCCCAGGAGAAGGCCTTCGTATGCGAAGGGGACCAGTGAATAGATTTCCAGGTCCGGCGGGTCTTCCAGGTCCCGGGTCAGAACCTGCTCCGGCTCGCTCCAGTGGAGCAGATCGTCGCTTTCCGCGCGCCAGACCGAGCGCCCCTTGGTCTGGGGCACGCGCGCGCGACCGAACACCGCGAACGTGCCGTTCTGGCGAACGGGGAGGGCGTTGAAGCGGTCGCCCCAGTTCAGCACCTTTCCGGCGGCGAGGCTTTCCCAGCGCAAGCCGTCCTTTGACCGGGCGGCGAAGATACCGCCTTCGCGGTGGGCGCCCAGCATGTCGTAATAAAGAATCCTGAGCGGCCACTCGGGGTCGGCGGGATCGTCGATCACGGTGAGGTCGTCGATCAGCCCCCCGGCGTGGGCGGAGCGGAGAAAGGCGTTTGGCGGCAGGCCGCTGTCGGCGGCGAACAGGCCGAGGGCGGGTTTCTCCCAGTGCACGCCGTCTTCGCTGACCGCGTAACAGGCGAAGGGGCGCGGTTTCCGGCTCCAGTTGAGATACCACATATGGAAGCGGCCGTCCCGGAAAAGCACGGAGCCGTAGAGGACCGGCGAGGCGTCGCTTCCGGCGGGATTCGCCTGCAGCACGGGCTCGGGATATTTCCGCGGCGCATGCCAGGTGCGGGTGAGGAAGGCGCTGTCGGCGATCCAGGTGTCATCCAGGAAGAGGCGGGAATGGTCGGGCATGGGAATCCTCCAATGGCGATAAGATGCCCGATTTTTCCCCCTGATGCAAAGGGTTTAGCACTGAAGTGCTTTTGATGGAGGGCTGGCCTGCCGCATGCATCAGACTCGCCACTGGATGTGGGAGCGCGGCACCGTCCGCGCGATCATGCGTAAATCCTGCGCCTCTCGCGCCAACGGTGTGGCGCTCCCACCTTCGGTTGCTGAACAGGGCCATGCATGCGCCATGATAGCGAATTCGAGCCGCAACCCGCTGGATGTATTTGCTGTTGACGCCTGACCGGTCATGCCGTCTACTAACCGGATGGACATGGAATTCAAGCTTGATTTCGAGCGGACCCGCGCGCGCTGGGGGCGGTACTGGCGCGGCGAGAAGCTCGACTCGCCCATGCTCTGGTGCCAAGTTCCCAAAATAGAAAAACCCGCGCCGTATCCGAACGGGTTGGGCTTCCGCGAGGGGCCGCTGGAGCCGGCGATGGCAGGGGCCGAAGCCTGGGCGCGGAGCTACACGTTTTTCGGCGATGCCATTCCCTTCATCAGCCCGCAGTTCGGCCCCGACCACTTTTCCCTGCTGCTCGGGGCCGACCTGAAGGTCCATCCCGACAGCCCCCGCACCGGTTGGGTGATCCCCTGCGTGACGGATTGGGACGACGCCCCGCTGGAGCCGGAGTGGAACGGCACCTGGTGGAATCGGACCATCGAAACCCTGCGCGCCATGCGCAGGCGCTTCGACGGCCGGCTGATCGTGAACCCGCCTAATCTCCAGGGAGGGCTCGACTGCCTGTGCGCCCTGCGCGGCGTGGAGCCGCTGCTGATGGACTTGGTGGAGGTTCCCGAGAAGGTTGACGCCGCCATCGTCCGCGTCAACCGCGCGTTCGACAAGGTCCTGAAGGCGCTATACAAGGAAATGGATTTGCCGCGCTATGGCAACTCCACGCGCCACGGCATGTTCTGCGAGGAGCCGGCCGGCCTGCCGCAAT
>CAYZVY010000441.1:0-2699 GCA_964481675.1 uncultured Verrucomicrobiota bacterium
TGTAAACGCCGGTCGAAAAGTGCGGCGGGGGTCAGGTGTCTGACGGGGCGGGGACTGGCTAGGGGCGGCACCTTCAAACACGGTGAAGAATGTATGCCGTTATGGAACAATGGACCGAGATCCGCAGACGAGTGTTGGTGGAAGGAGTAAGCCGGCGCCAGATCCTCCGGGAGACGGGGATGCACTGGCGGACGTTGCAGAAGATGCTGGAACACGCCGAGCCACCGGGCTACCAGCAAAAGCAGGCCCGACCGCGCCAGAAGCTGGGGCCCTTTGAAGGGCGGATCGAGCAGATCCTGAAGGAGGACCAGGCGTTGCCGCGCAAGCAACGACACACGGCCAAGCGGATTTGGGAACGGCTGCAGGCGGAGGGCTTCACGGGTGGCTATACCATCGTCAAAGACGTGGTGCGAGAAAAGACCCAGCGGCAACAGGAAGTGTTTGTGCCGTTGGTGCACGCGCCCGGGGAGGCGCAGGTGGACTTCGGGGAGGCGCTGGTGAAGATGAACGGGGTTTTGCGGAAGGTGGCGTTTTTCGTGCTGGCGCTGCCCTACAGCGATGCGGCGTTCGTGATGGCCTTTGAGCGGGAATGCACGGAGACGTTCTGGGAGGGGCATGTGCAGGCCTTCGAGTTCTTCGGGGGCGTGCCGCGGCGGATCAGCTATGACAACACCAAGGTGGCGGTGGCGCAGATCCTCGGGGGTGGCCAGGGCCGGCGCCTGACGCGGGGCTTCTGCCAGCTCCAAAGCCACTACCTGTTCGCACACCACTTCTGCCGCCCGGCCCGGGGCAATGAGAAAGGCGTGGTGGAGGGGTTAGTCAAGTTCACGCGGCTGAACTTTTTTGTGCCCGTGCCCCAAGTGCGGGACTTCACGGAACTCAATGCGGCCCTGCGGCAACAATGTGTGGCGGATCGGCAGCGCCGGTTGCGGGGGCAGAAAGGCGCCAAGGAAGAGTTGCTCAAAGAAGATCAGGCGGCGTTTCTGGCGTTGCCGGCCGCGCCGTTTGCGGCCTGCCGTCAGGCGTCGACGACCATCAACTCGCTCTCGCTGGTGCGCTTTGACTGCAACGACTACTCGGTGCCGGTGCAGTGGGCGCATGGCGGGGTGGTCGTGAAAGGCGACTGGCAGGAGGTGCGGCTGTATGTGCAGCGGCAGGAGGTGGCGCGGCATGAGCGGATCTGGGCCAAAGAGAAGGTCCATTTTGAGCCCTTGCATTATCTGGCGCTGTTGGAGCGCAAGCCCGGCGCCCTGGATCACGCCCGTCCGCTGGCCGGGTGGACCTTGCCCGAGTGTTTTGGGGTGTTGCGTCGCCGTCTGGAAAACGAACGGGACGGAGACGGCACCCGCGAATACATCCGGGTGCTGCGGTTGCTGGAGAAGCATGCCTTGGCCGAGGTGCGGGCCGCCGTGGAGCAGGCGCTGGCCGTGGGGGCCATCACCCGGGATGCGATCGCCCAATTTCTCTTTCCGCGGGAGGACTGGCGCTGCCTGGTGTTTTCGTTGGACGGTTATCCGCACTTGCGGGCCGTCCGCATTGCGCCGCCGGATGTGCGCAGCTACGGGGTGCTGTTGGGAGGTGGGCGATGAGCGGCAAAGATCCCTCCCTGCTGTTGTTGGAGCATCATTTGAAAGCTCTGCGGTTGCCCACGGTTTTGCGGGACTACGCCAACGTGGGCGCGGTGTGCAGTCAGGAGCGGTGCAGTTATCCGCAATACCTGCTGCGGCTGGTCGAGCGGGAGTTGATTGATCGGGAGCGCCGCGCCACCGACCGACGAATCAAGGAGGCGCAGTTCCCCGTGATCAAGACCATCGACAGTTTTGATTTCAAGGCCCAGCCCTCGCTCAACGAACCGCTGGTGCGGGAGTTGTTGCGGGGCGAATACATTCCGAAGAAAGAGAACCTCCTGCTGGTGGGCAACCCCGGCACGGGCAAGACGCACCTGGCCTGCGCCCTGGGCTTTGCCGCCTGCAGCCAGGGCAAGCGGGTGCGCTTCTACACCACCACGGGACTGGTCACGCAGTTGCTGGAAGCGCGGGAGGAACGCACCCTGCAACGGCTGCAGAAGCAATTGGAGCGGCAGGATCTCCTGTTGCTGGATGAACTGGGCTACGTGCCCTTCTCGAAAGCCGGGGCCGAGTTGCTCTTCGACGTGGTGGGCCGGGCCTACGAGCGGACGAGCCTGATCGTGACCACGAACCTGCCTTTCGAGCAGTGGACCGAGGTGCTGGGCAGCGAACGGCTGACGGGGGCGATGCTGGACCGTCTGACCCACCGGGTTCATATCCTGGAAGCCAACGGCCAGAGCTATCGGTTGGCCGATGCCAAACGCCGGCTCAAGCACCAACCGCCGGCGCTGGAAAAACGCTAGCCCGACCGCCGCGCCCCTGCCCCAAGGCCACGGCGACGCGGCGGGCGCGCCTATTTTCGTGGGCGTGGCCAGTCCGTTACGCGTCGCGACCGGCGGCCACGCGAACTGGAGGTTCGAAGTCCGTGGCCGCCGCTGGCCCGCCCACGAAAATCGACGGCGCGGCGGAGCGCTTGGTGGGCCCCGAAGTCCCCGCCGGGAACGAGCGCCACTGGCCCAGCCTCCCGCACTCCTCAGTAGCGGCTTGACCGCGCAAGGTAACCGCGGTCAATTGCGCCAGGTGCCGCACTATTGGACCGCCGCCCGCCGCACTTTTCGACCGGCGTTTACA
>CAYZVY010000442.1:0-2686 GCA_964481675.1 uncultured Verrucomicrobiota bacterium
TCGCCTCCTTGACTTCACGGGCCGCCTGCCGCACCATCCGCCGCCTGTCTGTGAGAATGGCCGGACGGACGGGTGCCGGAAGCCGGGCACGGACGCCCGCATGACCAGGAACAAGGGAACCCATTGTGATCCGAGACTATGTTGATATCGCCCGTCCATCGCACTGGGTGAAGAATGTGTTCGTGATCCCCGGGATCGTGCTGGCGGTATTCTTCGAGCCCCGGATCCTCGAGGCGGCCCTGGCATGGCGACTGGTCCTCGGCATGGTCGCCGCCTGCCTCATCGCCTCCAGCAATTACGTGCTGAACGAGATTCTGGACGCCCCGTTCGACCTGTTCCATCCCGACAAGAAGAGCCGGCCCGTGCCGTCCGGCCGGGTCAGCGTCTCCGCCGCATACATGGAATGGCTTTTCCTGGCAGCCGCCGGCTTCGCTCTGGCAGCCCTGATCAACCGGCCTTTTTTGCTGTCCAGCGTTGCATTGTGGGTGATGGGCATCGCGTACAATGTCCGACCCCTGAGGGCCAAGGACCGTCCCTACCTCGATGTGCTTTCGGAATCGGTCAACAACCCGATCCGCCTGGCTATGGGTTGGCATGCCGCCGGCATCCTGACCCTGCCGACGAGCTCCGTGCTGGGCGCCTATTGGATGTTCGGCGCCTTTCTGATGGCCGCCAAACGGTTTGCCGAGTACCGGCACATAAACGATCCCGCACGCGCCGGCCAATACCGGAAGTCGTTCCAGTACTATACGGAACCACGCCTGGTCGTGAGCATTGTGACCTATGTGACCCTGTTCGGCATGTTCTCCGGTGTCTTCATCTCACGCTACCGCATCGAGTTGCTGCTCGCCACACCGCTGGTCGCCCTGGCCATGAGCCGCTACATGCGCATGGCCTACACCGACGACAGCCTCGTCCAGAACCCGGAACGGATCTATCGCGACCGCCGCCTGCTCCTGTTGGTCATGGGGGCCTTCCTGGCCTGTGCCGTGCTGTTGTTCATCGACCTTCCGGCGCTGCGGGGGTTGCTTCTTCCCCACTACACCCCTGCGGCCCTGGATGCCTCACACCGATGACCGTGCGCTTCCTCGCCACCGGCCCTGCTGCCACGCCGCTGTCATGGCGCGCCCGGCTGGGGTTCGCCCTTGCCGCCGCCCTCGGCTCAATGCTTGTCAACCAGTTCGTCTACTTGAATACCCCCGTCACAACCGACGAGAACAGCTATGTCTTCCAGGCACAAACGTTTCTGGAAGGCCGGCTCACACGCCCCTGCCCGCCGGTGCCCCCGGCCTTTCACCATGAGATGATTATCATGGATTCACAGGTCGGCTGGTTGTCCCGGTATCCGCCCGCTCATGCGCTATGGCTGCTCCCTGGTGTCCGACTGGGCCAGCCCCGGCTCATGGTGGCCCTGGCGGCGGCGGTCAGCGTCTGGTTCCTCAGCGGCAGCGCCCTGTGGCTGGGTGGGTCTGCGCTGGCGGTCTGCCTCGCGCTGCTTTTCTCCCCTTATTTCCAGTTCATGCACGGGACCCTGCTGAGCCACACCAGCGGCTTGATGGCCGTCTCGGTCCTGTGGTGGGCCTACGTGCGCTGGCAGAGCGGCGGACACGCCCGATGGGCGGCCGTGGCGGGAGTGGCCTGGGGGTTTCTGTTCTTGAACCGTACGTACACCGGCCTGCTGATCGCCCTGCCCCTCGGGCTGGATGCCGCCGTGCGACTGGCCTTGCGCTGGCGACGCGGCTCGCAGTGGCTCGGGTCGACGCTTTTCGGCCTGACCGCCCTCGCCGGGGTCGGCGCCTATCTGCTCTACAATCACCTTGCGCTCGGCGACCCGTCACAATCGATCCACCTGTACTATGCAGATGAGTGGGCGCTGGGGTTTTCCGACAGCCACCGCCTGTGGGAAGGCCTGCAAATGGCCGTACAGAATCTGCGGCTCCTGGATCGTTGGCTGTGGGGTTCACCCGGCTCGCTGCTGGTGCTGGGCGCCGCCGCGGTGATCGGCTGGTCGGCCGCCTGGACCCCGGTGTGCGCGGGCTGCCTGCTGGCAATCGTCCTGGGTCATGTCGCGTTCAGTTTCCCGGGGTTCAACACCTGCGGTCCCTACTACTATTTCGAAACGCTGCCGTTCGCCATCACACTGGTCGGTCTGGCAGCCGCACGACTCCGGCGCTGGCGGTACGCTCCGGGCCTGTTTGTCGTCCTGACGCTCGCCCTGGTTGGCGCAAGTCTCGCCTTTATGAAGCAGGAGGCCCGTCGCACGCGCAAGGATCGAACCCAGGACACCCGCGCCTGGGCCGCCTTGCGCCAGGCGCCGCCGCACGCCCTCGTCTTCGTAACCGGGTTTCGGGAAGACGTTGGTCGCCAACTGGTATTCAATCCGCAGGGCGTGCGCAGCGACCCACTGGTCGTGGCCAACTGGGGCGAGAAAAACAGGCTCGTGGCGGCGGCTTTCCCCGACCGGACCTGCTACTGGCTCAAGCCGGGCCGTGACCGTGTCGAGCCGATCAACCCCCCGCCCTGACGGCGGCAGCAGCGTGATACGGGCGCAGGCGACTGCACGTACTATGTCGCCCAGGCCGTCCAACCGGTCTCCGTGTGGGTCAACCAGTTTACGTTCCGGGTCCTGACGCCCCTGCTGGCGCCGCTGGTGGTCGGGCTCTCCGTCGCCTGTCTGGATGCGACC
>CAYZVY010000443.1:0-2667 GCA_964481675.1 uncultured Verrucomicrobiota bacterium
AGGCTGATCATCCAGCAGCCCGACGCCTTCATCAGGCGCAGGAGTTCCTCGTCGAGGTGCTCGGCCCGGGCGGCGCAGTTGTAGGTGATGCCCGCCGGCCGCGCGAGCAGTTGACGGGCGAACTCTTCCACGCGTTTGCGGTTGAACGTGAATTGGTCGTCGTAGAAGTTGATGTGCCGGACGCCGAAGCGTTCGCGCAGGTGGCGGATGTGGGCGACCATGTAGTCGGCGGAATTGAAGCGGAAGCTCGGGCCGAAGACCGACCGGTCGCAGTAGGAGCAGGCGTAGGGGCAGCCGCGGCTGGACACACAGCTCGAGTTGGGGGCGCGGGGATAGTTGAAGATCGGGAGCTTGTAGGCGGCCGGATAGCCGTCAAGCTTGTCGTAGGCGGGGAAGGGGAGCTGATCCAGGTCCAGCAGCCGGTCCCGGTAACCGGTGAAACGGGGGCGGCCGTCCGCGTCGCGATAGACGAGCCCCTTGACCGCTTCCGGGTGCTCCCAGGCGCCCCCGGCCAGCTCGGCCAGCGTCTCTTCGCCTTCACCCACCACCCCGAAGTCGAGCGCGGGGAACCCGTCGAGGACGCCGGTTTTCAGGGCCGAGACGTGCGGGCCGCCCATGACGGTCTTGAGGGTGGGGACCAGGGACTTGGCCCAGGCGGCGATTTCGATGCCGTCGAGGAAGCTCGAGGTGGTGCAGCTCAGGCCGAGGATGGCGGGGCGGCGGTCCTGCAGGATTTCACGGAGGCGGCTCCGGGAGTCGGGTTTGGCATAGCAATCCACCACCGTGGTTTCAAAGCCCTGCCGATCCAGCCAGGCGGCCAGGCTGGCGAGCCCGATGGGCGGCATGATATTCGCCAGGCGGGCGATGTCGTGGGCGGCGGCATCGGCCCGGTAACCCAGCGGGTGCACCAGGAGGATGCGGGTTACCATAGCGACCTGTCGTAGTCTTTGTAGATGGTTTGCAGCGCGTGGCCGCACCGGGCGCCGGCGCCGAACATGCGGGCCATGTCCCTGAGCGGCGCCTTGATGCGGCGTTGCCGCCAGGGATTCTGCCGGAACCCGAAAAGGTAGAGGAGCGAGAAGTAGCGGTAGAACGTCTTCAGCGGGAGTTTTGTGGGCAGGATCGTGTGCATGCAGTCGTAGAACGCGCAGGGATCCTTGACGATGAACCGGTCCTTGTGCTCGGCCCACAGCGGCGTGCCCGGCGGCGGCGAAAACACGGTGAAGGAAATCTCGGCGGGCGCGAGCAGGGCGATGGACTTGCGCAGGCGGATGAAATCCTGCGCCTGGAAGTCGGGGTTCACCATCAGCGCGGCGTGGAGAATGATGCCGAGTTCCCGGAGAATCCCGACGGCCTTTAGATTGGTGTCCGGCGTGTAGCCCTTGTTGTAGTCCACCAGTGTCTGGCGTTCGAGCGATTCGAGGCCCACGTAGACGACCTCGAGCCCGGCGGTTTTCCACAGGCGGAAGAGGTCCGGCTGGCGGCAGATCGTGTCGCTGCGCGCCCAGCTGATATAGCGCTTGCGGATGCCGCGTTCGAGCAGGAGCCGGGCGATGCTTTCGGCGCGCCTGGCGTTGATGAACATCTCGTCGTCGACGAAGTAGATGTGGCTTTCCGGCACGGCGGCGATCTCGGCCACCACATCCTCGGGCTCACGCTGGAGGTAGCGGCCGTTGGCCAGGTGGTGGACCACGCAGAAATTGCAGCGGTGCGGGCACCCGGTGCTGGTGCGCAGCGTGGCGACGCGCGGGAAGAGCGTGGGCACCCGCTCGCCGGGCGCGCCGGCCCAGACGCAGAAATAACGGGAACGGTCGACCAGGTCGCGGCGCGGCCAGGGGACCTTGTCATACTCCGGCAGGGCGGGGGGCGGGGTGGCGGCGAGGGCCGCGAAGTTGGCCGAGGCGGTCGGCAGGAGATGATCGCTTTCGGGGACCGGGCGGCCAGCGGCGAGGGCGGGAAGCAACTCGCCCATGGCGGTGGCGCCTTCGCCACGAACGACGATATCGATCGTGCCGGGCAGGCGGTAATCCTCCGGCATGATGGTGGCATGGACGCCGCCGACGATGACAACGGTGTCTGGCCGGATCTGTTTGGCCAGCCGGGCCAGGGTTTTGACATTGCCGGCCTGGTTGGAGTAGCCGCCAAACCCGGTGATGTCCGGTTGAAATGCCTTCAGGGCGGCCTCGAAGTCGCTCACGGGCGAGCGGCTGAGCGATAAATCCAGCAGGCGGGTCTCATGCGGCGCCGGGATGCCGGCGGCGACGATTTCGAGGTCCAGCGGCTCGAGATGGAGAAAGTCATGAAACCGCGCGGCGATCTTCAGGAAGACAGGCGGTCTGATGAGCAGCACTTTCACGCGCGCCTCTATAAAGAAACGGCCGGAAGCGGGCAAGGTTTCTTTTGGGGCTTGTCTTCCAGGTGTTCTCACCATACGGTCCATCTCTATAACTAACCAAGGAAAGTGTTCAGTGTTCGGTGTTCAGGGAGGGGCCGATAAGCCATGAAGCCCAAACGACTTGCGGAGTGTCCCAAGATCGATGACCGGAGTATGTCCGGATGCCTGACTGAACACCGAACACCGAACACTGAAACCTGTGTCTGCGACGTGGCCGTGATCGGGAGCGGGATCGGCGGGCTGACCGCCGCCGCCATCCTGGCCAAGGCGGG
>CAYZVY010000444.1:0-2658 GCA_964481675.1 uncultured Verrucomicrobiota bacterium
CCAGCCGCTTGAGCGCGTCCGTTCCGAATTTTTCGCGAACCGCATCCACGGCTTTGTCCAGTCGCTCGTCCTTTTTCCGCCGCTCGGGAGGGTGATCCTCGAACAGCAGCGCCTGGGCCGGCGGCGCCTGGCCGGGCGCGACCAGGTTGGAGACGCCGAAGCCCAGCAGGCGCAGCGCCCCTTTGATGGCCTGTCTGTCATACAGCGCGAAGGCGGCGCGGATCAGCTCCCGGTCGGTGTCGGTCGGCTGGGGCAGGGACGCCTGGCGGGTGATGGTTTTGAAGTCGGGGAACCGGATCTTGATCGTCACCGTGCGGGCCCGCTTGCGGTGGCGGCGCAGGCGGCGGCCCACCTGCTCGACCAGCTCCAGCAGCGTCTGCCGCAGCACGTCCGGCGCGGCGCAGTCCTCGTCGAATGTCGTCTCGTTGGAAATGCTCTTCTCCTCCCAGTGCATGACCAGGGCGCGGCTGTCCTCGCCGCGGGCCAGCGCATACAGGTGGTCCGCAAAGGACGGGCCGAACAGGGTTTCGAGCTGGTTCCTCGGCAGCGCCTGGATCTGGCCTATGGTCGTGAGGCCGTGGTTCTTCAGCACCTGGGCCGTGGCGTCGCCCACGCCGTAGATGCGCGTCACCGGCAGGGGCGCCAGGAACGCGGCAATGGCGGCGGGCTCCGTCGGCATGAGGGTCAGGCCGTCGGGCTTGCGCAGGTCGCTGCCCAGCTTGGCCAGGAACTTGTTGGAGGCGATGCCGACGGAGGCCGACAAGCCCAGCTCGGCGCGGATGCGGGCCTTCAGGGCGCGTGCCAGGGCTTCGGCCGACGGCCAGAAGTGCAGCACGCCGCCCAGGTCGAGAAACGCCTCGTCCACCGACACCGGCTCGATGTCGGGGGTGTAGCTTTCCATGATCGCCATGATCTGGTCCGACACTTCCGCGTAACGCGCCATGCGGGGGTGCACGAAAATGGCCTCCGGGCAGAGGCGGTAGGCGGTGCGGGAGGGCATGGCCGAATGGATGCCGAACTTCCGGGCCTCGTAGGAGGCGGTCGACACCACGCCGCGCTTGTCCGGCGCGGAGCCGATGACCACGGGCTTGCCTCGCAGCTCGGGCCGGTCGTGCTGTTCGATGGCCGCGAAAAAGGCGTCCATGTCGAGATGGAGGATGGTCCGCATAAAAACGGGTTTCATACCCGCCGCGGATATCGTATCATAAAGGAATGCGCATGGGAACCGTCTCACGCGTTTTTGACAGGAGAACAATCATGCCGGTCCGGATTCCGAATGCCCTGGAGACTGCCCGACGCGAGGCCGACGCCATCCTTGCCAACCGGGAAGCCATGTTGAACTTTCCGCTGAAGCGCGTGCTCACCGACGCCCCGTACCTGGATCCCGAGGTGCTGCTCAAGGGCCTCGTGGCCTATCACCGAGAGGCGATGGCGCGGATTCCCTCGTTCACGGCGTATCCCGAGGCGAAGCCCTGGGTGGACTATGCCCTGGCCGTGAACCGCGAGTTGCAGGCCCTGGCGAACCTCACCGACCTGGAGCTGGCGTCCTACCGCAGCCTGCACAACTACCTGGCCTTCCGCGGCCTGGGCATCGCCGCGCCGGCGCAGGACGAGAAATGCCGCGTGGCCTATATTCCCGAGTCGGATCACGGGCGCATCCACATCAAGAATCTCGACGACCCCGCCACGCACTGGAAGCCCGAGGGGCCGATGCGGGATCATTTCGCCAACCCCGGCCAGACGCTGTTTACGGACGGGGTGGGAAGCGGGCTTCATCTCGACGACGAGCCCCCGGAGATCTTTCCGCTGCCGGTCCTCGCGATGTTCACCCAGTATGCGGACGACGTCCCGTCGGCGGTCGATTTCCTGACGCGCTATTCCTCGTTCTGGGCCCGGGGGAACATGCTGCTGCACGACAGCCGGAAGCGGTCGGCGGCGGTTGAGAAGTGCAGCTACAATTTTATCGAGGTGTTTTATCCGGGGCCCGACGGCCGCAGCCACATCAGCGGCATGACCTGCCGGAACCCGGATTCGCCCCAGGGCCGCTACCAGCGGGCCCAGCGGGAAAAATACCTGCGGCTCTATCAGCAGCCGCTGGACGGGCCCGACATGGCGTTCTGGAACGGCGCGTGGAAATTCGAGTCCGCGCTGGCGAAGGGGCTGGACGCCTTGCCGGCGAGGCCGAAGCTGGATGAGCTGATCCGGCTCTTCACCACCGCCTGGCCCGCGGGATTGCGCAAGGACGGCCTGCGGCTGCATCCGAAACAGGGGCTGATCGGCTACACGCTGATGACCTATGCGGCGCTGCCCGACGAAGGCCGCATCCTCCGCTGGCAGCGGTCCGCCAATCCCGAACTGCTATGGCCGGACAAGCCGGAAGAATACCAGCGGCCGGCGAAGGCATAAGTGGGTTCGCGCAGCGGGTAGGGCGAGGCCTCCCTGCCCTGAGCTTGCCGAAGGGCGGCCGAGCCGTGATGCAAAGCCCTGCATCATGCCAGCGCCTGAAGGTGGGAGCGCCACACCGTTGGCGCGAGATACACCATGCTTTCGCCTGATCGCGCGGACGGTGCCCTTCGACTTCGCTCAGGGCAGGCCGCGCTCCCACCTTCAGCGACGAAGCCAGGCGCATGACGGCTCACCGGGACGGTTCGCCCTACC
>CAYZVY010000445.1:0-2651 GCA_964481675.1 uncultured Verrucomicrobiota bacterium
CTCATCCCCGGCCTCCGCATGACCGTCACCGACCCCGCCCGCTTCCGCCCCGTGCTGACCTCCGTGGCCATCCTGGCGGGGCTGCAGCGGCTGCACGGCCGCCGCCGCGTCTGGCAGGCCGCCGGAAGCCGTCCCGATTTTTTTGACAAACTCTACGGCACCGCCGCCGTCCGGCTCGCGCTGCAGGACGGCCAGTCCGCCGCCGCGGTCGCCGCCGGATGGTCGCCGGGCTTGCGCGACTTTGCCCGCTCCCGGGCCGGCGCGCTGCTCTACCCCGCCCCATGAAACACGCCCCCCCCACCCAGGCCGTCATCCTCGCCGCGGGCCTCGCCACCCGGCTGCGGCCCCTGACCCAGACCATGCCCAAGGCCTGCCTGCCCGTCTGGAACCGGCCGGCCCTGCACCATGTGCTGGACCTGCTGGAATCCTGGGGCGTGCGCGACGCGCTCATCAACCTGCACCACGAGCCGATGGCCGTCCTGGAAACCGCGCGGGCCTGGACGGGCCGGATCCGCCTGAACTTTTCCTTCGAGCCGCTCAAGCCGCTCGGCACCGGCGGAGCCCTCCGCCACGGCGCCTGGTTCCTGGGCCGCCGCCCCTTCTGGCTGATCAACGCCGACGTCATGGCCGAACTCGATCCGGCCCCGCTGCTCAAGGCCTTTTACGGCCCCGCCAAACCGCTGGCGGCGCTCTGGATGGTGCCGGACGCCGGCCCCCGCACCGTGGTTCTGAAAAACGGGTTCGTGGCCGATTTCGCCGCGCCCGCGCCCGGCGCTCCCGGGCTGGCCACCTTCAGCGGCCTGCATCTGGTTCACCCCGACGTGCTCCGCTTTCTGCCCGACGAACCCTTTTCCACCATCATCGGCGGCTACCGCAACGCCATGGCCGCCGGCCGCCGCGTGGCCGGCGTTTTTGTTCCCCATTCCTACTGGGAAGACATCGGCATCCTCTCCGAATACCTGGGCGCCCATGCCGCCATCGAGGCGGCCTGGAAAACGGGAAAGCCGGGCGGCCGGCTCTACGACCCGAAAGCGCCCGCCGCGCTCCGGGCCTTGCGCCGCCGCGGTGTGCGCGTGGAAGGCTTTGCCTCGGCCTCGCCGGAGGCGCAGGTCGAGCCCGGCGCGCAGTTGCGCAACTGCATTCTGTGGAGGGGCGCCCGGGTTGACGCCGGGGCGCGCCTGGAAAATGCGGTCGTGGCGGAAGGCGTGCGGGTCCAGGGCGATGTGACCGGCCTGGCCGTGGATGCCGGCGTGCTGCCGGAAGCCGCGAGCTTCCTGACGGCGCATGGCTGGCCGCCGGGCGCCACAACGGCCCTGCCGCTGGGCCCGCGCGGCTCGGACCGCTCGTTCCTGCGCCTGCAGCATGACGGGAAGAGCGCCATCCTGATCCTGTATGGGAAGGAGCGGCACGAGAATACGCTCTACGCCGGCCACACCCGCTTCCTGCTGGAGCACGGCATCCGCGTGCCCCGGCTGCTCGGCCACGATCCCCGCCGCCGCCTGATCCTGCTGGAAGACGCGGGCCGGCGCGACCTGCTGGCCGCGCTGGCCGGAGCCGGCGAGGCGGAGCGGCTGGCGCTGTACCGGCCCGTGCTGACCCTGGCGGCGCGCCTGCACACGGCCGGCACCCGCGCGGCGCATGAGTCGCCCCTGCGCCTGGTGGCAGGATTTACGCCAAAATTATACCGGTGGGAGCGGCTGTATTTCGTCCATCACTTCCTGCAGCGCCGCCTCACGCTGTCGCCCCGCCAGACCACGCCGATCGCCGCCGACCTGCGCCGCGTGGCCGACCGGCTGCAGGCCCTGCCGCGCGTGCTGATTCACCGGGACCTGCAGTCGACGAACGTCATCCTCACGCCGAAGGGCCCGCTCCTGATCGATTACCAGGGCATGCGCTACGGAGCGGCGGCTTATGACATCGCCTCCCTGCTGGCGGATCCGTATGTATCGCTGACCGAATGGGAACAGGGAATCCTGCTGGACGATTACCGGCGGAAAGCGGGGGTCGACCTGCCCGCCGAACTGTTCTGGACGGCCGCCGTCCAGCGGCTGGCCCAGGCGCTGGGCGCCTATGCCCGGCTGGGCGCCAATCCCCCCACCGCCGGCTTCGCCCGGCACATCCCCCCCGCCCTCGCCATGATGAAACGGGCAGTCCAGCATTTGGAACCCGGCTTCGCCCCTCATCTGGCCGACTTCCTCGAAAGCGTTTAATTGCGCTCTCCACACTTCCCGATCTCGATCATTTCGGTGATCTCAACGAAATGATCATCCTCCCGCCCCGGATCGTCCAACATCCCGCGATAGTGGGTTGTCACACCCATGATTACCCCCGCCCTCCCGTTCGGGAAACAATAACAACAAAACCAAAACTGGATTAGCCGCAAAAGAACGCAAAGAACGCAAAGATCAGCAAATTCTTTGAGATCTTTGTGTTCTTTTGTGGCCAAAAAGATTGAGTCCGACCTGCTCCTGCATATTGCCGGCGCAGCTAACGCAAAGCGGGCTGATCGGCGGTCATTTCTTGATCCCTTTCTTGCCAGGCGTCAGCCTCTTGACGGTCTTGTCGAAATCCGACAAGACCGCCGTCGATTCCGCGATGCGCCGGGCATGAAACTTGTCGTATTCCCCCTCCGCCAATTCTCGCGCCATCTC
>CAYZVY010000446.1:0-2628 GCA_964481675.1 uncultured Verrucomicrobiota bacterium
GCGACCACGGATACGATTTCTGCGCCCACGCCTGGACCACGGCGCCCAGCATGCCGGCCCGCACTAGGCGGCCCATTTCACGATACGGCTGCGCGAACGCCGAACCCGCCATTTCGTGAAAGGTCAGGTTTCGCGCGGCCGCCGCCGCCAGCAGGGCCTCCAGCTCGGTCTCGCTGAAGGCGCAGGGCTTCTCCGCGTAAACATGCTTGCCCGCCTCAAGGCAGGCCATGGCGTCACGCCCTTGGCCGTCGCGCCGGGGGGAGCAGAGGCTGACCAGCCCGATCCCGGGATCAGCCAGCATGGCGTCCAGGGATCCGTACTCCCGCACCTCGCGGTCCTGCTGGAGAGAAGGAGCCAGCCGGTCGCGCGGAAAGCCGGAAAAACCGCGGCAGACGGCGCGGGGATTCGCTTCCAATTGCCGCCGGAGCTGATGCCCGTTGATGCCATATAAGCCGACGTGGACCCTTTTCATGGAGACATTCTAGCCTATTTCCCCGGATCCTGCATCACGATTTTGAAGACACACGATTCTGAAGACGGACCGCGAAAAGAAAAGGCGCGGCCCTTTCGAGCCGCGCCTTTTCAGGGGGGGGGAACGATTATCCCAGGATCGCCTTCAGATCAGCATCCGGGGTGGTGATGGGCTTGAGGCCGAACTGGTTGACCAGCACATCCAGCACGGCGGGCGAGACGAAGGCCGGCAGGCTCGGGCCCAGCCGGATATTCTTCACGCCAAGCGCCAGCAGGGTGAGCAGGATGCAGACCGCCTTCTGCTCATACCAGGACAGGATCAGCGTCAGGGGCAGGTCGTTCACGGTGCAGTTGAATGCCTTGGCCAGCTCCACGGCCACCACAATGGCCGAGTAGGCGTCGTTGCACTGCCCCATGTCGAGCAGCCGGGGCAGTCCGCCCAGGGTCCCGAGGTCCAGGTGATTGAGCCGGAACTTGCCGCACGCCAGGGTGAGGATGACCGTGTTCTTCGGGGCCTTCTCCGCGAACTCGGTGTAGTAGTTGCGGCCCGGCTTGGCGCCGTCGCAGCCGCCAACCAGGAAGATGTGCTTCAGCGCGCCGCTCTTGACCGCGTCGATCACCGTGCCGGCCACGCCCAGAACCGTGTTGCGGGCGAAGCCCGTCGTCAGCGTCTTGCCGTCCACCGTCTGCGGCCAGCCGCCCAGCTCCAGGGCCTTCCTGATGACCGGCCCGAAATCCTTGACGCCGTTCGCGCCGTCCGGAATGTGAGCCACGCCGGGGAACGAGACCACGGAGGTGGTGAAGAGGCGGTCGCCGTAGGTCCTGGGCGGCATGATGCAGTTCGTCGTATAGAGAACCGCGCCGGGGAGGTCGGCGAACTCCTTCTGCTGGTTCTGCCAGGCGGTGCCGTAGTGGCCCTTGAGGTGCTTGTATTTCCGCAGCCCGGGATAGCCGTGCGCGGGCAGCATCTCACCGTGGGTGTAGATGTTGATGCCCTTGCCCTCGGTCTGGTCCAGCAGCTGCTTAAGGTCCAGCAGGTCATGGCCCGTCACCACGATGAACGGGCCCTTGTCCCGGCCGGTCGACACCGTCGCCGGCGCGGGATGGCCGTAGGTGTCGGTGTTGGCCTTGTCCAGCGACGCCATGCAGGCGAAGTTGACCTTGCCGAACTCCATGATCAGGCCCAGCCAGCCGGCCACGTCGTGGTCCTTGCCGATTTCGCGCAGGCCCTTGTAGTGCCAGGCGACGACGGCGGGATCGCGGACGCCCAGGGCCGCGGCGTGCCAGGCATAGGCGGCCATGCCGCGCAGGCCGAAGAGGAGCGTGGAGCGCAGGGAGACGATGTCAGGATTGCCGTGGAACAGGTCGTGGGGCGCGAACTCGGGGGCCTTGCCCAGCCGGGCGGCCGCAGCGCGCACGTCGCGGATCAGGGAGTCGATCCGGCCGGCATCAAAGCTGACGTTGGTCACGGTGGCGAACAGGGAGAGCATGACGAGGTCGTCAGTCGCCGTATCAGTCGCCTTGCCTTCGGCCGCGCGGGCCAGGCCGATCAGGGCGCCGGTCAGCTGGTCCTGCCCGTCGGACACCTCGGGCTTTTTCCCGCAGACGCCGCTGCTGGTGCAGCCTTTTCCACCGGCCGCCTGTTCGCACTGGAAACAGAACATAGTCTCGCTCATCGTTATTTCTCCTGGGGGGTCTTGGTTGCCGTCTTTTTCGTTCTGACTCTGGAAAGGGAAGCTTTGCCGCGTTCGCCCAAGCCGGACCAGTCGGTGGCGCCGGCCATCGTCTCCAGGGTGGCGGAGGCGAGGGTCCGGCGGAGGCCGCGGTTGAGCTTGGTGATCTCGCGGCCGAGGGGGCAGCAGCGCGTGGAGCAGATCCGGGGGCTGAGCAGGCAGCGGTCGTCGTTGAACGGCCCGTCGAGCGCCTCGTAGACCTCGAGCAGGCTGATGGCGCCGGCGGGCTTGGCAAGGCGCGTGCCCCCGCGGGGGCCGCGGACGGACTCCACCAGGCCGGCTCGGCTGAGGGCCTGCATGACCTTGGCAAAGTGCGCCTCGGAGAAACCGAAGAGCTTGCACACGTCGCCGGAGCGGGCCAGCCGGTCCTCCTGCTGGGCCAGCCACAGCGTGGTGTGGATGGCGATCGACGCCGCCTCCGACA
>CAYZVY010000447.1:0-2628 GCA_964481675.1 uncultured Verrucomicrobiota bacterium
CCGCGCCTGCCGGGCCAGCGCCAGGCCATCCTGATCCTGGGCCTGCTGCCCTGGGCCTACGGCGTGAGCCTCTGGGTCATGGGCAACTGGCTGATCATGGGCGACGCTCTCTACTTCCTCCGCGGCCTGGGCAGCCTGGCGCCCGCCAGCCAGCCGTTCCCGTCGCCGGCCCTGCCGTGGGCGGACCCCGCCTGGTGGCTGCCGCTGGCGTTTCCCGCCCTGCTGCTCCCGATCGCCCTGGTGCGCCGGGAGTCGGCCGGCGCCTCACTCGCGGCGCTGACGCTGGCCATGGCCCTTCTCGCGGCCGCGCTCGACGCGCTGGGCTGCCTGTGGGACGCTCCCGTGTTCCTCCTGGGCATTCCCGTCCTCGCGGCCGTCTGCCTGGCCCGCCTGGCCGGCTTCGTGCCCCGCGGCTGGCCGGCCGCGAAAACGGGCCTCGCCGCCGCCGGCGTGCTGATCCCGCTGCTGCTCCTCGGCCTGCGGCCCGCGGCCTGGAATCCCGTCCCCGCGGGCCCGCCGCCGCTGCGCGAGGACAGCCGCGACATGCTGGCGGAGATCAAGGCGCTCGTCGACTCGCAGACGCCCTTCGCCACCGTGTATGTGTGCGGCTACGAGTCGTTCCCCATGCTCGACGGGAACCGCGACCCGAATCTCCTCCGGGAGCTGGATTTCGATTTCAGCCGCGCCAGGCGCGAATACGCGGGCCGGACGCTGTTCCTGCTCGTTCCCCGGCCCGAAAGCCGCGAGGCCACCGAGAGCATCCACCGCAAATTCCCCGGCATCTACGCCCGGGGATACGGCAACACGCTTCTGACAGCCAAATGGGACCGGTGGCACCTGTTCGAGCTGGTTGACAAACCCCGGGAGGAAGACCTGTGACCCGCACCCTGTTCCGCGTGCTCCTCATCCTGCTGCTCGGCGGGGCCCTCGTGGCCGCGCTGCTGCGCATCCAGAAAAACGCCCGCGCCCTCCAGGTGGAGAACCGGAAACTCTCCCTGGAAAGCGCAACGCTGGCGGAAAAGGAAACCGCCGCCACCCGGTCCCGCGACGCGCTCCAGGCTGAGCTGGCGGCCGTGGGCGCGCAATTGAGCGACGCCACCAACGCCGCCGCCCGCGTGGCCGCCACGCAGGACGGCACGGCGGTGCAGCAGCACGACAAGCTGCGCGCCGAGATCGCCCGCCTGTCGGAGGAAAGCGTCCGGCTCGAAACCCAGCTCGCCGCGCTGCGCAGCCAGTACCAGGAGCTGCAGGGGGCGAAAAGCCAGGCCGACGCCGCGCTGCGCACCCTCCAGGCCGGCGCGCTCTCCGCCAGCAACGAAATCGTCCGCCTGCGCGGCATGGATGCCGACAAGACCGCGCGCCTCGCCACGCGCGACCAGGATCTGGCCAACCTGCGGACCGAGCTGGGCACCGCCAAAAAGGCGGCACAGGAGCTGACGACCGCCAAGGCGGCGGCCGAGCTGGCGCTCCAGGCGCTCCAGGCGAAGTCGGGCGCCGACCAGGCCGAGCTGGCAGCCCTCCGCGGCCAGCTGGCCGAGTTGAAATCCAAATCCCCCGACTCCCCCGCCCCCAAGCCAGCTCCATGACGCCTCTGTTTCCAAACACGCACGCCATGACGCCGCGCGAACGCCTGATGGCCTCGCTCGAGGGGCGGCCGACCGACCGGGTCCCCGTCTGGCTCCTTTTCCCCTATCACCCCGTCTCGTATTACGTGGACGTGCGGACGCATCCCCTCTACAAGCCCGTCTTCGAGGCCTCGCGCGAGCGGGGCGTCATCATGCTCGACCGCCGGAATCTGGGGGCCCCGCTCCATACGGCCGACGTCACCACCCGCAAGGAGCCGATTCCCGGCGGCGGGGAGCGCGCCGTTCTGGACTACCGGGGGAAGGCGATCTATTCGGGCTCCGGCAAAAAGCTGCTGGACGACGATGCCGACCTGGAGTTCTATGCCTCCCTCCCGGTGGAGACGGACCCCGCCCGCATCACGGCCGCGCTGGACCGCCAGCTGCCGGGCTACCTCCGCGAAAAGGCGGAATTCCCGCCCGACGCGGGCTCCATGATGCTCGACCTCGGATCCCCGGTCGGCCCGCTCTACCACCAGTCCAATCTCGAATCCTACGCCATCTGGTCGCTGACTCATGCGGACCTTGTGGAGGAACTGCTGAAACGCTTTATGGTCCGCCTGCGCCTGATTTACCGCTACACGCTGGAGCGCGACCTGGCCGACGTCTATTTCCTGGTCGGCAGCGAGCTGGCCTCGCCGCCGCTGCTGCGCCTCGAGACGTTCCGCCGCTGGCTGGTGCCGTTCGAGAAGGAGCTGATCGCGCTGATCCACAGCTACGGCAAAAAGGTGATCCAGCATTACCACGGCCAGATCCGCGAGGTGCTGCCCGATTTCGTGGAGATGGCGCCCGACGGCCTGCACACGATCGAGGCGCCGCCCGTGGGCAACTGCACCCTGGACCAGGCGTATGGCCTCGTTGGCGACCGCATCACGCTGATCGGCAACATCCAGTACGACGAATTCCGCTCCCGCTCCGCGGAAGAGATGGAGCGCGCCGTGCACGCTGTCCTCGAGGAGGCGGCCGGCCGGCGCCTCATCCTCTCGCCCACCGCCGGCCCGTTCGA
>CAYZVY010000448.1:0-2627 GCA_964481675.1 uncultured Verrucomicrobiota bacterium
TCTGGGTCAACAACGCCGGCCGCTGGCAGGAATCCGATCCCGTCCTGGTGACCTGTTATACCGTTCTGGCCCTGCAGGCGGGGAAGTAGGGCAATCATGAACCAGCGCGGGCGCCGCGAGCGGCGCCCCTACACCGTTCGCAACACCGTTCAACCCAGTTGTAGGGGCGGTGCTTGCGCCGCCCGCCATGTCCCTGCACCATTCATGTAAATGCTTCCGTTTTATCTTGTGCAACTCCCGCCAATCCACGAAAATAACCGCTTTTAAATGGATCAAGGAGTTTGCCTGCATGGTAGCCGAATCGCCCGAAAAGGATCAGGGACTGGAATCCATTCCCCTGCTGGTCGACGAACTTAAGATCACGCCCCGCCAGATCATCGCCGTGGCCCGCCTGCTGGGCGAAGGGAACACCATTCCCTTCATCGCCCGCTACCGCAAGGAAATCCACGGCAACCTCGACGAGGTGCAGATCGGCAAGATCCAGGAGCGCCTCGCCTACCATCGCGAGATGGAAGAGCGCCGCAGCGTCATCCTCCGCTCCATCGAGGATCAGGGCAAGCTCACCGACGCCCTGCGCGCCAAGATCCTCAAGGCCGGCACCAAAACGGTTCTGGAAGACCTGTACCTCCCCTTCAAGCCCAAGCGCCGCACCCGCGCCATGATCGCCCGCGAAAAGGGGCTCGAGCCCCTCGCCCAGCAAATGCGCGAGCAGGCGATGGGCGCCGTGCCGGCCACCGAAGCCGGCGCCTTCATCAACGCCGAAAAGGGCGTGGCCTCATCCGAAGAAGCCCTTGCCGGCGCGCGCGACATCGTGGCCGAATGGGTGGCGGAGGACGCCGATATCCGCGGCATGGTCCGCCTCGCCTACGCCAGCGAGGGCGTCCTCGAATCGGAAGTCGCCGAGCCCAGGCCAACCGAGCCCACCAAGTTCGAGCAGTATTACGACTTCAAGGAAAAGATCGCCGCCATCCCGTCGCACCGCTTCCTCGCCATCCGCCGCGGCCAGAACGAGGGCGTGCTGCGCTGCAAGATCGCGGTCGAGTCCGACTCCCTGGTCCGCCGCATGGGCGCCGCGTTCAAGGTCAACCCGGTTTCCCCCTGGGCCACGCAACTGGACCTCGCGCTGGAGGACGCCTACAAGCGGCTCCTCGCGCCCAGCGTGGAAGTGGACGTCACGGTGGAAGTCAAGATGAAGGCCGATCGCGCGGCCGTCGAGATCTTCGCCCAGAACCTGCGCAACCTGCTGCTCTCCGCCCCGCTCGGCGAAAAAGCGGTCATCGGGATCGACCCGGGACTGCGCACCGGCTGCAAGTGCGCGGCCCTCGACGCGACCGGCAAGTTCCTGGAAACCACCACCATCTATCCCAGCCAGGGCGACCGCAAGGAAACCGAGGCCCGGATCGAGCTGTTCAAGTTCGTCAAGAAATACCAGCCCTTCGCCCTGGCCGTCGGCAACGGCACCGGCGGGCGGGAGACCGAGGCCTTCGTGCGCGACACCCTGGTCAAGGGCGGCATCAAGGACGTGATCGTGATCTCCGTCAACGAGTCCGGGGCCAGCATCTACAGCGCCTCGGAAGTGGCGCGCGAGGAATTCGCGGACCTGGACCTGACCATCCGCGGCGCCATCTCGATCGGCCGCCGCCTCCAGGACCCCCTGGCCGAACTGGTGAAAATCGATCCCAAGTCCATCGGCGTCGGCCAGTACCAGCACGACGTTCACCAGCCCCTGCTGGCCCAGAAGCTGGAAGACGTGGTGGTCAGCTGCGTGAACCACGTGGGCGTGGAGTTGAACACCGCCAGCGCGCCGCTCCTGGCGCGGGTGTCCGGGATCGGGCCGACCATGGCCAAAAAGATCGTGGAAACGCGGAACACCAACGGGGCCTTCAAGAACCGCAAGCAGTTGCTCAAGGTTCCGGGCATGGGGCCGAAGACCTACGAACAGGCCGCCGGCTTCATGCGCATCCACGGCTCCGAGAATCCGCTCGACTCCTCGGCCGTCCATCCGGAGCGCTACACGCTCGTGGAAACCATGGCCGCCGACCTCAAGACGCCCCTGGCGTCGCTGGTCGGCAACGCGGAGCTGGCCGACAAGATCGACATCAAGAAGTATGTCTCGGAAACGGTCGGCGAGCCGACGCTCCGCGACATCGTGGCCGAGCTCAAGAAGCCGGGGCGCGACCCGCGCGCCACCTTCGAGAAGCCCGCCTTCCTGGACGGCGTCACCGAGATCGAGCATCTCAAGGCCGGCATGCTGCTGGAAGGGCTCGTGACGAATGTGACCGCCTTCGGCGCCTTTGTGGACATCGGGGTTCACCAGGACGGCCTGGTGCATATTTCGGAACTGGCCGACCGCTATGTGAGCGATCCGGCGGACGTGGTGAAAGCCGGCGACAAGATCAAGGTGCGCGTCCTGGAAGTCGATGCCGCGCGGAAGCGGATCGCGCTCAGCGCACGCACCCAGCCGCGCGAGCCCAAAGGCGCGCCTGCGTCCGGCGCCGCCGCTCCGCGTCCGTCCGGCGGACCGAACCGCCCCCAGGCGCCCCGCCCGCCCGCCCCGCCCAAAAACGGATTCAGCAATAATCCGTTCGGAAATCTATAGGGGTCAGGGTTCGGGGTTCAGGGGTCAG
>CAYZVY010000449.1:0-2626 GCA_964481675.1 uncultured Verrucomicrobiota bacterium
CGCAGCACGACCGCCTGGGCGTCGGCGGTGAGGTCGGGCGTGGCGATGCGGCCGTCGCCACCGGCCAGGATGATTTCGTCCTGTCCCTGCGGACCCGTGACCCGGTAGTGGCCGGGGGCGAGCACCGTCACCTGCGGCAAGGACGGCAATTCGGTGGCAGCCATCAGTTCCACGGCGCCATTGACCAGCTTGCCCTGGCAGGTGGGGCCGGCGAGGGTCAGGACGTTCGTTCCCGGCTGCAGCAGGCCGTTGATCTCCACCAGCGCCGGGACGTACCAGGCGCCCGGGTAATCGGTGTGGCACGTGCGGTCGGGCAATGGCGCTTCCGCGCCGTTGACCCAGACGCGAAGCGCATGCACCCGCGACGCCACATGCAGAAAGAGCCGTTGCCCGCGGGCCGCAGCCGGTACGGTGAACGTGCGGCTGCCCCAGACCCAGCCGTCATGGCCGTCACCGGGTACCAGGCCGATCTCGTCGGCGGGCACCCGTGCGACCCCCTCCGCCGGACCGGGGACGCCCGCGGCGAGTCCCGCCGCGAGCCCCTCGGTCTCGCCCTGGCGCCTGGCCGTCCAGCCGGCGCAAAGGTCCGCCAACGGCGCGAAGGGGCGGCGCGGCACCAGCAGGAAGGGCAGATCCGCCGTCGCGCCCTCCACGCGGTAGCGGATGCGCGTGGAACGGTCTTCGATACCGAACGGATACCCCGGCGCCGGGGTGAGGCTCAGGCGCGCCTCCGGATTCAGCGGCAGGACGTCCACCTGGACGCCTTCAGGCGTGACGATGTGTGCGCGCTCCCCCTCGGCGGTGACGGTGCCGCGGGCAAAGACCTGCCAGTCGAAGCGCAGGGACGGGCCGTCGGTGCGGATGGTGTCGCGCACCAGGTAATAGCCGTCGCCCACCAGCAGCGAACTCCGCACCATGGAGGCGATCGGGTAATGCGGCCGGTAGTAGTCGGCCACTTCGCCGGCAAGCAGCTTGAGGTTGGGCAGGTCGGCGAAGGCGTGCAGCCGTCCCTCGCGTGAGGTGGCCGGCGAATATTGCCCTTCGTCGTTGATGACGATCGAGTTCGAACCGCCGACCAGGCCGTAGCCGAACCCCTTGACCCAGTCTTTCGGATCCCAGTTGGGGACGAAGGTGCGGTAGTAGTTGGTGAGCGACTCGAGTTCGCCCACGGCCATGACGCCTCGGAAGGCCTCGAGCGGGTAGTCGAAGAGCGGGCAGCCGGTTTTCACCGGCGTGCCGTCGGTGAAGATCGGCGAGCCCCAGCATTCCAGGGCGATCATGTTCGGGTTCACCTGGGCGCGGCCGCAGTAGACGCTTGGCCCGCAGGCATCCCACGCCTGGAACAGCCGCCAGGCCTGGCGCGGTTCGGTCAGCGCCCCGCCGACATTGGCGATGGCCCAACTCGGGAACGGCTCGACCCCGGCCGCCGCGGCGTTCACCTGCTCCGGCCACCAGATCAGCGTCCACAGCTTGTCGTCGCTGCCCCAGGCGATGTAGCCGGGTTCGGCGCCGAGCCCCAGCCGTTCGATGGCCGCCAGCGGGGCGGGATCGCCGGTCTTGCGCGCCAGGTAGGCCAGCCCCATGAGCGAGGCGCAGCGCATCCAGCCGTAGTGGTCCCAGGGCGGCATCAACCCCGCGGGGCTGAGGATCTTCTGGTAGGTGCGCAGGACCTCCGCGGGCGTAAGGTTCGAGGGCGGGAAGGCGCGGGTGAAGATCTCCTCGCCGGTGATCTGCTCCATCAGGGCGCAGTACCAGCTCACCACCGGGGCCACAATCTGGCAGAAGTAGGTCGAGCCCTCCCCGGAATAGCCGCCCGGCGGCGACAGCGCAAAGATGTCCGGGAAGCGCATTATCCCGGCCTCCATCAGCCGCTGGGCCCGCAGGTCGCGGCCGCGTTTGACGCCGAAGAGGTAGCCCACCAGCGCGCAGCAGAAGCTCATGGCGGAGATCTGGTTGTCGAAGGCCAGAGTGCGCGACTTGGCGATGTTGTACGGATGCTTCAGCGTGTAGTCGAGCAGCGCCTCCTTGATTTCAGCGTACTCCGACGCCGACACCACCGGCGAGTCGGCGATCCAGTCGAACATCACGGCGAGCCGCGCCAGCGGCGCCGAGTTGCACCAGGTATGGAACTGCACGTCCAGGGAAAGGTCGCCGGCGCGGTAGTCGGCCATGGCGGCCTTGATCTCAGCCAGGGCGGTGCGGGCATACTCCTCGCGGCCGGTGACCAGGTAGAGGAAGGCCGGGTAGTAGCGCTGGTTGCCCTCGGCGCAAGGCAGGGCCTGCAGGCTTTTCCACAGATAGGCCACCGTGCCGTCGGCCCGCGCGATCTTATCGCGTAACGCCTGAACATCAGGGACAAAGAGCATGGAGTTTTTGTTCATAGTCTTGCTACGTTTTGTTGGTTCAAACACAGGGAACATTTCATGAGGACAGTGGATGTATTTTCAGCCCGAGACCTCCGCAACCCCAGCGTGGCACGGGCTTCCAGCCCGTAGCCGAGCGAGAGAAGCGGACGGAGTGGAGAAAAGGGGCGAAAGGCTCATCTATTCCTCAATTCCGTCCACGGACCTTCGCTCGGGCTACGGGCTGGAAGCCCGTGCCACGAAAGACACACGCCAGAACGTAT
>CAYZVY010000450.1:0-1088 GCA_964481675.1 uncultured Verrucomicrobiota bacterium
AGCCCCGCCCGTGCCGATCAGGAGCCCGCCGGCCTCAACCCACCGCTTCAGTTCGGCGACGTGCCGCGGCGCCAGGTTGATCCCGCCGACGAACAGGCAGTCGTAGCGCTTCAGATCCTCGGCATTCAGATCTTCCTCGAGGATGACCTCCACCGGAATCCGCGCGTGCTTGAGCGCGATGAAGGTCCACATCCAGTCGTGATTCAGACGTCCTTTGCCCCCCTGCAGCATCTCGTGGCTGCGGTTGTAGAGGATCGCCGTTCTCCTCCGCTCGCGCTGCCCCTTGGCAATGATCTCGTCCGCCGGCCCCAGGGCGCAGGCCGCGGCCAGGATGGAATAGTATTCCCCTTCGTTGTCGCTCCAGGCATTGCTGCCCTCGGCCAACCCGTCGATCGGCCCCCAGGCATACAACTCCAGCCAAGTCACCCCCTGCGCCAGGCAGCCGAAGATCTTCTGCGCGCTGCCGCCGCAATTCGAGCCGACGTAGAATCCCCCCGGGTACCCGTGCTTGCGCGCCGCGCACTCCACCAGCGCGGCGTAAAAGCTCGTGCACTCCCAGGCCGTGCGGATCGACCATGAGCCCAGGTAGGCCCAGTCCTCCCCCCACGCCAGCGTCTGGGCCTTGTTCCGGCACAGCACGAACCAGTCGCCCCCGTTCATCGTCGTGCCATCCAGAAACACGGGATGCGGCGAATAGTTGTTGTAGACCCGAACGTTTGGAAAATGCCGCTCGAAGGCCTGCACCACGGGCCGGTAATCGTCGCAGGTCGTCAGCCTGCAGAACCGCTGGGAGTGATAGAAGAGCCGCCGCTCGAACCGGCCCGGATGCGCCGGAAGCGCGCCCATGCACGCAAGGTCGGCCAGATCCCGGACCCCCAGGAAGGCCGCGCTATCCAATCCTTCCAGCCCCGCCTGCTCCGCGAGATACGCGCGGAACGCCGCTGCCTTCGCCGGGTCGGCGTTGACCGTGTCCGGCTGTGTGTAGGTGCCGATTTCGTCGCCCACCTTGACCTTGGTTAACTTCCGCTTCTCCGCGTCGGACATGCCGCGGGCCATGCCGTCCGCGTCGGCCGTGTTGTAGGCAACGG
>CAYZVY010000450.1:1188-2621 GCA_964481675.1 uncultured Verrucomicrobiota bacterium
CGCCTGGCCGATGCCCCAGCCCCAGACCGTCGCATCCACCCCCGGCGGCGCGTCCGGAATGGAGCGTCCGCGCCAGTGATAGGTCAGATCGGCGCTCACCGTGGCCTTGGCCCCTTTGCTCCCGCCCTTGCCCGTGGCCCGGAACCGCATATAGATTCTGCCCAACGAAGGATTCAGTTTGAGATCGCCGAAGCTCGGCCGGAAATCCTTGCTCCGGGACAGGAACAGGGCCTGGGCGCGAACCTGTTTGTCCTCCGCCACCAGCGTCGCCCGATATACCCCCTTCTTCAGTTCCACGTCCCAGTATTCCCAAACCAGGTTGGCCGCGGAGGGGATGCCGATCAGATCGGTTTCTTGCTCGAACCGGATCGGCAGTTTCTTCTCGATTTCCTTGCCCGCCAGGCCGCCGGGCAGCGGCGTCTCCCCAAACACGTGATCGAGGGCCGCTCCAGCATCGGCATAGGCGGTCAGGCCGGTCGCCGTTCCCGTTCCCGCGCGGGGTTCCGCGGCCTTCTGGGGCCAAAAGGCGAGCTTCACGGGCGATGCCGTTTTGGGATCGAGCCGGTGCCGCAGCGAAACCCGGTACACGCCATCCTCCGGCACGTCGAACAGGGCGCCGATGCTCCCGCCATCCAGCGGCGAGAGGATCCCGTCGCCCTCGTCCTGCCAATGGCAGGGCGCGTTCGTTTCTCCCGCGACCGGCTTCCGATGCCGCACGTGCTCCCAGTTCGTAAGCAAGGAGAGGCAGGAAACGCGGACCTGGCCGTAATCTTTCCGCGCTTCCGCTTCGTCGTTCAGCAGGGACGCCACCGCATCCTCCTCATCGCCGCCCGCGCGGTCAAGAATTCCGGCCGCCTGGGCGGCCGCGATCCCGACCAGCAAAGCGGCAAGAATTCCAGCCGTTTTCATGTCAAGCCTCCGGCGCTTCATCGTGACTCCCCGATTATCGTGCAATAGCCTTCCGCATCGGTCGCCAGCACGGCGGGCCCCGTTTCGCCGCCGAAAAGATCCTCCAGCCCCTCGCCCGACGTCTGAGCCGATCCCCAGGCCAGCGGGAACCGGGGTGCGAAGACCATCTGGCCGGCCGGCCGCGCCGGCAGGGAGAACGCCCGGACCGGCTTGAGCGTAGCCGCATCGAGTTCGGTGTAGCACCCTTCAATATCCGTGCAGGCGAGACGGGGCGCCGCGCCGGGCACGACCCGCACATCCACGATCCAGGTCGGCCACACGGTTTCGGCCGCCGGTTTTCCGTTCGCCGGATCGAGCACGAGCAGGCGGTTGTTCTTGCCCACGGCGAGCACGCGGCCGGCCACCGCCACCGGCGCCTTCAGCAGGGCGTCACCCACCGGCAGCCGCCACACCGGGGCGCCGTCGGATGCGCTCAACCCCACCAGAGCCTCGTCTGCCCGGGAGAAGCCGATCAGGCGGTCGCC
>CAYZVY010000451.1:0-2601 GCA_964481675.1 uncultured Verrucomicrobiota bacterium
TGGCGTGGCAGTCGGTGAAGCGGATTCCGCCGGCCGCCAGCCGGTCGAGGTTCGGCGTGCGATGGCGGGTGTTGCCATAACACGCCAGGTCGCCGTAGCCGAGGTCGGAGGCGAGAAACAGGACGATATTCGGTCGGGTTGGCTTCATGGCGTCTTTTTCTTGGTTTTAAGTGGATTAAACCGGTCGAAGGGCCAATCGTCCGAGCGGAACGGGCTTGCCGGGAGCCCGGCCCGGTTGAAGAGCGAAACCGCCGGATCCACGTTGGTGAAGACGACGGTGTTTTTTCCGGACACGGTCAGGGCTCCTGGCGGGGCCCCGGCTTTCATCGGCGGGAGCGTCGCCTTCCATCGCCCCTTCGAATCCGCCTCCGCGGCAGCCGTTTCGCCCGCGAAGGCCACCCGCACCTTCTCGCCCGGTTCGGCTGTACCCCAGACGGGGATTGAGAGGCCTTGCTGAAGCACCATGTTGTGGCCGAAGATCGCGGGAAGGCGGACCTCCGCCCGCGCGTCTACGGCGGCCAGAATGGCCACCAGCGCAAGGGCGGCCAGCCACCTACGGGCACCGTGGGCGTGAAAGAATGGGTCTGCCTGGTTCATGGTGTCCCGGTCCTGTTCGATGATCCGTCGGCCATACGGGTTGCATGGGGGTTACGTTGAACACGTGCACAATAACCCTGCTGGCTTCATCAAACTATCTCGCAGGCCCGCCCGTTTGTCAATGCGACGGGGTCGCGATCTTGCCCGGCAGGACGCGAGGAATTCCGCAGACCGCCCGTCCCACAGGTGCCCGAGTTGGCTGATTTTGCCGGATAACGCACCTTCAAATGGAATAACGGATAACAGGGGGTTGCCTGCTGCGGCCTTTCTGGGCCGGTCTAGCCGGTTTTCCGATTCAAAGGGCGGCCGGCGGCTGATACGGTCCCTTTCCATACCAAAATTTAAGTAGTTTCCGTCATTTGACAGGGGTCAACCTCCCTGCACTATTCCTTTTTGGGTGGATCCGATCAAAGGCACATTCGGCATCAGGATAAAATGACGCTCACGAGAGGTGACAGATGAAGATGTTTCTGCGCGGCATGGCCGACGCTGTTGTCCCTGTTTTTCTTTTGAAGCGTGGAAAAATCCGAGGGCCCGTTTTCCGATTCTTGAAGGCAGGGTTGCTGACCGCGCTGGTGACATGGGGGGTGGCGGGCAGCGCCGTCGCTCAAACGGGGGAGCTACCGACGGGCGCGGGCACCGCCGGAGACCCTTACCAGATAGCCACGCTCGACCATCTAGGCTGGCTCGCGACCAACGCGCCAGGCTTCTCAGCCTATACCTACATTGTCCAGACCGCCGACATCGATGCGTCGGCGACAACGAACTGGTATGAAGGAAAAGGGTGGCTGCCGATCAGCGGCAATAAAATCGCGGTGTATGACGGGCAAGGTCACACCATCAGCGGCTTGATACTCAACGACCACGACTTAAATGACGGCCAGCCGCCTTATTTCCATGCCCTCCCATACGTGGGGTTTCTGGGAGACATCCAAGGCGGTGAATTCAGGAATCTGGGACTGGTCAACGTGAAGATCGGTGCGGCCATCGGAGCCGAGTTCGTCGGCGGGTTCGCCGGTCGATGCAAGGGCACAGTCATCCGCAACTGCTCTGTAACGGGCACGGTTGAAGTGGTCGAAGGAGCAAACGATCGGTTTACAGGCGCATGGATCGGGGGATTGATCGGCCGTGCCTTTGAAGGCTCCTTGATCGAGCGCTGTTCTTTCAACGGGACTGTAACCTGGCCGAGAGAAGGGCTTACCCTTAATGGAGCAGGCGGGCTGATTGGCTATAGCGAAGACTCCGCCATCCGGAAGTCCTATTCGATGGGAGTTGTGGGTAATCACGCGGATAGCGAGGCGCCCTTGGGGGGATTGGTTGGCCAGGTCGAAAAGGGCACTTGGGGGAAAACGGACTCGACGATTACGGAGAGTTACACCGTCGCTCGGGTATCGATTTGGGGCTACATAAATAGTCCGAATAGTGGCGCCTTCATTGGAACCCGGCTCGCCACCACAGTGACGAATTGTTATTATGACAGCGAAGTCATGTACTACATTGGGGCCACTGGCGGCACGGCGGGGGGTAATCCTGTTGGCATCACGGGAACCACCACGGCGGGGATGAAGCTTCAGGCCACCTACAAAGACTGGCTCTTCAGCGGGGTCGGCGCGGACTGGGGCATTGCGGCAGACATGAACGACGGCTATCCGTACCTCAAGGAGCCCTCCACGGCGGCGGCTCCAACGGTGACCACGGCGGCGATCACCGACATTGGCAGCACGGCGGCCAATGGCGGCGGGAACATCACCGCCCTGGGCGGCGAGGATGCCACCCAGCACGGGCTGTGCTGGAGCACGTCGACGGGGCCGACGACGGCGGGCAGCAAGACCACGCTAGGCGGGACCAATGCGACCGGTTCGTTCACCTCCTCGCTCTCGGGCCTGTCCTACGGAACTAAATATTATGTCCGGGCCTATGCCGAGAACAGCGCGGGGCCCGGCTATGGTGATGAGGTCAGCTTCACCACCCTGTCGCACGCCGATGCGGTGGCGGCCGCCAAGG
>CAYZVY010000452.1:0-2597 GCA_964481675.1 uncultured Verrucomicrobiota bacterium
AGACGTCGGCCGTATCGAACAGGTTCACGCCGCGCTCGACGGCGCGATGCAGGATCGCCAGCGCCTCCTTGTCCGACAACACACCCCAGTCGGCATTACCCAACTGCCAGGTGCCCAAACCCACTTCCGACACTTTTGCGCCGGTCTTGCCCAAACGACGGTACTTCATGGTGTCTCCCTGTCTGTTTGCCGCTCGAAACGCTAACACGCGTGAATATTTGAATATAGCATGCCCTTCAACGGGTCAAAATGAGGAGGTGAGGGCCTACCCTGCTTACGCGCGCCCGCGCTCTCCTACTTGATGAAGACCACGGTCCCGGATGGGCCGTTGATCTTCAGCCGCAGTGCCTGGACCGCTCCATCGGTCACAACGCCGAAGGTGTAGTCCGCGCCGGCCAGCCCCTTGGAGGTCATCAGGGCCGCCATGTTGTCCGTGGCAGAGTATGTAATGCTGTCGGCGCGGACAAAGTCCCAGTTCTTGCCCATCCCCTTGACCGGCGTGAAGCCGGGGGCGTTGGTGAAGGTCAGCGCGCCGGCAATCGTGGCCGTGCCGCCGCTGATGGCGATCTGGTCGCCCGCGGTGGCGCTGAAATCGAAGTAGATCGTGCCGTTGGCCGTGTTGGTCAGGTTGCCGTTGTTGACCGCCAGCGTGCCGATGGCGGGGGTGGCGGTGGTGTCGCCAACACGGATCAGGCTTTCGCTGAGGATCGCGAAGTTCACGCCGGCCGTGGCGCGGCTGATCGTGCCCGCCCCGCGCAACAATCCGGCGCCGGTGCCGGCGGCGCCGGCGGGGACGGAGGCCTTATCCACCCGCAGGGCGCTGTTGACGCAGATCTCAACCGTACCGCCGTTCAAGGTCATGATGGCGCCGGCAGTTCCCCACTTGCCGACCTCGATGCTGAAGGTCTTGCCGCCAATGGTAGTCTGCCCAAGGGCGCGCAGGACGCCGCCCGCGTTAACCGTGGCCTGGCCGGCTCCGCCATAGGTTCCGGTGAGATCGTTAAGCTGGAGGTTGCCGACTGTCCCGGTCGACATCCCGACGCCGTTGCCAATGGTCAGGCTGCAATTGTTGAAGGCCCAGATTGACGCAAAATTAGACCTGGCATCCGTGTTGAGCCGGCCGCCATTCTTTGCCGTTGTCGATCCGCCGTTGATCATGAACAAGCTGTTGCCATTGCCGTTATCGCGGTTGACAGTCAAAACGGAACCGGCGCCGTCCGCCACATACTGCATCCCGCTCCCTCCGACCCCGTTGATCGTGGCGCTGCCGCCATTGGTGACAATTACGGTGCCCAATGCAAGCCCGCCCCAACCGACACTGTCCGTAAACGTGCTGCCATTTCCATCCACGATCAGGGCTGAGTCGACACTGAGGGCGAACCTAGATGATGTTCCATAACTATTCAAGGCCACAGCGGCGCCATTCTGGACCCGCAGCGTGGCTCCGTTTTTGACCGTTAGCAAAGGGCCGCCATAGGTCGGATTGAAAGGGTTCAAGGTTCCGCCGCCGCCCGTGCTCGAGACGATCAGTGTGGCGTTGCTCACCAGGATGCCGTTGCCTGTGCCAGCTTTGTAGGTGTTGCCGTTCAGGTCAAACGTCACCGTTCCGGCATTGACGACCAAACCGGTGGTTGTGGGCGCCGTGTCGAATGTGACGGTGTAGACGCCGGCGGTCCCGAACATGGCCGTGTCCGTGGCCAAAGGCGGACCTGCGGGATCCCAATTGCCGGACGTCGCATAGGTCCCTCCAGCGGCGTTGATCCAGGCGGTCCACGGGGGCCTGTCGATAATGGTCACGGTGGCATTACTCGCGGACCCGACGACATACCCGCCCGGCAGGATCGTCAGGATCACCGTCTCGTTGCCATCGCCCAGAAGATCGGCCAGCGGCGTTACGGCGATCGTGGCGGCGCCAAGTCCGGCTGGTATCGTCACGCTCCCGCTCAGCGCCGTGTAGTCGACATTGGGCGTGGCGCTTCCTGCCACCGAGTAAGCCACAGTCAGGGCAGCGTTAGTGGCGGTCAGAGGCCGGTACACCGTAAACTGAGCGCTCCCGGGCCCGATTTCCGACACCGATGCCACGGTCGCCGTGACCGTGATCTCACCCGTGATGAACGTGCCCCCTGTGGACCACGCGGTCAACCCGCTCGACGTATTGGTGCCGTAGAACCGGTAATAATAACTCGACGCGCCGGCCAGGCCCGAGATGCTCACGCCCGAGATCACTCCGGGGCTCACATTGGCGCCGATGAAATTGGTGGTGCCCCATGCCGTAGGCGAATTGGTCCCTTTGTCCGACGTGTCCCAGAACAGGTAAGCGTCTGCGAGGGAACCCGCCAGGGTCGCATATCCCAAGGCGGTTGAGGCGGTGACATTCGACACTCCCGGGGAGAGCCAAGCCGGCGGATTGACGTCGCCTGAGCCGAAGATTCTCAGCCGCAGCGCCTGGACGGCCCCATCGGTCACAATCCCGAAATTGTAGTCTACGCCCACCGTCATGCCTTGCGCGGTCATCAGGGCGGTCATGTTGTCCGTGGCCGTATAGTCGATGCTGTCGGCCCGGATGAAGTCCCAGTTCTTGTCCATGAGCTTGGTGG
>CAYZVY010000453.1:0-2584 GCA_964481675.1 uncultured Verrucomicrobiota bacterium
GTGGCGTTGTTCAGGATGTTGGCCGTCTCCTGCATCTCCACCATGAACGTGCTGCGGCCGCGGGCCAGGTCGTCGCTGGCGCCCACGCGGGTGAAGACGCGGTCCACCACCCCGATCTCCGCCTCGGCGGCGGGGATGAAGGAGCCCATCTGGGCCATGATCACGATCAGGGCCACCTGCCGGATATACGTCGACTTGCCGGCCATGTTCGGCCCGGTGATGATGAGCAGCTGGTTGTCGTCGCGGTCCAGCAGCGTGTCGTTGGGCACAAACCGCTCCGCCTCGGCGAGCGTCTCCACCACGGGATGCCGGCCCTCGCGGATGGCGAGCCGCCCGCTCTCGTTGATCAGCGGCCGGACATAGCGGTTGGCCAGGGCGCGGTCGGCAAAGGAGGCAAAGACATCGAGCTCGGCCAGCGCCCGCGCGGTTTCCTGGATGCCCGCCATCCGGTCGACCACCTGGTTTCGGATCTCGAGGAAAAGCTCGTATTCCAGGGCCATCGACTTGTCCTGGGCGCCCATGATCTTGTGCTCGTATTCCTTGAGCTCGGGGGTGATGAAGCGCTCGGCGTTGACCAGCGTCTGCTTGCGGGAATAGTCGGCCGGGGCGTTGGCGGCCTGGCCGCGGGAAATCTCGATGTAATAGCCAAACACCCGGTTGTGGCGTACTTTGAGGGTCTTGATGCCAGTGCGGGTAATCTCCCGGGCCTGGTACTCGGCCAGCCACTGGCGCCCTTCCGAGGCCATCTGGCGCAATTCGTCGAGCTCCGGACGGTAGCCGGGGCGGATCAGCCCGCCCTCCTTCACGGCCAGGGGGGGATCGTCCACGATGGCGGTCTCGATCAGCGCGGCCAGCGCCGGCTCCTCGGTCATCGCCGCGGCAAGGGCGGCCAGGCGCGGCGATTCATGGGTCGCGATCAATCCTCGCACGGCCGGCAAAGCGGCCAGCGATTGACCGATGACCTTCAAGTCCCGGGCATTCCCGGAACCGCCGGACAACCGCACGATCAACCGCTCCAGGTCGCGGATCTCGTCGAGTCTCGCACGGACGTCGGCCAGCAGAGCCCTGTCCGACACGAGGGCCTGCACGGCATCGTGCCGCGCGCGGATGGCATCCCCGCCGGCAAGCGGACGCAGCAGCCACTCGCGGAGCAGGCGGGCGCCCATGGGCGTGCGGGTCACATCCAGCGCGCTCAGCAGGTCGGCGCCTTTTGCGCCGCGCCGCCCCTGCGGCAGCAGGTCGAGGTTGGCCGCGGTGGATTCGTCCAGGATCAGGAAGTCGGAGGGATGGTGCAGGCGCAGGGAGCGGATGTGGTCGACCTGCCGGTGCAGCGCCTCGCGGACGTAGTAAAAAACGCCGCCGGCCGCCCCGACCGCAGCCTGGCGCCCCTCGCAGCCGAAGCCTTCCAGTGAATGGACCTTGAAGTGGCGGACCAGGTGGTCGCGCGCGGCGTCATAGTCAAACACCCACTCTTCCACCGGGCTCTTCATGATGGCCAGGCCGGCGAGGGCTTCCTTGATGGCGGGATCGTTCTCCTGGTCGGCGCGCAGCACGCATTCGGCGGGGGCGGCGCGCTGGAGCGCGTCGCGGATGGCGGAGGCCGACGCGCCCTCCTCCACCTGAAACGCGCCGGTGGAAAGGTCGAGCAGGGCCAGCCCCATCACCTCGCCATGGCGGCACAGCCCCGCCAGGTAATGGTGCTCGCGGGCGGTGAGCACCGACTCTTCCGTAGCCGTGCCGGGCGTGACGATGCGGGTCACCTCGCGCTTCACGATTCCCTTGGCGGCGGTCGGATCCTCCACCTGGTCGCAGATGGCCACCTTGCGGCCGGCCCGCAGGAGCTTGGCCACATAGCTGTCGACCGAATGGAAGGGTACGCCGCACATGGGCATGCTCTGGCGGTGCGTCAGGGCGATTTCGAGGATGGGCGCGGCGATCTTGGCGTCCTCGAAGAACATTTCATAGAAGTCGCCCAGCCGGAAAAGCAGAATCGTGCCGTCCGGCAATTCGCTGCGAATCCGCCGGTACTGCTTCATCATGGGAGTGGTGGCGTCGTTCATGATCGTTCCCGCGCAAGAAGCCAGAACTATACGCGAAGCAGCCCCCGGCGGCAAGCCGAACCGGCCGATTCCGGCCGAATCGGGCGCATCTGCGATCCGTAATGGTCAAGAAGGGCGCAAGAGGTCCGGGTTGAACCGGACCCTCCACTTTTCGTGCAACCGGTGGAGGGGCGCGTTCCACCGCGCCCGCCCTGTCCATCCAATTGCTGGCGCGAAGAGGCTCCTGCAGCCATGCAAATCGCAGATGCGCTACGCCGAATCAATGCTTTCATGGGAAGCGCTTGTGTGTGAAACTTCCATGGCTGGGAAACAACGAAAGGAAGGCAGCCCATGACCATTGACATCTACTACTGCCGCATCTGCGGACTCTGCACCGAAGCCATCAACTTTTTCCGCTCCCGCGGGGTCACCTTCACCGCGCATGCGGTCGAGTGGGATGACGCGAAGGAGGAGTTTGCCGATTCCGAAACCACCCGCGCCATGTACAAGCGCTGCGGGGAAAAGGTCGAGTTCGTGCCCCAGAT
>CAYZVY010000454.1:0-2576 GCA_964481675.1 uncultured Verrucomicrobiota bacterium
CTTTTATTCGCGCCCGGTCAAGAAGGGGATGCCCGACGGCCGCTGGGTGGCCCTTTCCACGAGTCCCGATTTCGAAAACTGGTCGCCGCTCGACAACATCCTGGTCCGTGACCCGAAGGACGAGGACGGCGTGGACTTCTACTGCGCCTGCCCGTTCCCGTATGGCGATCTCTACCTCGGCCTGCTGCGTCGCCATCACTTCTGGCACGGCACGATGGACACCGAACTGGTCTGGAGCAAGGACTGCCTCCGATGGAACCGCTCCTATTACCGGCAGCCCTTCCTGGGGTGGGGCGACCTGGGCGATGCGGACTGGTGCTTCGGCGACATCATCAACTGCAAGCCGATCCGGTGCGGGGATGCGCTTCATTTCTATTATGAGGGCCGCAACCACGTCCACGGCCCGCACAACGTCCGGAACACGCCGTATGCCGGCGCCATGGATGCGGTGATGGGGCTTTCCACGCTGCGCCTGGACGGGTTCTGTTCGATCGAATCGGGCAGTTTTGGCGGCCACCTGGTCACCGAGCCGCTTCCCGCCGCCGGAAAGACGCTGCTGATGAACGCCCGGACCACGGGCAACGGCTCCCTGTCCATCGAGCTGGTGGACCGCGAGTTCAAGCCGCTGGCCGCCAAGCCGATGGTGTTCCGCGGCGATGCGGTGGCTGCCCCCCTCCGGTTTGGCAGCAAGATCAAGCTGCCCGCCACGCCCGACGGTACCGTGCGGCTGAAGATGACGCTCGAAAACGCCGCGCTCTACAGCTTTTCCATCAAGGAGTAGACGGTCATGGCGCGCCCCCGGGTCCTGTGCATGATGGACGTCGCCCCGCATCCCGCCGTTCTGGACGGGCTCCGGCGCGTGGCCGATGTGGACGTGGCGCCGCCCGGCAAGGCCGAACTGGAGGCGCGGATCGGGGCGTGCGACGGCTATCTGGCGACGCTGGAAGTCCGGCTGACGGCCGACCTTCTGGACCGGGCGCCGCGCCTGAAAATCGTGGCCACGCCCAGCACGGGGCTGGATCACCTGGATGTTCCCGAATTGGAAAAGCGCGGAATCCGGCTGATCAGCATCAAGACCGAATACGAGCTCCTGGACCGCGTCACCTCCACGGCGGAAATGGCCTGGGGCCTGCTGCTGGCGGCGGTGCGGAAGATCCCGGCGGGTCATGCGGCCGCCGTGAAGGGCTTCTGGGGGCGCGAGGCGTTCCGCGGCCGGCAACTGTCGGGCCTGACGCTGGGCATCCTTGGCGTGGGCCGGCTCGGGGCCATGGTGGCGGATTACGGGCGGGCCTTCCGCATGCGGGTGCTGGGGTGCGATACGGCGCCACGCCGGATCGTGCCGGGCGTGGACTATGTCGATTTCGACACGCTGCTCAGGGAATCGGATGTGCTGACGATCCACGTCCATCTGACTCCTGAAAATGTCAAGCTGATCGGGCGCGACGCTTTTGCGAAGATGAAGCCGGGCCTGATCCTGGTGAACACCAGCCGGGGCGGGATCATCGACGAAGCCGCTTTTCTTGCCGCGCTGGACAGCGGGCGGGTGGGGGCGGCGGGGCTGGATGTGGTTGACGGCGAATGGCGCGAGGACCTGGCGGAGCATCCGTTGATCCGCTACGCCCGCGTGCACGATAATCTGGTCATCAGCCCGCACGTGGGCGGCGTGACCCGGGAAGCGCAGGCGCTGGTGATGGCGTTTGTGGCCGACAGGATGGCGGATATGTTTGGACCGAAAACGATTTGATGCGATAAAGGAAGGACAGCTGACATGGCAACGTTTCGTGAGACACTGAAGACCGGCGTTCCTCAATTGGGATTGGTCGTGATGTATCCCTCGGCCGGCGTGGTGGAGCGCATCGGGCCGGACTGGGATTGGGTCTGGATCGACGGCCAGCATGGCGAACTGGGCTATTCGGACCTGATCGGCCTGGTTCGGGCCTGCGACTTCGCCAAGCGGCCGGCCTTTGTGCGCGTGCCGGGCCACGAGACGGGACCCATCGGCCTGGCGCTGGACATGGGCGCGACCGGGGTGATCGTGCCGTGCGTGGATACGCCCGAGCAGGCGAAAGCCCTGGTGTCGGCGGCCAAGCTGCCTCCGATGGGCGAGCGCTCCTATGGCGGCCGGCGGCCGATCGACCTGCACGGCCGGCTTTATTCGGACACCGCCAACACGGACACCCTGCTGGTGTGCCAGATTGAAACGCCGCTGGCGATCCGGAACGTTGAGAAGATCGCCGCGATCGAGGGCGTGGACGCCCTGTTCCTGGGGCCGGACGACATCCTGCTGCGGCGGGGATACAAGATGGATGCGCCCCGCAACCGCGAGGCGCTGTGGGACGATATGACGGCGGTGACGGCCGCCTGCAAGAAGTACGGCAAGTTCGGCGTGATGGTTGGCGTCGGCGCGGAGATGTTCAAGCTCGCGCTGGAAGCGGGCTTCCACATGATCGTGGGGGGCGGGGATGTCGGGTTCCTGGCGGGCGGGTCGAAGACCGCCTCGGCCGAGGTCCGCGCGATCCTGAAGGCCCAGGCCCCGCAGGGGGATGCGAAGCCGAAAACGTCCAGTTTGTATGGGT
>CAYZVY010000455.1:0-2562 GCA_964481675.1 uncultured Verrucomicrobiota bacterium
GGCTATCGTTCCGTGGAGGAGCGGATCAAGGATTATGCCCCGGTGGAGCGCCGGCTGTCGGACGACGACTTGAAGCGCCAGGCCAGCCGGTGCATGGATTGCGGCACGCCGTTCTGCCACGGCCTCGCCTGCCCGCTGGGCAACCTGGTGCCGGAGTTCAACCGGCTGGCCAGCCAGGGACGCTGGCCGGAAGCCCTGGAGATGCTGCTGGCGACCAATCCCTTTCCCGAGTTCACCGCCCGCATCTGTCCGGCCCTCTGCGAGGGGTCCTGCGTCTGCGGGCTGGGGGGCGATGCGGTCGCCATCCGGCAGATCGAGCTGGAGGTCATCGAGCGCGGGTTCGAGGCGGGCCTCATGAAGCCGGCGCCGCCCGCGACGCGGAACCGGTTCCGCGTGGCGGTGGTGGGGTCGGGCCCGGCGGGCCTGGCGGCCGCCCAGGAGCTGAACCGGGCCGGCTGCACGGTCACGGTCTATGAGCACGCCCCGCGACCCGGCGGCATTCTCCGCTACGGCATTCCGGACTTCAAGCTCGACAAGGCGGTGGTGGACCGGCGGATCGACCTGATGACCCGCGAGGGCATCCACTTTGAGTGCGGGGTCGAGGCGGGCCGCGACCTGTCCGCCCGCTTCCTGCTGGACCGCCACCAGGCCCTGGTGCTGGCCTGCGGCTCGCGCGCGCCGCGCGACATCAAGGCGCCGGGCCGGGAGCTGGCGGGCATCCATTTTGCCCTGGAGTACCTGACCCGCCAGAACCGGATCAACGCCGGGGATGCGCCCGGGGGGGCGCCCCTGTCGGCCCTGGGCCAGGATGTGGTGGTGATCGGCGGCGGCGATACGGGATCCGACTGCGTGGGGACGGCGATCCGCCAGGGCGCGCGGTCGGTCCTGCAGCTGGAAATCATGCCCCAGCCCCCGGTCTGCCGGGCGTCCTCCAACCCCTGGCCCCAGTGGCCGGTGGTGGCCAAGGAGACCAGCAGTCACAAGGAGGGCTGCGCGCGGCGCTGGTGCGTGGCCACCCAGGCGTTCCTGGGGGCTGAAGGACGGGTTCAGAGCCTGCGGGCGATCGAAGTGGAATGGCGCGGGGCCCCGGGCGCCCGGCCTCAGCCGGTCGAGAAGCCCGGCACGGATTTCACGGTTCCCGCGGGGCTGGTTCTGCTGGCGCTGGGCTTCACCGGTCCGGTCCGGCACGGCCTTCTCGAGCAGATCCGGGCCGCGTCCGGTCCGGCGCCGGGCCTTCCCCGGGAGGCAAACGGCGCGATGACCGGCCTGGACGGGGTGTTTGCCGTGGGCGACGCCGCGCTGGGTCCGTCGCTGGTGGTCCGGGCCCTGGCGGATGGCCGCCGGGTGGCCCGCGAGGTGGTGGCGGATCTCGAGCGGAGGGCCGCTTCCGGCGCCATCTGAAGGAGGCCCGTTTTTTTGCATCATCGGGCCCCCCGAAAGCGTGACAAGCGGGTTCGGAAGATGGTATAAAGAGAGTTTGCGGTTTTAAGGCTCCCAACCGGAGGCACGGGCATGGAAAGCGACGAACCGAAGGAGTCTTGCGGCATCTTCGGATTATATGGGGTTCCCGGCGCGGCAAGCCTGATTTATCAGGGTTTGTTCTCGCTTCAGCACCGCGGCCAGGAAGGCGCGGGCATCGTGGTTTCGGACGGGGCGAAGGTCCGTTCGCTCAAGGGCATGGGCCTTTTGAACGACGTGGTGACGAAGGGGTCGCTCGAGCCCCTGGTCGGCAGCCTCGGGATCGGCCACGTCCGGTATTCCACCACCGGCTCCTCGCGCATCCAGAACGTGCAGCCGCTGGTGGCGGAGTGCGTGGACGGCCTGTGGGCGGTGGCGCATAACGGCAACCTGGTGAACGCCGGCACGCTGCGCAAGATGTACCAGGAGGCGGGCTCCATCTTCCAGACCAGCACCGACAGCGAGGTGCTGATCCACCTGCTGGCAGACCCCCTGTTCCGCAACCGGCCGAAGCGCGTGTCGCGGGCCCTGTCGGAGCTGAAAGGGTCGTTCTCCTTCTTGCTCATGACGCCCCGCGCGGTCATGGCCGCGCGCGATCCGTGGGGCTTCCGGCCCCTGGCGATCGGGCGGCTGGGCGACGGCTGGGTGTTCGCCAGCGAGACCTGCGCCATCGCGCAGGTGGGCGGAACCTATGTGCGGGACGTCCAGCCGGGCGAGGTGGTGATCGTGGACGACACGGGCATGCGCGCGCACGCCTTCTGCGAGGCCTGCCCGCGGCGGGCGCAGTGCGTCTTCGAGCTGGTCTACTTCGCGCGCCCCGACAGCCGCGTGTTCGGCTGCAGCGTGCACGACGTGCGGCTCCAGTACGGCCAGCGGCTGGCCAAGGAGCACCCGGTCAGCGCCGACGTCGTCATCGCCGTGCCCGACAGCGGCAACTCCGCGGCCCTCGGCTACTCGCGCGGCAGCGGGATCCCGCTGGACTACGGCTTCATCCGCAACCACTACGTGGGGCGCACGTTCATCATGCCGGAGGCCAACCAGCGCGGCGAGAGCGTGGACCTGAAGCTGGCCGTGCTGACCGAGGTGGTGCGCGGCAAGCGGGTG
>CAYZVY010000456.1:0-2549 GCA_964481675.1 uncultured Verrucomicrobiota bacterium
GCCCCTGCTGGCGCCGCTGGTGGTCGGGCTCTCCGTCGCCTGTCTGGATGCGACCGGACGTACTTGCATTTGTGACTGTCTTCTGCCACGCTCCCTTGCAGCGCGCTGTTCCAGACTGGGACCGATAGACGCCTGTCCGCACCGCCAGAAGAGCGATTTCTTGTCACACTATGGATGATCCCGTCGGCAGAAGTTTTTCCATCGTGATACCCGCCTTCAACGAGGCCCGGGGCATTGCCGACACGCTTGAAGACCTCGCCGCCAGCGGGTTGATGAAGCGGGGCGAGATCATCGTCGTGGACGATGGCTCAGTGGACGAGACTGCCGCGGTCGTCGCGACATACCCTGTGACCCTGCTCCGGCATAACGTCAACAAGGGATACGGCGCCTCCTTGAAGACAGGCATCCGTCACTCCCGCGCTGACTGGATAATCACCATGGATAGCGATGGCCAGCACACCGCCGAGGCCGTCGAGGCCGTTATCCGGCAGATGACCGCATATCCCCTGGTGATCGGCGAGCGGACCGTCGATTCCCACCAGGTCAGCAAACGCAAGTTCGGCAAATGGATCATTCGCGTCGTGGGGGAGATGCTGGTTGAGCAGAAACTGCCCGACTACAACTCTGGGCTACGCGGTTTTGACCGCAAAACCATCCGCGCCATGCTTCACCTTATGCCGAATGGTTTCTCGTTCAGCACGACGTCGACCCTGGCGTTCATCAAGGAAGGCTTCGCCATCGGGACGGTGCCCATAAAGGCCAAACCGCGTGTTGGCCGGGCCAGCAGTGTTCGCCCTGTCAAAGACGGCATCAAGACGCTCATGCTCCTTGCCCGGATCATCATGCTTTTCAACCCGCTGAAGATCTTCCTGCCGGCCAGTGTTGGCTTCGGGGCCTGGGGCATATCGCTCTCGCTCCTCGACATCTTCCACACGCATCGCATCTCCAACGGCGCTGTGACCGTCATGGTCATGTCCATGTTCCTGTTTTTCTTCGGCTTGCTGGCCGACCAGATTTCCATGTTGAATCTCCGGGAACGAAGTGATGACAAGGCCTGACAAGCCTCCATCCAATCCGTGGACCGATGATGATGTTGCCCGGCACTGGGACAGCGTTGCCGCGATCTACGTGGACGCCAATTCGGATGTCTCGGCCGCGCATGATCAGCGGTTCGGCTGGGCCATTCCTGAATTGCGCCTTAGTCCCGGTTGCCGCGTCCTGAACATCACGAGCAGGGATTGCGGCGCGCATCCGCACCTGCTGAAGATCTGCCCGTCGGCTCAGGTGACCCATGCCGAGATTTCGAACGGCCTGATTGCCGTGGCCGCCGGGCTGTATCCCGACGCCCGCATCTGCAAGATCGACCGGTATGACAAGCTACCCTTCGAGTCGGCCGCATTTGACCGGATTCTGTGCCTCGAAACGCTGGAACATGTCTCGTCTCCCGCCGGCTTTCTCACCGAGCTTCATCGTCTCGTTGTTCCGGGCGGACGGATGGTTCTCAGTTGTCCCCCGGCCAGTTGCGAGTGGACCTACAGGCTCTACACCGCACTGTTCGGCGGACACGGCGAGGGACCCCACCGTTTCCCGTCTTCCCGCGAAGTAAAAACATGGCTGGCCGTAACCGGTTGGACCCTCGTGCGGCATGAGGGGACGTTGCTGATACCTTGCGGACCCAGGGCGTTGCGCCAGTGGGGCGAGCGGCTGCTCCGACGATTCCCGCATTCATGGCTTTCTGAACTGGGGATACGCCAGTTCTTCGTTTGCGAGAAGCAGGAACAACGGCGACGGGATCCGGCGTCGGAAGGATGACCGTCTATGGAGCCGACTATCAAAGGAACCCGGGGGGTGTTGCCTAAGGACTTGCAGGCGGCCATCGAGAGCCGGCGGTCCGTCCGGAAGTTCAGGCCCGAGCCCGTGCCCCGCGAGTTGCTGATGCAGGTCATCGCGGCCGGCGTACAGGCCCCTTCCGCCTGCAATATTCAGGGTTGGCGCTTCATACTCGTCGAGAAGCCGGAACTCCGCCGCACGCTGCACGAGGCGGGTGGATCGGTACTCATTCCGGCGTCGCCTCCAGGCATCCTCATCGTCTACGACAATACCACCAAGAACACTCCTTACCGGGATGACGTGCAGAGTGCCGCCGCCTGCATCCAAAACATGCTTCTGGCCGCACAGGGCTTTGGTCTTGGCGCCTGTTGGATCTGCAACCTGCCCAGCCCGTCCTTCCTGCGCCGCCTGTTGGGGATTCCCTGGAACTACTCGCCTGTGGCTTACATGATCCTCGGCTATCCGGTTGACGGCCCCCGCCAGGGACTGCCGCGACGACATCGCCTCGAGCATATTGTTGGACTGGACGCATTCCCGGCCGCGGAAAAAGGAGAAACACCAGGTCGGGTCATGGTGCCGCTCCTGCGGCTCGCCTATTGGGGATACCGGACCACGCCGCGGTGGCTCAAGAAACTGGCGCTCAATCGTTTTGTCGATCAAAAACTGACCAAGAAGTTCGACAACTAGCCCCCTGCACCTAACACCCGCCACCTTCAACC
>CAYZVY010000457.1:0-2530 GCA_964481675.1 uncultured Verrucomicrobiota bacterium
AAAATGTGGACGGGCGGCCAGGCGATCTGGCAGGCCCAGACCGACGAGGTCTTCACGGCGCCATCGGCCCTGCGTTCCGGCGTCCTGACGAATCAGTCCCATACGAGCTGGGTGGAAACGCGGGTCAAGGGGCCCGGCGTGCTGCAATACCAGTGGAAGCAGACGGGAGACGGACCCGCCTTCCGGGTGACGATTGATGGCGTGGCGGACAGCATCTACACCTCGAGTCTGGGGTGGCGTTTCAACGCCCTGGCGCTGGAGGAGGGCTGGCATCTGGTGCGGTGGATGCTGACGCCGGGTTTCTCCCCCAACCTCTGGGTGACGGCGCTGCTGGACAACGTGATCTGGACGCCGGGGAACGGCCGGACGAACCTGGCGGCGGCGGCGGACGGCGCCGGCCTGCTCTGGACGACGGGCGGCTACTCGAACTGGATGGGGCAGCTGGCCGTCACGCATGACGGGGTTGACGCCCTGCAAAGCGGGATTCTTTCCGCTAACCAGACGAACTGGGTGGAAACCGCCGTTGACGGCCCGGGGGCGCTGTCGTTCTGGTGGAAGGTGTCGTCGGACGACACCACCTATTTCGACAATTTCGCCAAGAATCCGGAGGATATGGGCGACCAGGGGCAGTTCCTTGTTGACGGCGTGCCCCTGCTGTCCGTCATGGGCGAAAAGAACTGGAGCCTGGAGCGGTTCATGCTGCCGCCCGGCTCCCATATCCTGCGCTGGCAGTTCGGGCGGGACGGCCTGTCCTCGATCGGCGCGGACGCCCTGTGGCTGGACCAGGTTTCCTACACGCAGGGCCATTTTCCCGCCATCGCGCTGAGCGGCCTGCTGGAATTCGGGGATGTGGCGGTGGGCGGCAAGAAGACGAAGAAGCTGGGTGTTGTCAATTCGGGAACAGGCCCCCTGAACGTCAAGGCGATCCGGTGCCCGGCGGGCTTCAGCGCCACGCCCCAGGCGTTCACCGTGCAGCCGGGCCACACGCAGAAGGTGGCGGTGGCCTTTTCGCCAACGGCGCTCGGGGTGGTCCGCGGAACGCTCACGGTCAAGTCCGACGCCCGCGCCGGGATCGACACGAAGGAGCTGATTGGCGAGGGGAACGGGCCGGGCACGATCCGCATGGCGGCCGCGGCGGTGCAGGTGCTGGAGGGGTATACGCAGGAGATCCGGGTGCGTCGCGTGGCGGGGGATATGGGCGGCGCGAGCGTGACGTACGCCACGGCCGACGGGACGGCGAAAGCCGGCAAAGATTACACGGCCGCGAGCGGCACGCTCTGGTGGTTCTATGGCGACAGTGACGAGCAGATCATCGAGGTGCCGATCCGGAAGGATGCGGCGGCCGACAGCAACGAGACGTTCAGGGTGATCCTGGGCGCTCCCACGGGCGGGGCCCGGCTCGGGTCCCCCTCGCAGACGACGGTGACCATACGGTATTGAATCACGCAGGAGGGATATCCACATGAAAACGATGGCGAAAGCGGCAGCGGTGGCGATGGTGCTGGGGTGGTGCGGCCTGGTCCTGGCCCAGGCGCCGGTGAAGGAATATTTTTCCGACAACTTCAACGACGGGGTTTTCAACAAGACGCTGTGGCGCAAATCGCCGTACATGTCCAACACGGCGATCTTCAAGGAGCAGGACGGCCGCGTCCTGTTCACCCGGAACGTGGCGCGGACCAATGTAAGCCAGAACATTGAGTGGGACGCCAAGTTCGTCCGCCTCTATGACAACAGCGATTACCTGGCCACGATGGTCACGGTCCGGGCGCCGCATAAAATCAAGTCGGGCGACGCGTCCTACCAGGTGGGGCTTGGCCTGATCGAGGGGGCGGGCGACCGCTTCGTCGAGTTGACGGTGGAAGACGGCGCGGGCGGGAAATATTTCAACCTCTATTATACGGATAACAACGGCATTGAGGAATCGATCTATTATGACGCGCCCCAGAACGTGACCGTGTTCGACCTCCTGGTGGATTATTCGGCCAAGACCGACTCGCTCATCTTTTACTGGTCCGTGCCTGGGATCGACAACGTGTTCCAGATCGGGAAGCCGCTCGCGTTTTCGGCGGTGCTGGGCGGCTCCGTGCCGCGGACCCTGCAGCCGTACATGGTGGGCTATGCGTTCCAGGGCGCCGCGGTTCCGGCTGCCTGGAAGGTGACGCTGGACAATTTCTTCGCCTACAGGGAGGATGCGCTATAGGCCGTTATTCATGCCGGAGCGCCTCGATGGGATCGAGGCGCGAAGCGGAGATGGCGGGGTAGAGGCCGAAGACGATGCCGACGGCCACGCTGATGCCGAACGAGAGCAGGAGGCTCCACAGCGGGGTGGCGGTGGGCATGTCGGTGAACCGGGTGATGCCCAGCGGGATCAGGACGCCGAGGGCCACGCCGATGACGCCGCCCAGGCCGGAGAGGACGCTGGTTTCCACCAGGAACTGCATGGCGATGTGGCTGCGCTTGGCGCCGATGGCGCGCCGGATGCCGATTTCCCGCGTCCGCTCCGTGACCGAGGCCAGCATGATGTTCATGA
>CAYZVY010000458.1:0-2528 GCA_964481675.1 uncultured Verrucomicrobiota bacterium
GGGAAGGCCTCGTGGCCGGAGCCGAACAGGATCTTGGAGGCGGGATATTCGCCGCCCGGGAAACCCTTGCCGATGGAGACGAAATCCGGCGTCACGCCATACTCCCTGAACATGAAGCCTTCGGGGCTCCAGAGGCAGGTCTGAATCTCGTCGCACAGCACCGGAACGTCGTGCCGCGCGCACTGGGCGTAGGCGCCTTTCACGTAGGCGTTCGCGAGGCGAACGGCGCCATAGTTCATCATCACCAGTTCGTGCAGGAAGCCGGCGACCTTGAACGGCGGCTTGTCCCATTTTTCAAGAGCCGCCTTCAGCTCGTCAAGCCGGTTCGGCCGGACGGCCACGACGCGGAAGACCCCGCCCTTCTCCATGCGCCCGAGCAGGCCGGCCCACATCCCGCGCAGCGCCTGGGCGAGAATGGTGGTGCCGTGATAGTTCGCCTGCAAGCCACCGCCCTCGTTGCCCAGCACCACGAACACCGGCGTGCGGCCGGCATAGCGCGGCTCGGAGGAATCGACCTGCACCTTGTAAAAGCGGGCCAGCATCATCTTGATCGCCGCCTCGCACGCCAGGCTGCCGGTTTCCAGGTTGATGATCCGGTTCAGCGCGCCGGGCCCCCTCTTCCCGATGAGCGGGGCGACCGGCCCGCCGGGCGGCACCCCGTTGGCCAGGCGCACGATCGCCTCCTCGGCCAGGCGCGTCATGTGGCCGCGCGTGTTGTTGTGGGTGGCGTTGGCCACGCCCAGGCGCCGGGCCCGCTCGATGAGCCCGTAGCCGGGGAAGGCATGGCCCGCCAGGGCGTGGTAGTGCTCGCTCTTGGCGATCAGGTACAGGCGCCCGCTTTCGCCAATGCGGAAGCAGCCATAGCCGGAGAGCGGCGCCAGCGCGGTGCGGGTCACCTCATGGTATTTCAGCGAACCCGCGCCGGCGGCGCTGGCCGTCAAGGGCTTGCAGACCACCTGCCCCAGCCGGGGAAGCAGGGCCGACTGCCGCGCCACCATGGCCCTGGGATAAAAGTCGATCTTTTCGGCGGCCAGCCGCCGCAGGGCGGCGGGGGAATCGCCGCTCAACAGCGCCCGCGAGGCGATGACCGCCTCGATGTAATCACGACCCAACAGGGACGTCAACGACTCCCTGACCGGCACGAATGCACTCTTCCGTTTCATAGGGAATCAAACATACAGGCACCATGAAACGCGTTCAAGCATTTAGAACGGCTGGGGCACGGGACGAAAGCGGGCGGCAGAATCGCCGCTCCGCATGCGGTCCGGCGTGAGCGCCATCCCCGGCGAGCCTTCCGCCAGGTTGAACCGGACGCCGCATCAGGGTTGCGGCCAAAAGCAGGCATGGTGTCTCTCCTGAATGACCATCATTTTTTCGCGGCCTCGCGTGACTGGCATTCGCACGGGACGCCGATTTTTCGGAGAAGCAGGGCCATCGGGCAGAAGCCGGTGAACCCGTATTGGAACAAATTCAGGCCCACAAAACCGGTGAAACAGAACCACCAGGGGCTGACCTTGAGCCCCAGGATCAGGCTGCACACGATAAAAATGCCGGCGATCACGTGAACCCAATCCGTCACGATCATCTTGCGCTTCATGTCATCTCCTTGAGCGGCCGTCAGAACGAATACCGGACGGCGGCATACACATTGTTGTTATCCTCGAACTGACCGAAAAACGTGTCGGAGTCCTGCCCCATGAAAACATTGGCCCCAGCCGCCAGCATCAGGCTGTCGTTAACCTTGTACGCCGCATAGGGCCGAAGGTAGGCGTCCTGGTCGGTGGGGGAAAAATAGCCGAACAGCGACAGCGTGAGATTCTGGCTCATGGCCAGCCGGGTCAGCCGCACGGTCGCCACCTGCCTCACCTGGTCGCGTGCATGCATGCCGTCCGGCAGCGTGTCCCGGTACGCATTGTAATCCAGCATCACTTCGGCATAATACTGGAGCCCCAGTTGGAGATCCCGCACCAGCTCCCGCTCGTACCCCACCAAGCCGCGCTGCTGCCGGTTCGGCACATAGGGATCGGTCCCGTCCCGATCTTCCCGGGAGTCGTAATACCCGGTCTCCAGACTGAGCAGCCCGCCGCCGACCGGCGCCCTCAGGCTGGCGCCATACACCGACAGCTCCGGGTAATAGGCGTTGCCTGAAACGGGATCCATGCCTTCCGGCGTCTTCCAGTAGCCGGCATACCCGTAAAGCGCGGCTTCCATCCCGCCAAACGTCCGGCGCAGGCGACCGGCCCACTCGTCGTCCGAAAACCATGTGTCCCTTTTTTCGGGATCAATGACGGCGTTCTTTCCGGCGGTGGAGCCCAGCTGCGGATTCCAATACGACAGCCGGTCGCCGCTGACGAAGCGGTCGGCGTCGAACCGCGGCGTGTAGACCACGTCGAGATTCCAGTCCGCGTGATACATCGACAGCAGGATCGCGTCGGACGGGGCCTTCAGGTAATCCGTGTCGCGCCCGCTGAAAAAGGACTGCCAGTCCTTGGGGAACAGGTCGTTGATGAACAGCATGTCGCCCAGGC
>CAYZVY010000459.1:0-2518 GCA_964481675.1 uncultured Verrucomicrobiota bacterium
GGATCGGCCGTGCCGTCGCAGCCGCGGTAGACGATGCGGGCGGGCAGGGGCTTGCCGGAATCGTCGACGACTGCCACATCGGCGAACCCGTCGGTTGAAGGCGGCATTTTAACGATGGGCCGGGGGGGCGCGGCTGTGCCGAGCAGGTTGGCCGCCGTTTCGTAGATCGATTCGATGCCGCCTGCCGTCACGCATCGGACCAGCGTCCGGCGTCCGCCGGGCGGGAGCGTGAAAGAGGGCTTGGCGTCGATCAGGTCGCCGAGCACGAAGCGAGGGGCCTTGGTGGAGGCGGACTGGATGGAGTGGTCCGGCGTCACCACCCCGTATGAGGGGTGCCACCAGGGATCGGAGACCATGATCAGGTGGCTGTCGAATCCGTTTTCCCACATGCGGGCATCGTCCACGCGGAGGGACATGAACGGGGTGATCTCGACCGACGCCTCGGTGGGGTTGACGTATTCCGTTTCGATGCGGAGGTAATCCCAGCCGTCTTCCAGGATATAGCGGACCTCGACGCGCGGCCTGGGCGAGGCGCGCAGGTGGACGGGAAGGGCTTCCAGGTTCTCGACCGATTTGCCGCTGTCGAGCTCGTAGGCGGGCAGGGCCAGCGTTACGCGGGGGGCGGAGACCGGCTCGCGGCCGGGCGTGAGCCAGGCCTGGGTCTCGTCGGTGAATTCGTGCTGGTAGTTGGGCGCATCCGGCTTGAAGCGGGGGATGGCGGGATAGAAGGCCGTGAGCAGGTCGTTGGATTGGCCGCGCAGGGTCAGGTCGATGAGCGCGCCCGCGACGTTGGGGATGGCCCAGCGGCTGGCGCTGCGGCCGGACATCAGGCGCGGGTCGGCCACGGCGGCCGTGATCCGGTCGTTGCGCAGGACGTAGTCGCCGATGATGGCGTCCGCCTCCTTGCCGCCGGGCGAGCAGGCGGCATGGTTGGACGGGGAGAGGGTGAACAGCTCGGCGCCCTGCAGCAGGGAGGCGCAAAACAGAAGAGCCGCTGCCAGGCGCGTGCGCATATCAGATTTCCTTCAGGTTCACGATCCGGCGTTCGGCGGCGGAGCGGATGGCGGCGAAGGCGACGCGGGTGGCGAGAACGGCGTCGTCGACGCCGCAGACCTGCGGGCCCTTGCCGTTGATCTCGTCCACGAACCGGTCGAGGGCATGCGCGTGGCCCTTGTCAGGCTCGGCGCCCAGCACCAGGCTGCCGTCCTTTGTGGCGACGGCGTCGGCGCAGTGGGCCCGGCGCTTGGCCAGCCAGCCGGAGAGGCCCCCTTCGGCGCCGGCTTCCGGATGGCGGTCGTTCAGCATCGGGAAGGTGAGGTGGTCCGGCGCGCCCGCGATGCCGGCGGTGCGGATTTCCACCATGTGGTCGATGGCCAGCGCCGCGCCCTTGCCGAAGATTTCGTAGAGCTCCTTTGGGTAGCCGAAGGTGCCGTTGGCGCACATGGAGAGGGTGGCCATTTCGCCGGTCTTGTAGCGGATCACGATGCCGTGGTTGAGCATGCCGTTTTCCATGGCCATGACTTCTGCGGGCTCGGCCGCGAGGAACCAGTTGCACATGTCGGTGAAGTGAGTCATCTCGAAGAGCATCGGGCCGTGGGGCGCCTGCTTCTTGTCGAAGACCCAGGCCTTCCAGCTGTACCAGTCGTCGTTGATGCGCACCGACATGCCGGCGATGCCGTCCTCGGGCAGGCTGGGGCGCAGCTCCCGTTCGCGGTCGAAGCGCCAGGGGCAGGGCCCGGGGCTGGCCATGTGAGCGCGGAAGATCCGGTGCGCCTCCCGCATGCAGGGGGAGCTGCGGCGGTTGTGGCCCACGCAGAAGGGGATGCCGGAGTCGTGCACGACCGTCTGGATGGCGCGCACCTCCTCGAGGGTAAGGGCGAGGGGCTTTTCGACGTAGACGGGCTTCTTGTATTCGGCGGCGAGGGCGATCACGGGAAGGCGGAGCTTTTCCGTGGTGGCCAGGCAGATGGCGTCGATGTCGGGATTTCGGATGACGGCGGCATAGTCGGAGGTGGTGAGCGGAACCTTGTACTGGTCGCGGCACAGGGCGAGGGTGGCGGGGTCGACATCGCAGCAGGCTTGGAGCCTGGTTTTGGGCGAGCGGGCCAGGTTGGGAATATGGGTGGCGCGGGCCAGCATGCCGCAGCCGATCACGGCGAAGCGGAGGGGAGCGGGTGAAGTCATGGCAATCTCCTTGAACCGCCTATTGAAAGGTGGAACGAAAGCGGGGTCAAGACCGGATTCCATTTTTCATCGCATTTTTTAATGCGATGAAGCGGATGCGGTAGCGGCCTTCCTCCAGCACATCCGGGCCCTCGAACGCCAGCCGCAGGCTGCCCTCGTTGGCCGGCTTCATGGGCGTGGCGAGGACCGGGTTCTCCGCCTTCATCTCCAGGCGCGGCCGCTCCGCGGTGACGCGCAAAGCCCGGCTGTGCTCCGGAATAATCTCGAGGGCCGACCCGTCGGGCGCCGCAAAGGTCACCGGCCCCACAGGCGCCTCGGCGAACCAGGGCTCTTT
>CAYZVY010000460.1:0-2517 GCA_964481675.1 uncultured Verrucomicrobiota bacterium
CGGATGCCAACCTTGGCTGGATCGTAGGGGTTTCCGGCTCTGATCGTGTAGAGGCCGGTCGGTGCGAAAGCGCGGGTATCGTCGGCAGGGTGTGAGAGGATGCCCTCGGTTCGCGTCAGGTCGTTGCTGACCGCCAGTGCCAGCGGAGCGCCACCCCACGGCGGCTGGATCAACAGGACTTGTCCGGCCACGGCGTCGTCCCGCGACGCAGCGGCGGCGATGGCGATTCGGATAGATTGACCGGGCTTGGGAACCGGCCCCACGATCTGGCTGCCTTCCCGACTCCACCGGGCGGGAAGTATCTCGTCATGGACTCGGATCGGGCTGCCGCGTCCCCATGCGCCACGAACCGCCAGCGGCCCGTCATCCAAAATCTTATGCACCGCCAGCGGGAGCGTTCCGGTGATGGGTCGTGCTTCCAAGATCCGCATATCAATGACCCGTTCGCGGGTTTCGGCAGGCAAAGCGGTTTTGCTGACCACCCGGTTCATGGAGAGCGTCTCATGGGATCGTTCGGTGAGGATGAGTCCTTCCTCGAGGCCAGGATTATTGTAAGCGGTGACGAACAGAATCTCTTCCTGTGCCGCCTTTGTGGAGAGCCAATGAGTCAGGCTGGGTAGAGCGGTGAGACCGTATTCGCTGAGCCCGATGGCCCGGCAGCCGGGAATCAGCGAGAAGGGGACGCTGTAGGGATAGTAGTCGAAAAATGCCAGGCTCGAGCCGAGCTTGGCGGACACCGAGGTCACCCAGCGGGTGGCTCCGGCTTCGTGGCAGGCCAGGTAGGGCGCAGGCCAGCGAATCGGATTAATTGCCGCCGCCCCCAGTAGGATGACGGCCAGGCCTGCGGCGGCAAGGGGCCCGCGACGGCGCGCCCACTCGCCGCAGAAGGCGGCCAGTGCGGGTGTCAGGGCAACGATGACGAGCAGGGTGAACGGAAGCAGGCGGCGCTGACTCCACAGTCCCATCAGCTCGAATCCCTTGAGATAGAAGAAGAGGGGCGAGAGCAGGATTGTGAGAATCAGGATGGCGCGTGAGACGGGCGGGGTAGAGCGGAAGAAGGCGGAAAGGATTCCGATGGCGAGTAGCAGGCCGTAGCCGAGTCGGACGCCGTCCCGGTATTCCTGAAGTCCAATCCAGATCAGCGATTTCCCTGCCCAGAGCGAGGGCGGAATTGCAAAGGGAATCAGGGCGAGCAGGAGGAGCGGGAAGAAGAGGGCGGGGTTTTTGATGACAGAAAAGATGCCTGCGACCAGGCGTTCCTTTAGACGGGTGGTGCCCAGTAGGACCATTCCGATGACGCTGCCGAAGACAGCGACAAAGATCGCGAGAAGTTGGTGTACGGCGGCCACCTGGAGAGTGTGGAGAAAGCCCGCCCAACTGGTGATGTCGCCGTAGGGTTGGCAGACCCACAGCGTCATGAGAAGCAGGGGGAGGGCGCCCAGAAAAAATCCGACCAAACTCAGGATGATACCCCGTTTTTTGAGCGCCGGATCAAACAGAAGCAGGGCGAGGGCGGGGAGGGACAGGGCGGCAATCACCGGATGGAAGCAAACGGCCAACCCGAGCGCGAAGGGCGCAATGATCCGGAAGGCGCGTGTCCGGTCAGGGAGCGACCGGCCGAGCAGGACCAGGAGCGCGAGCACGGCGCCGACGGCCTCGGCATAAAAGCCGCGTAGCAGATAAGCGGGTAGGGGCGAGCCCACGAGCAGGGCGATGGCGGCCGCCAGGCCGGTGTGCCGGCCGAGTGCTGTACCGGTGCAGAGAATGACGACGAAGAAAAGCAGGCCCATGAAAGGGACAAACAGGTCGCCACTGATCCACCGGGTTGCGGTCTCGAGGCCGGCGGCGGCGAGGGGGAGGAAGGGATAGAAATAGGGCTGTGTGGTACAGGTTTTGAGCGAGGTCAGTTGGAATGACCGGTCCCGGGTATCCCGTCCCCAGTGCTTATACTCAAGGAGAACGGCCCGGCGTTGCTCGGGAGGGAGGCTGAGCAGGGTGGTGTCCACATCCTGAAAACTGCGGCCGGCGACGAAAGACCGGGCCATCAGGCGATAGCAGGAGGTGTCGAGTCCGGTGAAGGTGTCCGCATGGGGCCTGAGCAGGAGGAGCGCCGACGCGCCGATTGCGAGCAGGAGGAGACTCCGGGTCCAGACCGGGGTTTGCCGGATCCGGGGCCAAAGCGGGAGGAGAATGGTTCCAGTCACCAATAATGCTGCCACTGCGATCAGACAAAACCAGGATATGGACAGGATGGTCATGAATAGGTTCAGGGCACGGTAATAACTTCATGCGGCAAGGTCAAGCCGGACCCTTTTAACTGCAGCAATTCGCATTATGGCCGCTGGGCGAGGTCAAAGACCGACTAAAGTCGGTACACCAACGCCGGAATATGATGATTTCAGCCCGTTGGTGTACCGCCTTCAGGCGGTCTTCGGCCATAATGCGAATTGCTGCTTTTAACTCAGCAATTCTCATTATGGCCGCTGGGCGAGGTCAAAGACCGACTAAAGTCGGTAC
>CAYZVY010000461.1:0-2517 GCA_964481675.1 uncultured Verrucomicrobiota bacterium
CGCTCGCCCGTGCCCGTGAAGAGGATCGGGCAGCCCGTGACGGACTGGATCGACAGCGCGGCACCGCCGCGCGCATCGCCGTCCAGCTTGGTCAGGATGAGGCCCTTGAGCGCGAGCGCCTCGTGAAAACCGCGGGCGACATTGACCGATTCCTGACCGATGGCGGCATCCGCCACCAGCACCACGTTCCGGCACTGGACCGCCTCACGCAGATCCTTCAATTCCTGAACCAGGTCCGCGTCGATCTGGAACCGGCCGCCCGTATCGAACACCACCACATCCCGGCGGGCGCGGTCGGCGAGGTCCAGCACACGGCGGCCCAGCGCCGGCAGCGTCTCGCCCGGCTGGGGCGCGGCCATGTCCACCCCCACCTGGCCCGCCAGCACGCCCAACTGCTCCACCGCCGCCGGACGCCGGATATCGGCGCCCACGAGCAGTACGTTGAGCCCCTCGCGCTTCCAGTGCGCCGCCAGCTTGGCCGCGGTGGTGGTTTTGCCCGATCCGTGCAGCCCGACGAGCATGACCGGGGAGGGTCGCGGGTTGAACTCCAGCTTGTGCGTGGTGCCGCCGCCCAGCAACGTCACCAGGTGATCGTGGACGCACTTGACCACCTGCTGGCCGGGCGTGATGCTTCCCAGCACGTCCTGCCCGACGCACTGCTCGCTGACGCGCGCCACGAAATCGCGGGCCACCTCGAAATTGACATCCGCCTCGAGCAGCGCCAGGCGCACCTCGCGCATCGCGTCGCGGATGTTGGCTTCCGACAGGCGGCCGTAGCCGCGCAGCTTGCGGAATACCTCCTGAAGGGAACTGGACAGGGAGTCAAACACAGGCGTCTTTTTCAGCCGGCGGCAACCGCCGTCCGAAACACCAGGCCGCCGTCACCGCGAATGACCTCGACCTTGTCGGCCCCGGCCAGATCGCCGCGCAAAATCTCCTCCGCCAGGGGATCCTCAAGGTAACGCTGCACGGCCCGCCGCAGCGGCCGTGCCCCCATGGCAGGATCGAAGCCCTTCTCGAGCAGGAACTCCTGCGCCTCACGGGTCAGCACCAGATCGATGCCCTTGGTCGCCACGCGGCCGCGCACCTTGGCGACCTCGAGGTCCAGGATCCGCACCGTGTCCTCACGGGTCAGCTGCCGGAACACGACGATCTCGTCAATGCGGTTGATGAACTCGGGCCGGAACAGGCGCTTGACCTCGTCCAGCATGCGCACCTTGAGCGTCTCGTAGTCCATCGCCTCGCTGGATTCGGCGAAACCCAGGCCGCCCTTGCGAATGAAATCCGCCCCCAGGTTGGTGGTCAGGATGATGATCGTGTTCCGGAAATCGACCTGCCGCCCGAAGCTGTCCGTCAGCCGGCCCTCCTCCATGATCTGGAGCAGCATGTGCATGACGTCGGGATGGGCCTTCTCGATCTCGTCGAACAGCACGACCGAGTACGGACGGCGGCGCACCTTTTCGGTGAGCTGGCCGCCTTCATCATAGCCGACGTAACCGGGCGGGGAGCCGACCAGGCGCGACACGGTGAACTTCTCCATGTACTCCGACATGTCGAGCTGGATCAGGGCGTTGGCGTCGTCGAACATGAATTCGGCAAGCGCCTTGGCCAGCAGGGTCTTGCCGACCCCCGTGGGGCCCAGGAACACGAACGAACCGATCGGGCGGCGGGGATCCTTGAGATCCGCCCGTGACCGCCGCAGGGCCTTGGAGATGGTCGTGATGGCATTGGCCTGCCCGATCACGGTCCTGGTGATCTCGTCCTCCATGTGCAGCAGGCGCGCCAGCTCCTTGCCTTCCATCTTCTTCAGCGGCACGCCCGTCCACTTCGAGACGACCGCCATGACATCCTCGGCCGTGACCTTGGTCTTCTTCTTGCCGGCCTGATCCCGCCACTTCTTGACGCTGACTTCGAGGGCCTCGCGTTCCAGGCGCTCCTGGTCGCGCAGCCGGGCGGCATCTTCGAACTTCTGGGCCTTGATCGCGGCCTCTTTCTCCAGCCGGACCGTCTCGATGGCCTGCTCCTTCTTGCGCAAATCGGGCGAGCGCGTGGTGGCCTGGATCCGGGCGCGGGCGCCGGCTTCGTCAATGGTGTCGATGGCCTTGTCGGGCAGATGCCGCCCGGTGAGATAGCGATCCGTCAGCGCGGCGGCCGCCCGGAGGGCGTCGTCGGTGATCTTGCAGTTATGGTGCTCTTCGTACTTGGAGCGGATGCCCTTGAGGATGAGGACGGTCTCCTCGACATTCGGTTCGTTGACCTTGACGGTCTGGAAGCGCCGTTCCAGCGCGGCGTCCTTCTCGATATGCTTGCGGTACTCATCCAGCGTCGTGGCGCCGATGCATTGCAGTTCACCGCGCGCCAGGGAGGGCTTGATGATGTTCGATGCGTCCATGGTGCCTTCGGCGGACCCCGCCCCCACGATGGTGTGCAGTTCGTCGAGGAACAGGATCACGTTGCCGGTCCGCTTGATCTCGTCCATGACGGCCTTGATGCGCTCCTCGAACTGGCCGCGGTACT
>CAYZVY010000462.1:0-2505 GCA_964481675.1 uncultured Verrucomicrobiota bacterium
ATTCGATCAGCTCATACGTCTGTGCCCGCCAGGGGTGGAGCAGGAGGGGGGCGGGGGCGGGGGAGCGCTCGGTGAGGGCGAGGTTGATCGCCTGGACCGGGCGGCTCAGGGGCACAGAGGCGGGCTTTTCGTTCATGTTGCAGAGGCGCAGGAAGAGGTGACCATCCTGCGGGAAGAGCGCCTGGACGGTGACGGCATCCTCGACCTTGGGCAGCTCCACGGCCGCCCCCTCGAGCGGCAGCTTGCCGCCCTGGCCCTTGAACTCCAGAGCGTAGAGCGGGCGGTCGCGTTCGACGGCCTGCCGGTGGGCTTTGCCGCGCTCCGCGGTGCCACCGTATGACCGGTGCAGGCAGTAGGAGTCCTGCGAGTAGCCGCGATAGGGGATCAGCGCATAGCTGTACGTGTAGGTGCCTTCGAGGAACTTCTGTCCGCCCCACGCGTACTCGCCGCTGTACGCCAGGATCGGCTCCAGGCTCGAGCCCACGGCGCGGTAGCCCATCGAGCCGCAGTTGGAGATCGCGAGGCCGGACTTGTCCGTCTCGACCGAGGCCCAGAGGTTGGCGTCCAGAGTCTCGTCCCCCGCCGCGGCGGCCTGGATGATGAGCGGCTGATGCCGGACCCCGCGGGGCGCTGAAAAGCGCGGCGGCGGCGAGCCGGTCGGGTCCCGCATCTCCTCGAGGTCCGCGTTGAAGACGTAGCGCAGCTTGACGCCGTGATCGCCCTGGCCGCCGCGGTTCGGCCGGTGGGGATCGTTCGGGTCCGGGCAGCCGATGCGGGTGCCAGCCGGGATGTCCAGCCGGATATCCAGATCGATGCGCTCCTTGTCGGCCACAAAGGTGTAGACCATCTCGTAGGCGACCACCCCCACCCGACCGGTCTCGACGGCCCGCCACACGGCGGGGCCGGCGCAGGTCAGTCGCACGCGGCCGCGCGAGGCCTCCATCTTCGAGCCGATCAGGCCCTCGAGGACGCCGGTCGTGGCGCCTTCCTTCATCACGGACCGGCCGGTGAGCTTGTCGCGCAGTTTGACGAGGCCGCCTTCGGCGCCGAAGGCCACCTCGTAGCGGCCGGTCTCGAAGGCCGGGACGCTTGCGGCCGGCGCGGAGGCCGCGGCGGCGGGGCCCGGCTCGATGCGGTAAACCTTGTACCCGAGCGCCGGCACGTCCTGGGCGACGAAGCAGGCGCCGGAGTCGGCCGCCTGCGCGGCCACGGCGCTGCCATCCGGCGCGATCACGCGCACCGGCCCGGGGACGCTCAGGAAGACCGCCTCGGTGCGCGGGTGGCCCGTGGGATTGAAGACGAACACGGCGTCGCCCTTGACCTGCGTCCGCGCGGCAACGAACGCCGCGGCTTCCCTGGCCAGCCCCTGCGACAGCTCCTGCGACGGATCGGTGAAGTCGCGCGCCTCGTTATAGATGGCGACGATCATCGAATCGTGGTGTTCGCCGATGAGCAGGTTCTTCCAGGCGTCGTCCAGGCGCGCCTGGTGGGCGGGCGTCCACTTGAATCCGTTGAGGATGGCCGTGGCCGCCAGCGCCTCGGCCGTCAGCGCCTGGCTGGCCGCCACGCGCGGCCCCGTCCAGGTGCGGTTGCCGCAGTAGCCCCAGGGCTGCGCCGGGAAGAAGTCATTCGGGCCCGTCTGGAACACCTCCGGCTTGATGCCCGAGCGCTCGACCAGGTCGAAGTAGTCGGTGACCGTCACCCAGCGGGCGTTCCGCGGATGCGCCTGGACATCCCGCAGCAGCGCGGCACCGGGGCGGGTGCCCCAGTCGTCGCAGCGCGAGATCAGCGGATGCCGCACGCCGCGGTAGCGCATCTCGGTGTTGTAGGCCTCCAGCGTCTCCCACTTTGCCCAGCCGCCGTAGCCGGTCATGAGCCACAGGTTGCCCCAGCACTGCTCGAGCCCGCTGTAGGCCGGGATGGCCGGAATCGTCGAGCCGTCGAGCCCCATCCACAGCACCCAGTCGGCATCCCGCGCCGGGCCGTCGCCGCCGTACTGCATGTGGGTGCGCAGAATGGCCCCGCGGTAGCCCATGCCCGCGAGGATCTGCGGCAGCTGCGGCATGGTCTCGTGCTCGCTGTAGATGTAGATGTCGTTGTTCCAGCCGAGGTGCTCCTTGATCGCCCGCGTGCCGTAGAGCATCTGGCGGACGCCGGACTCCTCGGAGATGAACGTGAAGTACGGCTGCCCGTACGAGCCGCCCGCCGGCTCCCAGCGGCCGGCGTACGTGCTGACCCACCCGCGCGCCTCGGCCACAAACCCGGGATCGTTCTTCGCGAGCCAGTCCCAGGTCCAGCCCTCGATCTGCCCGCCGGTCTTCCATTCCGGGTGCTGGTCCAGCAGCGCCATGGTCTTGTGCGCTTCGTCCTGGATCTTCGGGTAGCCGACGGCATGGTCGTACGTCAGCAGATAGAAGGGGGCGGCGACCTGGGATACCGCGGGAGCTTCATGGGGTGGGTTGGGTGACATGAGGGGTCCTCGGAGCGGCATTCGGGGTTCAGGGT
>CAYZVY010000463.1:0-2493 GCA_964481675.1 uncultured Verrucomicrobiota bacterium
GTCTGCCCGAAGGCTTTCCAGGTCGCCGCCTTCCGGACTTCGGCCGGGCGCATGCCCGGCGCGGTCAGGCGCGCCGTCACCCCCTGCCGGTGGTCCCAGCTGAGCAGGAGCCGGTACGTCCGCCCGGCCCGCCAGCGCACCGGAAGGCGTGTCTGCGTGCCGTAGGTGTTGATAAAAAGGCCGTTTTTGCCGGCCAGTTCGACCAGCGGCGGATATTGCCCCCAGGCCTGGATGAGCGCTCCCGCCGGCGCCGAGCTGGCGGGTTTGAAGACGATCTCGAGCGAGCCGCCATGATCGTCGATCACGCCCTCGGAAGGCAGCACAAAGCCGCCCGCCTCAAGCGGAAACGACAGGCCTTCCCGCGCATCGGGGCCCGGAACGGGCTGCGGCAGGTCGCCGTGCCGGCCGGGTCGGGCTTTCCCCTCCAGCGGGAGCAGTCCTTTCCGGAAATCGAAGCGGATGAGCGGCTTGAGCGGCATGGCTTCAGGGCTCCAGTTTCAGGACGACCGTTCCATCGCCCAGGACTTTTTCGGACAGCGACACGACCAGCCGGTTGTCGACTCGTTTCGCTTCAAGGGCCTGGAATTCCTGGCTCGCGCCGCCCAGGCTGACCCTGGAAAAGCCGCCCGCCGGCAGTTCCACCGTGCAGGGGGCGTTGGCGCGGATTTCCCAGAGGTCCGCCGCCAGCCGCTTCGCGTAGGCGAAACCTTCCACGGACACCGTGTCGCCCGGGCCGAACACATAGGCCCGCAGCTTGGTCCGGCCGTCGCCGTTGGCGTCCGTGAAGTCGGCGGCCTTGAACCCGCCTTCGGGTTTCCAGCGGAAGCTGGAGCCGGGGTAGAGCGAGACCCAGGTCTTGCTTCCGTCCTCGTTGACGAGATGGCGGTAAGCATACTGCCACCCGCCGCGCTGATAGTCGGGATCGGCCGGCAGCTTGAAGTAGAATACTTTTCCATCGTCCGAAATGCGGGTCACCTCCAGGGTCAGCAGGACCTGGCCCGCCCGGTTCGTGCCGCGCGTCTCCGTCTCGATCAGCCTGAGCGTTTTGCGCCCGTCCTTATCGGCATCCGGAAGGTCGGCCCAGGACATCGTGTTCGGGAAACTGCCCCGGTAGCCGGGGAAGCCGATCGCCATCCAGCGGTCGCTCTCCTCGAACGTGACCTTCCAGGCCTTGTCCTGCTTCTCGTTGCCCGCCGTCGTGCCGTCGATGAAGCGGGAGTCGCAGCCGAAGACGGGCGGCTCGATCTCGGTCTCGAGCCAGCCTTCCTTTTCGTTGGCGTTCAGCACGGTGGACTGGTAATACAGGGCGGTCTTTTCGTGCTTCACCCGGGTGGACCCGCCGGCGCCGTTTTCGAGCGACTCCAGCACGAACGCCTCGTGGTGATCGGGATTCTCAATCAGCGCGGCCGCGCCCTTGAGCAGCCGGGCGGGCCACGTTCCCTTCAGGGTGAAGGTCTGCGCCGCATAATCAACGGTTTCGATGCGGGCCTCGTACCGGGGGACGGACAGGGTCAGGGCGATTCCGTCCGCCCGCAGTTCGGTTCCGCCCGCAAGGTGTGCCAGCGCGGGGCCCTGGCTATCCCGCCGCACCTGCGCGAACCGGCCGGCCGTTTGCATCGCCCCGCCGGCGTCCAGCAGGCCGTCCTGTCCCGAACCCGCGAAGAGCGTGTCGGTGAGGCCGCCGGCCAGCGTGACTTCCACTGCCACCGGAGCGTCGGCGCCCGGCTTGCCGCCCTTGACCGCGAGGGCGCGGCGGGACAGGATGAAGGCCGTCCCGGCGAAAGGCTCGATGAGAACCGGGAAGACGCTTTCGCGGTTCGACGCGGCGGCGGCGCTGCGCACGTAGAGCATGGGGAAGTTATAGGCATACATCTCGGAAAAGGCGTTGCCCGTGTATAGGCTGGCCCCTTTATGGTCGAACAGGTGGAGCCGGGTCGTGACGCGGGCCGCGGGATCGCCGGCCGGCCCCTGGTAGTGTTTCTGCAGCCCCGGCTCGAGCGTCCAGTCCGCCTGCAGCACGTCGGGCACGACGCCCTCCCGGCGCGTGCCCTCGAAATGCTTGCGCAAATACTCGAGGGCGTTGGACGAGGTGGCGGGCGCGAGCGGGGCGTTGACGGTGAAGTCGTCGTTCGAGGCGCGGCCCCCGTGGAAGCAGTAGGTGTGTACCGAGCCGCCCCGCACGCGGAAGACGTCGAACAGGTAGCTGTTCCGGTCGTCCGCGTCGATCAGGGCCGTCTGCCGGCTGTAGAGGGTGACCTCGGGATGCGACGTGGCGCGCGCCCGGTGCGCCATGTACTGGGAGCCCGGCCGCGGGCTGAAGGCCGTGTTCCACCCGGTGCCGGAGACCGTGGAGCCGGCGTATTCGTTCTCGAAGTTCCGGCCGTCGACTTCCACCACGTTGTGCACCTTGTTCCAGCGCATGTTCGGGCTGCCGTGGTTTTTCCCCTCGTGCCGGCCGCCCAGGTCGGGCGCCACGCGGCAGCCGTGGGCGAA
>CAYZVY010000464.1:0-2481 GCA_964481675.1 uncultured Verrucomicrobiota bacterium
CTTCTTTTCTTCGTGTCCATCTATAACAAGCTGGTGGCCCTGCGGAACCAGTTCAAGAATGCCTTTTCGCAGATCGACGTGCAGCTCAAGCGGCGGTACGACCTGATTCCCAACCTGGTCGAGACGGCCAAGGGTTACCTCAAGCACGAACGCGAGACGCTGGAAGCGGTTGTCATGGCCCGCAACCAGGCTCAGACCGCCGCCCGCGGCGCCGCGGCCAACCCGGGCGACCCCGCCTCGATGAAGTCGCTGATGGGCGCCGAAGGCGCGCTGACCGGCGCCATGGGCAAGCTGTTCGCCGTCATGGAAGCCTACCCCGACTTGAAGGCCAACCAGAACATGATGCTGCTGATGGAGGAGCTGACCTCCACCGAGAACAAGGTGGCCTTCTCCCGCCAGGCCTACAACGATTCGGTCATGACCTACAACACCGCCCGTGAGGTCTTCCCGAACAACGTCGTGGCCAACATGGGCGGATTCCAGGCCGCTCAGCTCTTCGAGGTTGAGAGCCCCGCCGAACGCCAGGCCGTCAAGGTTTCCTTCTAACGATCCGGCGGATGCCGATATGAATTTTTTTGCGCTGCAGGAACAGGCCCGCAAGCGGACGGGCGAGCTGATCGCCTACTACGGCCTCGCCGTGGCCATGATTGTTGTGGTCATCTACGTTGTCCTCGGATTTGCATTCGGCTGGTTTTATTCGGATGAAGCCGTTTTTGCCACGCTATGGGTGCCGGAGTATTTCCTGATGACGGCCGTGGCCGTCGTTGCCGTCATCGGGCTCGGCACGCTCTACCAGGTTTCCGCCCTGTCATCGGGCGGGGGGGCGGTGGCCGAGATGCTGGGCGGGCGGCTGATCGCGGCCGAGACGCGCGACCCTCTGGAGCGCCGGTTCCTGAATATCGTCGAGGAAATGGCGCTGGCGTCGGGCGTGCCCATGCCGCGCGCCTATGTGCTGGACCAGGAAGCCGGCATCAACGCCTTTGCCGCCGGCCACAATCCGAACGACGCGGTCGTGGCCGTCACGCGCGGCTGCCTGGAGACCCTGAACCGCGACGAGCTCCAGGGCGTGGTGGCCCATGAGTTCAGCCACATCCTGAACGGCGATATGCGGCTCAACCTCCGGCTGATCGGCGTTCTCTTCGGCATCCTGCTCGTCAGCATGATCGGCTATGGCATGTTCCGTATGGCCGGCCTGTTCGGCGGCGGCCGGCGCTCGTCGCGCGACAGCAAGAATAACGGCGGCGCGGTGGCCCTGGCCGTCTTCCTGGCCGGGCTGGGCATCTGGCTGGTCGGCTATATCGGCGTCTTCTTCGCCAATCTCATCAAGAGCGCCGTGTCCCGGGAACGGGAATACCTGGCCGACGCCTCGGCCGTCCAGTTTACCCGCAACCCGGACGGACTCGGGGGCGCCCTTAAGAAAATCGGAGCCCTGACTTCCGGTTCACGGGTCACCGCCACGCGCGCGGCGGAAGCCAGCCATCTCTTTTTCGCCGAAGGCGCGGGCCATGCCTGGCTGAACCTGCTGGCCACCCATCCTCCGCTGGTCGAGCGCATCCGGCGGCTCGATCCGCAGTTCGACGGGAAATTCGACGGGGTCCGGCTGAATCCCCAGGCGCCGGCGGGCGCGTCGTCGTCGCCGCGGGCGCGGCCGGTCCAGGCCGCCGGGCTGGCGGGTGCGGCCGCGGTTTCCGCCGGGAGCGATCGGGTTGCGCTCGATTCGCTGGCCGACCAGGTTGGCGCGCAGGGGAGCGAATACCTGGCGTTTGTGCGCGATTTCATCGGGCTGCTGCCTTCTGAGCTTCGCGACGCGACCCGCAGCGTGCGCGACTCCAAGGCCGTCGCCTTCGCCCTCCTGCTGGCGGCCGATCCGAAGACCCGGCTGCAGCAGCTCGACCTTCTCCAAAATCGGTGCACGCTGCCCTGCCGCCAGAGGACGGAAGCCTTGCTGCACCTGATCGCGCAGGTGCCCCGCAGCGGGTATCTCCCGCTGGGCGACCTGGCCATGGGCACGTTGCGGCAGATGCCGGCCGGCGAATATGAAACATTCCGCAGCACGGCCATGGCGCTGGCGGCGGCGGACGAGCAGATCGATCTTTTCGAATATGCCTTCCTGCGCATGATGGTGCGCCGGCTGGATTCCGCCTTCGGCCGCGGCCGCAAGGCCGGCCCCGTGATCACACGGCTGGCGGATGTGAAGGCCGAATGCGCGGTGTTGATCGGCGGGCTCGCCCTGTTCGGGCAGGCCGAATCGGAAGCCCGGCTCGCGTATCAGCGGGCCATGGAGCGGCTGTTTATGGGGCTTGCGGTCCCCATGCCCGCCGCCTCCGCGTGCACGCTGCAGCATGTCGACGATGCCTTGAACCGGCTGGCCGATCTGCGGCCCACCTTGAAGGCGTCCGTTCTGGATGCCTGCGGCTTGTGCGCCGGGCACGACGGGCATGTGACGGTGGCGGAGGCCGATCTGCTTCGCGCCGTGGCCGA
>CAYZVY010000465.1:0-2466 GCA_964481675.1 uncultured Verrucomicrobiota bacterium
GAAGCCCTCCGCGCCCGGCAGGCCGAGGCCGCCGCCCGCGCCGCCGCCTACGGCAAGCCCGGTTCGGCCCCGGTGCCGAGGCAGGCGCCCGCGGCACGGCCCGGCGCCGACGAGGAGCCGCCGCCGCGCGACGCCTTTTCCGGAGGAGAGGAGGCTGCGGGCCCCGCCGCCGACGCCGTTCCCGGCACGCCGGCGGAGGCCGCGTCGGAATCGGCCACCCCCGCCGATCTCGCCCTCGCCGAGCTGCTGTTTCACCATGAGGACGACCTCGCCGTGGTCGACCTGCTCCGCGCCTATCTCCCGGAGGCCCTGGTGCGGCACCCGCACGCGCGCACCGTCTTTCGCGCCTGGCGCGCGGCCGCCAACACCGGCGCCGACGCCCTGGCCGACCTCTACGCCGCCGCCGACCCCGCCCTGAAAGCCTTCCTCGACCCGGTGATCCTCCGCCGGCCGCGGGTCAACCACTCCGATGAGCTCTCTCCGCTCGATGCCGCGCGGGACGTCGTCGCCCGCTTCTGGATCGACGCCCTCCGCGCCGAGCGTACCGCCATCGGCGACGATCCGCCCGATGACGCCCGCCGCCTGCGCCGCCTCATCCTGACCCGGCACATCAAAGTCCTTCAGCAGGCCACGATCGAGGCCGATCGCCTCTCCTCCCTGTATCTCAAGAAATCCGTCACCTCCTGGGAATTGCGCGAGCCTGTCATCCGCGAGGAACAGGCGCATCTCGCCTAACCGGAACGAGGATTGATCCTAAAGATGTACCCATCTGAACAAATTCGGAATTCAGATACTTCAATACGCCTGTGCCTGAGACTACATCAATGAATTCCCCGACAAAAGGCGATTCGGTATCATACCCTTCTTGACTCCAAGGCGCAGAAGTGCAAGCATACGCAGCCAATTGCACGGCATGCCGCCGCGCAGTCCCGACGGGAGCAAGGTAACACATGAAAGCGGTAGTTGGTCTTCTGGTGGCTTCTCTTGTGGTGGCCGGTTTTCCGGCTGGTGCGTCGGCTGCGACAAAGCCGGCCGCTGCCGCCAAGCCCACCTCGCTCCGCGGTGTGCCGGCTGCGAGATGTCGAAGATGGGCGGATCACAGGTTTATCTTTGCTACTAGAGCAATAGATTGATTTAGATAAGATGAATACAACACAAAAGAGAATCGTTTCCGCCATTGCCGAGTCTTTGCTTCTCTCGCTGGCAACCCTGATGGTGCCACTTTTTCTGGCCACCGATGTTCTGTTCCTTGACAACGATGTCTCGGAAACGTCCCTGACGGAAGTGACGGGGGAAGCGCTCCTTTTTGCTTCCTCAGCGATGTTCGGCATCAGCGCATGGCGCAGGCCGAAGGCCAGGGGGTTTCTTGTGCTGGTCTGCGGTTCTTTTGTCTGCATGTTTATCCGTGAGCTGGACGCGCTGTTCGATCTGGTGTTTCATGGTTTCTGGTTCTGGCCCGCAGCGATTACGGCGGCCGCCTCAATAGGCTATGCGGTGACCTGTCGCGGCACCGTTGTAGAGCCCATGGGAAAATATATTGGCACAAAATCCCAGGTCTTTGTTTTAATCGGGCTGATCGTCTTGCTGGTTCTTGGCAGGATTATGGGGAGCGGGCATGCGTTCTGGCGGCACATCATGGGGCACAGTTACACGCCTCTGTTTAAAAATACAATACAAGAATGCCTGGAGTGTTTTGGGTACATCCTCATTTTCTACGGATCATGCCTGTTGCTGTGTCAGAAGGAAGACGCGCAGGGAGGCCAGAAAAGCGCTTAACCGGTCGGAAACGAGTGAGAAAAGGCCGTGCAGAAGAACCGCCAACAGGAGAACCATCCATGAGTACCAGCAAGATCCGCGTGACTTTGTGGAACGAATTCCGCCGTGAGCGAAGCCACGAGCCTGTCAAGAAGATCTACCCCAACGGCATGCACAAGACCATTGCCGACGCGCTGCAAAAGCAGGGCTGCACCACCCGGCTGGCCGCGTTGGACGACGCCGAGCACGGCCTGACCGAAGACGTGCTGGCCAACACCGATGTGCTGACTTGGTGGGGGCATTGCGCCCACGGCGAAGTGCGCGACGAGATCGTGGAGCGGGTCCACCGGCACGAGGTGTTTCGCAGCGGCTGCGGACCCCGCAAGGGACGGGCCTGAATGACGACATAAAGTCACAGGGGAAAGACAGATGGAAGTTGCGGCGGGGGGGGAGTCGGTTGGCGACAGGGGGGCGGATCGGGCTCTTCATTCTGGTGTGTGAGTGTGTGAGTGGGTGCGTGGGTGTGTGGGTGCGCGAAGCGCGAGGGCGACGGCGTCCCGCCGCGCCGCTTGCAACCGGCGTCAGCGCGAAGCGAGGGCGGCGGCGTCCCGCCGCGCCGCAGGAGAATGGATAAAGGCATTTATCGCTATCGATTTCGCGCCTTCCCTTTCTCTTTCGGCGCGGCGGGACGCCGCCGCCCTACCCGCTTTC
>CAYZVY010000466.1:0-2464 GCA_964481675.1 uncultured Verrucomicrobiota bacterium
CGGGTCCGCAAGGAATGCCCGCCGCCGGCGCACCTCGACTTCCGGCTGTAGGGGAACCAACGACAGGTGGAGCCACGGTAGACAGGAATCGGTTAACGAGAACGGGCGACGAGAGCGGATAACGAGTAGGGGATTTCACTCGTCCACCAATCTCGTCGCCGCTATCGTCCACCGACGAAAAGAAAATATGAAGACGGTGAATCGGTTAACGAGAACGGCGACGAGAGCGGATAACGAGTAGGGAGATTTCTCACTCGTCCACCAATCTCGTCGCCGCTATCGTCCACCGATCTGGGGTCGATGAGTAGTTACAATGGAAGTTAATAACCTATGAAAAAGACATGCAACATGGACAACAGCCAGCCGGGCGGGCCAACGCTGCGGGTGGGGGATGATGGACGGTTCTCCTATCTCGATGCCGCCGGGACGAGCGGATGGGTCAATCTCGGGTTCCGGGCCGCTATCCAGGGGACGGTGTGCGCGGCGACGCCCCGGAAGGTGGAGCGGATCGGGGAGGTCGGGTTTGATTTGCTCCTCGACTACGGGCCGTTTCCCGTGGAGGAGCAGGTCCGCATCCGCCGACTGCACGATCCGGAGTCTCTGACCGTCGAGCGGGTCTTCCGTAACACGGGGCGGCAGCCGGTAGCGATCGACGAGGTGCGCACCGTCAGCGAAGGGGCGGACAGCGCCGTCATGCTGCGGGGGCTCTCCGGCAACGGCCTGCGTTGCGTGCATGTCAGCAACCTGCGCGAGGGTCGTTATCGCACAGGCTGGAGCATCGGCCCGTACGTCTGCCCGCTGCCGCGCTACGCGAGGGTCATCGGCGACGCCGAAGGGCACCCGTTCCCGGCGCTGGCCGTCTGCGACGGGGGCGCGAGGCACTTCCTGCTGGAGGCCTCGCTGCAGTACGAGCGGTTCACGCCGATGTGGCTGCTCAACGCCGAACGCGACGTGGTGGGGGATTCCAGCCCGGATGCGACCGGTCTGAGCGGGGGCGCGGCCATCGGGGAATCCATCTTCGCGGAATACGCGGCCATCGCGCGCGATCCGCGGAAGCAGCCGCTGCTGCTGGAGCCGGGCGCCGAGGTCGTGCTCAGTCATTTGTTCTACCAGATCCTGCCCGACACGGACCTGGAGGATCTCCACGACGGCTACCTGGCCGTGCTAGGGCGTCGGGAGACGCTGCACGGCGGGACCTCGCCGCTGCTGCACGATGCCCTGTACTGCACCTGGAACTACGGGTTCATGGCCGACATCAGCGAGGAAATCCTGCGCGGGCAGTGCGCGTTCATCGCCAAGAATCTGCCGGGCGTGAAGCATTTCCTGATCGACGACGGCTACCAGCTCAAGGAGAACACGCCCACCTACGACATGGGCAAGTTCTATCCGGACCCGGACGCCAACATCGACCCGCTCCGCTTTCCGAACGGCATGAAGGCGGTGGCGGACATGATCCGCTCGCACGGGCTGATGCCGTCGCTCTGGTGGAGTCCCGCCATGGGCCGTCTCAACCGGCTCGTGACCGAACATCCGGAATGGTGTTGCCTCGACCGCAACGGCGGGAGCTGGAGCATGGACTCCGGGCCGCACCGCAAGGCCGCGCTGGATTTCTCCGTCAAGGAGGCGCGCGATTTCGTGGAGTTTGTCCTGGAGACGATTTTTGTGAAGTGGGGGTTCACGGGGATGAAGCTCGACTTCTGCACCTACCCGTTTGACTCCAAGGACATCGTGTTCCGCCACGGCGAGGCCGTGCGCTGGTGGAACTGGTTCCTGGCCACGGTGGCGAAGTTCGTCGCACCCGGCGGGATCTTCCAACTTTGCGGCGGGGCGCCGAACGGGAGCCCGTTCCTCGGCCGCTGGTGCGACAACCACCGCATCGGCGGCGATATCGGCATTGGGGTGTGGGACGAGCATGTGGCCATCAGCCATTCGCCGCTGCCGATGCTTCATGTGCCGGGGCGCGCGGCGATCCTGATGGACGTGGACAGTGCGGGGATCCGGCAGGATATGACCGACGACGAGAACCTGTCGCGCCTGAACTGGTGCTACATCACGCAGGGCCTGATGGGCCTCGGCGGCGACCTGCCGAAGCTGTCGCCCCGCCAGGTTGGCTGGTTGCGGCGCATCACGGACGGCTGCGACCGCGGCCACAAGGTACGATGTCCCGACCGGCGGGCGTTTTTCGGGACGCCGTTGCCCAACGCGCTGGTTGTGGATTATCCCGCCGGCAGCCGCCGGGCCGCCGAGGGCGTGGTCAAGGAGATCGCGTACTTCAACTGGGACGACGAGCCCTGCACGATCGGGTACAGTCTGTCCCGGCTCGGGGTGGCGGCGGATGCGGCGATCGTGGATTTCTGGACCGGCGAGAGGGTGCCAACCGCCGGGGGGCAGTTGGTGGCGGCCCTGAACCGCAGGGCCTCGCGGGTGTTCCAGGTACGGGGGACTGTCAAGAAATGAAAGAAAC
>CAYZVY010000467.1:0-2450 GCA_964481675.1 uncultured Verrucomicrobiota bacterium
CGGGCTTCGCCGCTTCCACGGCAACCGGAGCCTCGGCCGAAGCCTCCTTCGGCGCGCTCTTTCCCCAGAACCGATACCACCGGCGGCCGGCCGGCGCATTCGAAACCGCGACAGGCGCCGGATCCGCGGATGCCGCCACCGCCTGGGGCTTGGCCGCCTCCGCCGCAAGTGGCGCTTCGGCAGAGGGTTGCACGGCCCCTTCCGGCTGCGAAAACTCCACCGGAGCCGCCCCATTGTCCCGCTGGAAAAGGGTGCCGCAACCGGTTCCCAGGAAAAGGAAACCCGTCAGACCGAAAAGCAGGAGCAAGCAGACGATCGCCCGTTTCAAACGAATCCTTCTTTTTTGAAGAGCAAATTAAGCATTTTTAATATAAAGGAAGCGCTTCCGGTTCACAACCATAAAATAAGCCGTCCAACACACTGGTCTGCGCGAGCCGAGCCAGCGGCGATACGCAGCAGCAGGTCGTTCGGACCCAATCATTTTTGGCCACAAAAGATCACAAAGGAGTTTCTTTTGTGTTCTTTGCGTTCTTTCGTGGCTAATCATTCTTTGTTTTGCTCGATCCGAACACCCGATGGCGTCACGACTCGGGCGCCGTCGGAACGGCTTTCCGGGCCGCTTCCAGCTTTTCCTTCAATGCGGCGTCCCCGGGCAAGGCTTCCACCAGCCCGGCATACAAATCGCGGGCTTCCCGGAATCGCCCCATTTTGTAGATCACATCCGCCGTCTTCACCCGGAAGGCCAGGTTGGTCGGCTCGGCTGTCGACAGGGACTCCAGCGTCCGGAGCGCTTCCTCCCAGCGGCCGGTTTTCTCCTGGATCGCCTCCCGCACGACGAGCAGCCCGGGTTCGTCGGGCTTGAGCATCAGCCCCCGTTCCACCTCCCGCTCGGCCGGTCCCAGCCGCCCGGCGCCCACCCAGCTTTCCGCCCGCAGGGCCAGGGTCTTCCAGGCCTCCGGGGCCGTTCGGACCCAGTGGGAGGAGAAGGTCTCGTCATTCGCATAATAATCCCGCCGGCCCATGCTGACGGCCGACAGGACCACCACCACCGCCACGCTTACCACCACGATCTCGCGGCGGCAGATTTCCATGGTCCAGAACCGGGACGCACCCCAGGCCATCACCCCCAGGATCGGCAGGATGAAGAACAGCTGCCGGCCTTCGTCGAAGGGCACCTTCCCGTCCAGCAGCCCGGTAAGCGCCGGAAAGAGGCAGAGCAGCAGCGTGCCCCACACCAGCACGCGCCGCTGCTCGTCCTTCCGCCGCTCGGGCGGCGTGATCGACGGATGGAGCAGCGCCGTCACCACGACCCCCAGCACCACGGCCATCAGCAGCAGGGCCGGAAAGATCCATAGCGCCGAAAACCACTGCGACACCCCGGGTTGATACACAAGGGCCCGCCGGGGCATCGCCAGCACTTCCCAGCCGTACAGCCATTCATAAAAGGGCGCGCGGGGCGGAACCGAGGCCACCGGAACCAGGCTTCCCAGCGCCTTCCACCGCCAGATCAGGAAAAGGGCGTTCACCACCAGGACGGGAAGCAGACGGAACCAGGCGGCGTGCGGTTTTTTCTGCGGAACCACCTTCAGGAAGTTCACCGCGCTCTTGCCGGTATCCGACTCGAGTCCCTTCCATCCCGCCAGCCCAACGGCCTCGGCCACCGCCAGGACCGCCGGCAGCCAGAGCGCCTGCTCCGTGCTGCCCAGGGCCAGGGCATAGGCGCCGGCTGCGGCCAGCGCGCCCAACCAGCCCCCCCGCAGGTAAAAGGCGGTGGACAGCAGGATGAATAGCAGCCCGAGCAGGATTTCCCGCCCCTCGCACAAGTGGTAGATCCCGACGGAGGCCACGGGATGCGCCACCAGGATCAGGGCGGCCAGGAAAGCGGGAATCCGCCGGGACCCGAAGGCCGGCAGGCGCAGGAAGAAATAGAAAGCCACGCCGGCCAGCCCCAGCAGGACGATATTGAACAGGCGGAACGGAAGGGCGGTCTCGCCCGACACCTGTTTTTGCGCGATCAGCGTGGCCCACGCCAGGGGATGCCAGGAGCCGTCCGCGGCGGGCGCCCCCATGGCAGCCAGGTATTGATCCGCGCCGCCGTCCGCCGGAAGGGACTGGAGCACGGTCTGGTCGTTGAACAGGAAATCATTCCGGATGGCCGGCGCATAAAGCACCGACACCAGAACCAGGATCAGCACCACATGATGCCAGGTCGCCCGCATATCCCCCCCTCGCCCGATTTAGCCATCAACCCTACACGCCCACTGTTGCGCATGATACGGACCCCTCCCGCGCCGCGCAAGCCCTATTGCGTCCCGAATTCAAAGACAGGGGCTAGGGGTTAGGGGTTAGGGGTTCAGGGTTCAGGGTTCAGGGGCGGTAATCAGTAATCAGTGATCACGACAGGAGGTGGGAGCGCGGCCTGCCCTGAGCGAAGTCGAAGGGCCCCGCCC
>CAYZVY010000468.1:0-2443 GCA_964481675.1 uncultured Verrucomicrobiota bacterium
CCGTTCGGCTTCGTCCCGTATGCGCCCGGCCCGGGCCTCGGCGGGCACTGCATCCCGATCGACCCGTTTTACCTTACATGGAAAGCGCGCGAGTTCGGCGTGCACACGCGGTTCATCGAGCTGGCTGGCGATGTTAACAGCGGCATGCCCGAGTGGGTGATCAACAAGCTGGCGCAGGCGCTCAACGACCGCGGCCGCTCGGTCAAGGGGAGCAAGGTGCTGGTGCTGGGGATCGCCTACAAGAAGGACGTGGACGATCCGCGCGAGTCGCCCTCGATGGTGCTGCTCGAACTGCTGCGCAACCGCGGCGCAGCCATCGCCTACTCGGACCCGTACTTCCCGGTGTTCCCGAAGATGCGCGAGCATCACTTCGATTTGAAGAGCGTGCCGCTGACGCCGAAACAGCTGGCGCGGTTCGACTGTGTGCTGCTCGCCACGAACCATACGGCGTTCGACTACCGGATGATCAAGAAGCACGCGCGGCTCATCGTGGATACGCGGGGCGTCTACCTGAAGCCCGCCCGCAACGTGGTCAAGGCGTAAGCGCTTACAGGAAGACCCAGGCGACGGCGGACAGGACGCCGGCCAGCAGCCCGTAGCCAAAGGCCTTGAAGCCGGTGCGATACGGCGGGGGGCGCACGCGGACGTGGCGCAGGGCGAGCAGGGTGATCACGCCGCCGACCAGAACGGAGGTCGGCAGGGCTCCGGCCAGTCCCGCCACGACGGCCGGACACAGCGACCCGGCGCAGGCGACGATCATGCCTCCATCCGCGGCGCCGGCGTAGAACATCCCCATGAGCGAGCCGATCCACAGGCCGCCGATGATGCCTACCATCCCGGAGCACAGGGCGAGGATGGGATTGCGTTTGGACATCCAGCCCGCGGTGGCGCCGGCGACAGCCCCGCCGACCATACCGGCGACTTTCGCCAGGGCGGCGAGCTCGACAACACGATCGGCTGAGTATAGTGGCATGTGAGCGTCCAAGGGTGGCGGACCAACACCAGCAGTGCCATCAACGCCGTAACCTATTTCGTAAGTATACCAGCACGGGAGAGGCATGTCATGCGCAATTCCGGGATTTCAGCGGATGAACGCGAGACAGAGGACCGGGGCCGGCCATGGCGCTACGCGGGCGACGGCCGTCGGCGGCGGCAGGCGCCCCGCATCGACGTTTTCGCGAAGCTGAATCACCGCGTGCACCTTGGGCACATACATGCGGGTTTCGACCGGTAGCGAGGAGGCGATGTCGTCGAATGACCGGCCGCCGCTTTTCGCCAGCACCCCCTGAACCCGCCCCTCCCCCGCGTTGTAGCCGGCCAGCGCCAGGGGCCAGGAACCGAATGTCCCGTGCAGGAAGCGCAGGTAGCGTGCCGCGGCACGGGCGGATTTCTCCGGATTCTTGCGCTCGTCGAAGGGCCGCAGACGCAGGCCGAATCGCCGGGCGGTCGCCGGCATGAACTGGAAGAGGCCCACGGCGCCGCCCGGGTTGCGCGCCTGCGGGTTCATGGAGGATTCCACTTCCGCGATCCAGACGAGCTGCGGCGGAATCCCTTCGTCCTTGAAAACCTGCTTCAGGCGCGGGACCAGGCCGGCGGCGGTGGCGGGCGCCGGGCGCCGGCTGAGCGCCCGCCGCCACAGGGTCGTGCTGCGGGCCGCGGTGTCCCGCTTCAGGCGGATCGCCGGTGCCGGCGGCGCGGACGGCAGTTCCGGCTCGGAGGGCACGATGCGGACCGTGCCGCGGACGGGCGGCGGTGCACGGCGGGGCGCCGCCGGGATCGGGGCGGGACCGGGGACGACGGCCGGGTACTGTTTGACAAGGGCCGCGGCCATCTCGAAATAGTCGAGACGCTGGGTGAGCCACGCCGCATAGTCCGCACCGCCCTCCACGCGGCTCAACAGACGGACCCCGGTCTCGACGTAGGGCATCCACTCCGCCGCGCGCTCCAGGGAGTCACCGTCCAGGGCGCCGCGCAGGCCGTTCCAAAAGGCCTGCCAGTCCGTATCCGACGGCAGCGGCAACTGCTGCAGCAGGTCCGGGGAAAGATTCTCCTGCGCCCAGGTCACGCCGGCGTTGAGCATGCCCGCCACGTCGGCCTCGTCCTGCGCGGACAGGGGGCAGACGGCCAGTGCCCCCGCCAGCGTCAATATGCACCACGCCCGCACCTGACAACGCCTCTGCATGGCATCACTCAACCACAACCCGCCCGCCGTCGCCACCGATTTGTGGTCTTTTGTTCTTTTATCGGCGGGTTGTTTCATGGAGGAGGCGCCGCGTGATTGAACCGGAGAAGCCCAAAGCCTCCAGCTCGACCCGTTTGGGGTTGCCCGCAGGAACGGTCACCGGGTCAGCGGATTTTCGTACCGAAGTCCGGAGAAGCGGGAGAAGTCGGCGTCCGCGGAGGCCAGAATCAGGCCGTGTTCGATGGCGAGCGCGGCGAGGTG
>CAYZVY010000469.1:0-2439 GCA_964481675.1 uncultured Verrucomicrobiota bacterium
GGTGACAGCCCGCCCGCCGGGCAGCGGGGCGTTGAGCGACCCAAAGCCGTCCATGCGGAAGGTATACCGGCGCAGGCGACCTGGCGCTTCGGGCGCGAAGCGTTCCTGGATGTAGATGGAGAGTTCATCCGGCGCGCCGGGGAAGGCCGACGGCGTGCGCAGCATCCCCCAGGTGAACCAGGCGCCGCCGTAGTACCAACTGCCCGGCCTCTGGATGCCAGGGCGGACCACGGCCTCCGGCCAGACGTGGAAGGCGACCCCGTCGCGGCTGGCCATGAAGAGCACGTCCGTGACCACGGTGCCGCAGCGGGTGGGTCGGCCGCCGCCGATGCCTTTGTCGGCCTCGCGCCGACGATGCTCGGGGTCGGGCAGCAGGCCGGTCGTGGCCAGCCAGCCGCGATCGCAGTAGCGTTGCGGGAAACCGAGGAATAGATGCGGGGCGCGCGGATACGGCACCACGCCGCTGGAATAGAACTGGTGGTGGTCGCCGGACGGGTCGTCGGTCTGGTCCTGTTCCGAGGAGCCACTGCGATTGGGATCGTACTCCAGCCAGCGCGGCTCGTTCCAAGCCGCCAGGTCCGGCGACACGGCGGTGCGCACGTCCCGACCGTTGGGCACCTTCGGATCGTTGCATCGGTGATCCCGCCAGTAGGCGCGGTAGCAACCGGCCGCCGTGTCCCAGAAGATCAGGTTCTGCGAGTCGTAGTTGCCGGGAAAGGCGATGGGGGCCTTGTCGCGCTTGCGCCAGTGGATGCCGTCGGCGCTGACCAGCAGCCAGAGTCCTTTGCCGCCCCATTCGAGCTTGGTGCCGCCGACCGCCTTGTAGCGTTCCGTCGGCAGGCAGGCGGGATTGGCGTCGAGGAAAGGCGTGAAGTTGTGCGAGGTCACGCCGCGCCAGATCACATTGTTGGCGGTGGAGCCGTCCACCTCGAACAGCCCCAACTTCGACTTCTCCCAGTGAAGGCCGTCCGCGCTCTCGGCGTAGGCGGTCATCTGCCGCGAGTCACGGTCCTCGCAGCCGCCCGGCGGCTGCACCCGGTAGTACATGCGAAAGCGCGAGTCGTCCTGAAAGATGGTGCAGTACCCCGGCGCCCCCGCTTCCCAGGGCTCGTCAAACGAGATGGCGATCTCCCGCGGCTGCGGCGGATGCAGGCGCAGCGCGGCGCCCTCGAAGCGCTCGATCAGGTACGGGTCGATGAAAAGCTCGCGGCGCGAGCCGATACAAGGAATATCCATACCCATTTGTTCCCTTCTCTTGTCTTCTGATTCCATCCGCCGAACATTTAATGGGGAGCTGGACACATCTCCTGGTTAAATCTGCTTTTGTTGTGATAAAGCGAAACTCTCTTTGAACTGAAAGCATTTTGAAGTCTGTACACCTGATAAGCAAGTCTGAAATTCGATGTTCCTAGAAAATGAATAAGAGCCTCTGCTGCTTGATGTTAGGCGGGCTTGCCCGGGCCGTCATGCGCCGGCCCCGGTTAACACCAATATAGAACCCGGAATTCATCTGTTAATTTCTTTTTTCCTTTTGGCCGGATTTTACTATGATAGGACTCAGTCGACATTCCCCGACCATTTCTGCGCGCAAGTCCATCCTAACCGGCCTTTTTTTTGATACAAAAGGCCGCCATTGGGTAGGATAGGCCGAATGAGTCCTATCCTGGACGAGGGTAATGTCCGATGCATAATTCACACGACGAAAACGAGTTACGGCTTCAGGAACTTACCCGTATCGGATCCGTAACATATCGTCCACTCGCAGCCTGAGGAGCGTAGCGACGATAGGCTGGCGAGTGGTTGGCTCCACTGTTTTTCCGGATTCACCACGGAGGCACGGAGACACGGAGAAGAATAGAACGCCCTCCATCTTGTCTCTTATTCGTGTTGATTGGTGTCCATTCGTGGTTCTCTTCCCGCCTGACGCGCCCGGCACCCGGACATAAAATCTGGCTGTCGGTTCGCTGGCCAATTGCTATAGTCCCCGCATGACAACCGCCCCTTCCTTCCCCGCCCTTCGCCGGGACCTGATCCTGAAAATTGAAAATCGGGAGTATGCCGACGGCCGACTGAACAACCCCGGTCGCGATCCGGGCCATTTCTTCGGGACCATCCTGCCCGAGCTGAAATTCGCCCTCCTCCTGGCCGCGGAAGACGGAGCTGACCCCGCAAAAGCGGAAAACCGCATCGCCACCGCCGCCGGCGTGCTGGAGGAAGCCGCCTCAAAATTCACGCCCGATGGCCGGATCGGCACGATCAACGACCTGAACAGCGTCTCCTTCGGCCTTGTCCCCTACACCGAAACGCTGCTCCACCTGCGCAATCGCATTCCCGAAGCCCGCTGGCTGGCCCTGCGCGATGCCGCCATCCGCCTCTTCGACGATGCCGCGGTCCACATCAACCAGACGGTGGACTACCTCAACCCGCGCGGCATGGACG
>CAYZVY010000470.1:0-2433 GCA_964481675.1 uncultured Verrucomicrobiota bacterium
GGGCCCGGTATTGAGCGCATCCTCTGAGGGGAGGGGGCAGGGCTCGGGGTTCAGGGTTCAGGGTTCAGGGTTCAGGCGCCTATGATGATGAGGCGAATGAACAGACAGGAATGGATTGTGGTCGGCGTCGCTGCCGTTCTGGTTGGCTGCGCTGCTCTGATCTATTTTCGTCCGTTTGATGTTCGGAAACGGCCCCTGACCCCGCGTTCGCCGCCGGCGGGCATTCTGCTCGAACAACTGGCAACAGCAGTGGATCTCTATGAAGTGGACATGGGACGACTTCCGCTGCGACTCCAGGATCTGGTCGAGCCAGAAACGAATTCGCCACGATGGCTCGGCCCTTACTTCTGGGGCACCATACCTGCTGATCCCTGGGGTCATGCGGTGAACTACACGGTGCTCCCCGGGAACCAGTTTGAACTCCGCTCCTTGGGACCAGATGGCGTAGAACGCACGGAAGATGATATCATCAAGAGCAACCGGCCAAGCGGTGGTGGCTAGCTTCGCCTAACAGCCTGCGGCCTAAATCGCTACAGTCCTGGCGGTCCCTGCGGGACCCCCCCCTACTCCGGTTCGGCGGTGCCCTCCAGGATCAGGCCGCGCGTGGCGGGATACCGGGCGTACCACAGCTCCAGCGCGTCGTGCAGGTGGCGGGCGTAGCGGAAGTGCGATCCGGTACCGGTCCTCAGTTCCGCCTCGTAGATGAACTTGTCGGCCGTGGTGGTGTGCTCGAACGCAAACTGCGTTCCCAGCAGCGTCCAGTAGATGTGCGCGGGATCGCCCCCGGCCAGCTTGCGGCGGGCCGTGGCGCTCAGCGCGCGGCCGGTCTCGCGCAGCGCGGCAAGGCGCGCGGCCAGCGCCGCGGCTTCGGGGCACGAAGCGGGCACCTGGTCTGCGGCGCAGTAGAACCCCAGCGGCACCAGCGGGCAGTGTTTGGAGCCCGTGCGGTGGCGGTTCAGGTCGCGGATCTCGGCCATGGCCACGGCGCGCCAGCCGAAGCGCACGGCGGTCCGGCGCAGCCCGGCGCCCACCCAGGCATAGCGGTGGTCGTGAAAGCGGAGGTCATCCGCCAGCGTCGCGGCATCGACCTCCCGCGGCGCAGACACCTCGAGGCGCGCCGCCGGATCAACGGCCGGATCGGCCGCGACGTCTGCCAGCGCCGGCGGCAGGGGCCCGGCGGCCGCGGCTCTCCAGGCCGCCAGCTCGGCGAGCAGCCCGGCGGTGGCCGACGGCGTGGCGCGCGCGTGCTTGAGCAGGCGGGGCACCACCCGTTGCAGCTCCCCGCGGATCCGCTCGCCCAGCCGCACGGCCTCCGGCCAGGGATGCGAGCATAGGTGCTGGCACAGCTGGACCCAGCCGCGCGCGGACATGACGAGCATGACGTTGGTCCGCGCCGCGGCAGGAAGAAAGTAGCGCGCGCGGTCGAAGGCGTAGTTCCGCTCCAGCCGGGCGGCCTTGCGGCGGCCCTTCTCCGAGACATCCGCAACCACCTCCGGCGGCAGGCGCATGAGCTCGGGACAGGCGCGCGCGAGGGCCTGCCACAGCTCCAGCGCCTCGCGATACGCCGCCAGCGCACGGGCCTGGCCCTCGCGCCAGGCCGCCGCGTCGGCGGCGGGAAGGCCCAGTTCTTCCGGATCGGGCAGCTCCACGGGCCCCAGGTCGATGTACCGGGTGGACGACTCCTGCCCGCCCGCCGTGGGGCACAGGCTCCACACGAGGTAGCCCAGGATCATGCTCAGGCCGTCCATGAACAGCGCCACCGGGGCCATGTCCGCGATGGACTGGTGACCGTAGTCAACCATGCGGAAGATCGAATCCACCGAGCGGTCGGGATCGGCCGGGTCGATGCGCGCCAGGATGCCGGCCAAGCCCTCGTTGCTGCGGGAGTAGCGCGCGCCGGTGGCGGCCAGCAGCTCCGGGGTCAGCGCCGGGCACCCGGCGGCCGCGGCGGGAGGCTGAAGGGCCACATACGTAACGGTCATGTCCATGGCGTCGGCACATGGTAGGCGCCGCCGCCGGTGTTGCCAAGCAGGGACTGGGTGTGCTTGGATAGCAGGCATGGTTGCCTCGCATACACACAGCAACGCGCAGGCGGCGACGCAGGGATTGATCATCAACGAGATCCAGTTGCTGCTGGCCGAGAAGCGGACGGCGCTGTCGCTGATGCGCACCGGGATCGCGGTGTTCGCGCTCCCGCTGTCGGTGTTCAGCGTGCTGATCGCCACGTCGCGCTTCTACACGCCGGGCGCCGTGCTGCACTGGCTGATCGCGGTGCTGGTGATCAACCTGGCGCTGGTCGCGCTTGGCGCGTACCTGGTGGTGCGTGCGCTGTTGCGCATCCATGCCATCGAAGGAAGTATTTCCCTGTTGAAGGCCCGCGTGCCGGACATTGGCGCGTTCGTCGGCTGAGCGGCGCGGCCTGGCGGCAGGCAG
>CAYZVY010000471.1:0-2432 GCA_964481675.1 uncultured Verrucomicrobiota bacterium
CCGACGGCGCGCATAACGAGTGCAATCCGGGCTACCACCACGACATGCGGCGGCTCTTCGAGGACCACTGGCGGCTGGGCCGGGCCCGGCCCGAACTCGGCCTGGCGATGGACGCCCCCACCCTGGCGCGCATGTGGGATTACACGCTGGCCGCCACCCGCCCGAACGGCCAGGAATGCGCCCTCCACGACGGGCGCGGCGGCCACACGGGCAAACGCAACCCGGAATGGACGCGGGACCGCAGCCGGTTCCTGGCCGAGGCCGGCCTGCCGGACGCCCTGCCGCCCGTGAGCGCCGTCTTCCCCGACGCCCGGCAGGCCTTCCTGCGGGACAGCTGGGACGAGGGCGCCACCTACCTCACCTTCGACGCCTCGCCCATGGAGAGCGCCCACTGGCACGCCGGCCGCAACGCGATCCAGCTCCACGCCCACGGGCGCTCGCTCATCGTGGATCCCGGCACGTTCACCTATGAGGGCAGCGACCCCTTCCAGGCCTACGGGGTCTCCACCCGGGCGCACAGCACCGTCAATGTCAACGGCTGGGACCAGACGTGGTCCACGCAGAACCTGACGTACCGGTCCGCGCCCGGCTACGACCTGGTCCATTCGCTCTATGACGGCGGCTACTGGAAAGGCACGCACCGCGGAGGCTGGTTCTGGCCCGGCCACGGCGACGGCTTCCATGCCGCGCACCACCGCACGCTGTTCTGGATCCATGGCCGCGCGATCGTGGTGATCGATCACCTCTACCAGTCGCCCGCGGAGGGAACCCCCTGCGTGCTGCAAAGCGTCTGGCAGCTTTCCCCGGGCGAGGTGATGCTCGAGGAGGCGAAGCGCCGCGCCTTCACCCGCCATCCGGACGGCAACGTGCTGATGCTGTTCCCGCTCCTGGCCGACGGCGCGCGCCTGGCCGTCCACGCGGGGGAAACCGACCCGCTGCGCGGCTGGGTGCCCGGCGACATCGCCGCCCGGAAACACCACCCCGCCCCGCAGGTCGTGGCCCACATCGATGCGCGCAGCCGCTGGAACCTCGACCTGGTGACGGTGCTTGTTCCGTTTGCGGGAACAGACCTCCCCGTTGTGGCCGCGGAAGCCTCCGCCGCCGAAGGCTCCCTCAACCAGGCGAACCACATCGGCACGCTGATGCTGCAATGGGGCGACGGCTCCTCGGACGAGGTTGTCTGGCACCGGCGGCTCGGCCGCGCCATCTTCAAGCACCCCGTCCTCGACACGGACGCCTGCCTGGTCCATGTGCAGCGGGACGCCGGCGGAAAGCGGGTCCGGGGCCTGGCGGTGGACGCCACCTATTGCGCCCCCTACACATCAGGCTCGCGCCCCCGGCTGGAAACCTTCGCGTTCTGATTCCACATCACGGAGGCCGAATCGACTTGTCAACCCCCTTGGATGATGTGACTATTTGAAAAAGGAGACCGCCATGCCCCACCTCCTGACGACGTTGAAAAGCGAGACGGCCCGCTTTATTCCCTCACGCTTCGCGCGCCTCTTCCCCGTCCTGCTCGCGCTTCTCCTGCTCCTGCCGGGCGCCAGCCGGGGCGGCACCAACGACACCGCCGACCCCCGCCTGGATGAGATCCGCGGCAAGATCCGGGAAAACCAGGCGGTGCTCGACAGCGAGACCAACCTGCCGATCCGGGCGGCTGTTGAAAAACGCCAGGCGCTGTTGCGCCAGGACCTGGCCAACATGGAGCGCCGGATCGCGATCGAGTCCCGCGAGCGCGCCCTGCGCAGCCGCCAGAAAACCGAGCCGCTGGCCGTGATGAAGGTGGTCCTGCTCTCCCTGAAGGGCGATGAACAGGCCGCCCAGAGGCGGGGCCGGGCCCTCGACGAGCAGTTCCGCCTGATGCAGCTCGAACGCGCGCAGCTGAACACCCGGATGAGCCAGTTGCGGGCCAACCCCCAGACCGACCCCCGGGAGATCGGCGATGTGGAGTCCGCCCTGCGCGGCAAGGATGAGCAGATCACGCTGGTCCTCCTTCAGCGGGACCTGGCGGACTGGCAGATCCTGCTCCAGCAGGAGGTGACGCGCCTCTCGGACAAGATCCAGGCCTACGAGGCCAGCGCCGCGCCGGCCGTCAAGGGCATGGTCGAGCGGCTCCGGGTCATTCACGACGAGGAGAACAAGCTGGGCGAAATCCGGCAGCGGCTCCAGGGGCTCACCGAACGGCGCGAGGACGTGACCGCCGCCCTTGAGCTGGCCCGGGCCAAGTCCGCCCAGCTCACCGAGGCCGCCACCATCCGGAAAGAGCGGGACCGGGTGGAGCGCAGCCGGCAGCACCTGCTGGCCTGGATGTTCACGTCAAACGAGGAGAAGGAAAAGCAGCAGGAGCAGGAGCAGATCACCTGCCAGCTGGCCCAGTCGCAGGCCGTGGAGGAGAGCCTCCTGGTCGCCAACCAGCTGGTCGGCCTCTACGA
>CAYZVY010000472.1:0-2420 GCA_964481675.1 uncultured Verrucomicrobiota bacterium
GTATCGGGCTGGTGCACGGCGACGTGAAGCCGGAGAACATCCTGCTCGACAGCAATGGCGTGGCCAAGGTTGTGGACTTCGGCCTGGCGCGCTTCAAGAAGAGCCGTGAGCCCAGCGTCGAGGGCATCTGGGGGACCCCCTACTACATTGCCCCCGAAAAAATCCGGGGCCAGCCGGCCAACGCGCGCGCGGATATCTACAGTCTCGGGGCCACGCTTTACCACGCCCTGGCGGCCAAGCCCCCGTTTGACGGCGAGACGCCGCTGGACGTCATCAAGGCCCGGCTCAAGGCCCCGGCGGCGGCATTGAGGACGATCCGGCCCGACATCCATCCGGAGGTTGAGGCGATCATTGCCCGCACACTCGAGGCGGAGCCGATCAAGCGTTATCCCACCTACGTTTCGCTGCTGAGCGACATGCGAAACATCCTTGCCACGCTCAAACCGGCGCCGAACGCGTTCGGACAGGTGGGCAAGCGCGGCGGCAGGATCGTGCTGACACGCAAGAAGGGCAGCCAGGCGTCCAAACTGACTGTGACCGGCATGGAAAGCGTTGTCAGCATGCCCACCGACCTGACCGCCACCGAGGCGCCGCCGTCGACGCCCCGCGTCCGAAGGAAACGGATCCTGCTGGGCAGCCTCGGCGCCGTCGGCGTGATCGTGCTGGGCGGCCTGATCACCTGGGGCTTTCTCCACTATGAGGCGGAAGCGGAACGCCGCCAGGCGCTTGAGGCGGAACAGGCGGCGGTGAAAGCGCTGCGCGGTTCGGTCGACAAGACGTGGAATGACATGGTCGGGACGATCAGCAACGCCGTGAAGCATGTGAATCGGCTCAAGCCGCTCCTGACCGATGCCGAGATGGCGCGCACGGCGATTTCACAGCTGTCGTCCAATCTAACCGATGCCGCCCTGGCGGCGGAAGCCGCCTCTAATGCGCCGGCCTTGTTCGAGGCGGTCACCCTGGCGGCGACCACCGAGTTGCTGGCGGGCATTGACGACCTGCGCGCCGTCACCAATGTCGCGGCGACAAACCTCATCGCTGTGCTGGCGGCCACCAACGTACCCCAGGCCGAGGCCGTGCTCACCACCATGACGAACCTGCTGCCCGGCATCGCGGCCGGCGAACAGCGCGTGGCCAGGGCCGCGGAAACAGCGCAGGCCGCGCTCAACGAACTGCTGGCGTTCAAAAAGAAGATTGCCGAGGCGGCGGAGCAGCAGGCCGCGGAGGCCCAGCGGCTTTCCGCGCAAAAAGCGGAGGAAGCGAAACTGGCCCGCGAAAAGGCGGCCGCGGACAAACGCGCCAAGGAGCAGGCGGACCTGGCGGCGAAGGACCTGGCCTCCATCGAGGACGTGCGCAAGTCGAATACCGCGCTGGTGCAGCAGTGCCGGTTCAAGGAGGCGGCGGACGCCATGGCCGCACTGGAAAAGACCGTCACGTCCGACGATGGCCGCGCCGCCCTCAAGATCGCCGCGGAACGCTACAGCCTGATCCTCGACCTGAAAGCGCTCGTGGTCGCCGGGATCCAGAAGGATGCCAAAGCCAACCCGTCCGGCTTCAAGTACGGCTGGCTTGTCAACGGCGTCCCGTCAGCGGATGTGCTGGGCGCCGACGACGCCAAGATTCAGCTCAAGGGCCGCGCGGTCACCTGGGACCAGGTATCGCCGGCTCAACTGTTGCGGTTTCTGAAGCGGTATGCTGAAGATGCTGAACTGGGCCGCAAGGACCTCGCGCGCTATGCCCTGGCAACGGCGGTGTATTCAATGGAAGCCGGGGGCGGCAGCGACGGGGCCCAGAAGATGGCGACCAAGTACCGGGATCAGGCGGTCGCCCGCGATGCGACCCTTGCCGACAAGGCCAAACGTCTCTTGCCGGACGCACCCGCCAGCCCGTGAGGCGCGGGATGAGGAACCGCACGCCTGTTGCGGGGAAGGAAACTACGAAACACGCGAAAGGCGCGAAAGCCCCTCTTTTCTGTTTTCGCGCTTTTCGCGTGTTTCGTAGTTCAGAACCGAATCGTTGGGCAATGCGTTGGACGTTCACCGGCCCGGATCGATCTGCAGGCGCAGGGTTCGGATGCGTTTCCCGAAGGCCTTCTGAAGATTCGACAGCATCTGGGCGCGCGAGCGGTACAGTTCGCTCAGCCAGACCGTGCTATCCACAAACACAATCAGCTCGTCGCCATTCAGCCGGCCGGGCCGGGTGTGGGCGGCGACGGCCGGGCCCATGACCTTCGCCCACTCGACCTCCATGCGCCCCATGTGGAGCTGATCGCCAAGTTTCAGCGTCTTCAGCCAGGCTCCAACCAGCTTCGCCATGGGCACGCCTTCCTCGACGGCGGCGTAGTGGGACTTGTTGGCTTCGCGCTTGAAAGGCATGCCACGCATATAGCGGGGCGACGCCGAAATGTCCAATGGAACCGG
>CAYZVY010000473.1:0-2416 GCA_964481675.1 uncultured Verrucomicrobiota bacterium
TCACCGCCCCCGCATGCTGGGAAACTCATACGGCTCGAGCAGGCCCAGGCGCCAGGCATGGCCCAGCAGCCGGGGCAGGCCGCGGTAGGACCAGGCGACCGGCTTGGCGCTGCCCCCGCCCTGGATGCCGGGCCCGTTCCAGTACGCCACGTCCAGCAGCAACCCCGCCAGGTCCATGAACCGCTTGTCGCCCGTGCGCTCATACCCGATCGACAGGCACATCCCGAAGTCGATCCCGCGGATCTCCCCTTCCCGCGCGCCGTTCAGCGCCTCGTCAGCCAGGTCGTGGCACAGCGTCTTCAGCCACGCGTCCACATCCTTCCGGCCCGTGCTGTCGGCATAGAGATCCACGCCCTCCATCATGCTGCTGTACCCGAAGAAATTTCCCACGATCTGCCGGTTCATGTTCTGCCGGTCATTGCCGTTCGACAAGTTGATCCCGCCCTTGTACGAACCCCGATCGAACGCCACGAGATAATTCACCATCTCATCCAGCATGGGCTTGAACCGCGCCTCGCCCGTCACGTCCACCAGGCAGGACAACGCCAGGACCGACCACCCGATCTCGCGGTTGAACCCCCAGGAGACGGCGCGCAGCGCCGGATCGTTGAAGTTCTCGAGCGTCTTGTCGCCCAGCGCCAGCGCCACCTCCAGGGCATCCGGATCGCCGGTCATGCAGTAATACTCCAGCAGGCCCTGCGTCCAGAAATGGCTCGGGTACGCGCCCGTGGTCGTATGCCGCGCCGAGTGCGCCGGCGTGGCCCGGTGCAGCCACTTGTGATCCGAATAATGCAGGAAATCCACCTCGATCGTGTGGCGCGCCGCCAGCCGCAGCGTGGGCCACAACGCCATTTTCCCGGTGCGCATCACTTCGGCGCAGAAGGCGTGGATGACGTCATATTCGTTGTTCGTCCACACGGGCTCGTGGCAGTCCAGGTAGGTCTGAGTCGGCGAACTGCGCGGCCAGATCCGCGGGATCACCGGCGCCCCCTCGAGCCGGTGCACCAGCACCTCGCCCAGCGTGGAATAGCTGTCGTTGTAGTGCGAATCCGTGTCGCCCACGTCGAACTTGCTGTTCGGCATGTTCAGCCGGACCAGGCCGTTCAGGTTCGCCTCGATCCGCACGTGCTTCCCCATGGGCAGGACGTCCGCCTGCTTAAAGTCGCCGCACCAGGCGATCCAGGCCGGGCTCACGCTCGCGCGCCCTTCGTGCACCGGCGCCGTCAGGATGGCCGCCACACCCTTGGGCGCCTGCCTGGGGGCGTTGGAAATCTTGACCGTGCCCGCCGACTTCTCCTCCTTCACGAACGCCAGCGTGATGGTCTGGCGCCGGGAGCGGCCCTGCGGCAGCTCCAGCGTCCCGGCCCGGGCCGGCCACACTTCGGCCGCCAGGGTGCGCCCCTCGCTCGCCAGCCGGTTCGGCTTGGCCGCGGTGAAATCCTCGATCCGCCCGTAGACCGCCCGCTCGCCGTCGCCCACCCCCAGCCATTCGCTCGAATTCACCAGCGGCGCGTGCAGGTAGAACGGGTACTCCACGTCGTCGAGCAGCATGGCCGGATCCTCGACGCAGGCCGGCTGGCGGACGAAATCGGAGATCAACGCCACGGGGGCCGGATTGTAGACGTGCCGGCTCACATAGAAGAGCCCGTAGTTCTGCTGCAGGAAATGGCGGTGCGTCTTCGGCCCCAGGTTCCAGGCCGAGTCCAGCGCGATGCGCCCGATCGCCTGCGCCGCCTGCTTCGGCTCCAGGTTGAAATAGTGGTAGTCCAGCCGCACCGCGGGCCAGCCCGCCCACACCTCCACGTCAAGCCGGTAGTTCAGGCACCGCGAGCCGTCCGCGCGAACATGCGCCCCCTCCACCCGCAGCCGCGCGCGCAAGGGCGAGGCTTCCAGGATCCGCACCGACCGCTTCGCCTCGTGGCGCGACGACGCCCCGTCCACGTTCAGGCTCAGATCGCCCGGCGCCGCCAGGTAGTCGTGCCCGTCGCAGGTCACATGCCCGAGGACGCCCGGCCCCGTTTCGCAAACCGACAGGCTCAGCCGGTCGCTTTGAACGATCCACCGGTCGCCCTGCCGCTTCACCGTGACGGCGGCTTTTTGGGGGGCGGCCGGCTGGGCCTCCACCCGCACCGTGTGGGCGCCGGCCTCGCGCGCGCCGAAGCTGACCAGGCACCAGCGCACCGAACCGTCGGGCCACGTGGCCAGCGTCCGCCCGGCGGCGGCCCGCTCTTCCCCGCCCGGGCTCCGCACGGACAGCAGGGCGGGATCTTTCAGCACGCCCTTTTTGAAAGGCACGCCCACGGAGACAGGGAGGCCGGCGGGACACGGATCACCATAGGCGGCTTCAATGACGCAGGGAATGGTTTCTTTCATGGTGGCATCATTCCCGATGCGATGCGGGGAATCAAGGAAGAAC
>CAYZVY010000474.1:0-2415 GCA_964481675.1 uncultured Verrucomicrobiota bacterium
TCGGGCTGAACACGGCCCAGATCATCGACGTGGTGGACGAGCTGCGCCGGCGCGACATGCTGGACTGCCTCCAGATGCTGCACTACCACCTGGGCTCGCAGATCCCCAACATCGACCACATCCGCGCGGCCATCGCCGAGGCGGCCCGCATTTACGTGAACCTGGTCAAGGAGGGCGCCGCCATGGGCATCCTGGACATCGGCGGCGGGCTGGCGGTCGATTACGACGGGTCGCACACGAACTTCCCCAGCAGCAGCAACTACGACGTGCTCGAATACGGCACCGACGTCATCGAGGGCGTCATGCGCGTGACCGATCCCGCGGGCGTGCCGCACCCGGTCATCATCAGCGAATCCGGCCGCGCCCTGATCGCCTACCACTCGGTGCTGCTGTTCAACATCCTGGACACCGCCCGCTACAGCTCCCACCAGCTGCCGGCCCTGCTGGACCCCAAGGCGCCCGAGGCGCTGCGCAACCTGCGCGAGGTGGCCGACACGGCCATGACGGCCAAGAACCTCCAGGAATGCTACCACGACGCGGTGTTCTATCGCGACGAGCTGCGCACCGGCTTCATGCACGGCGGCATCAGCCTGCGCGAGCGGGCGCTGGGCGAGCAGATCTTCTGGCACATCGTGGAGCGGGCCGTGCGCGAGGCGAAGGATTTGAAGTACATCCCCGAGGAGCTGCAGAAGCTCGAGACCGTGCTGGCGGACATCTATTACGGCAACTTCAGCGTGTTCCAGTCGCTCCCCGACTCCTGGGCCATCGGCCAGCTGTTCCCGATCATGCCCATCCACCGCCTCGACGAGCGGCCCACGCGGCTGGCCACGCTGTCGGACATCACCTGCGACTGCGACGGCAAGATCGACCGGTTCATCGACCTGCACGACGTCAAGGAAGCCCTGCCCGTGCACGAGCTGCGCGCCACGGAGGACTACATCATGGGCGCCTTCCTGATCGGGGCGTACCAGGAGACGCTGGGCGACCTGCACAACCTGTTCGGCGACACGAACGTGGTCACCGTGACGTGCGACGAGGAGGGCGGCTTCGAGTTCACGCACGAGATCCACGGCGATGCCGTGCAGGACGTGCTGAGCTACGTCGAATACGAGCCCAAGGACCTGGTCGAGCGCTTCCGCGAGCTGGCCGAGAGCGCGGTGCGCGCCAAGCGGATCGCCCCCCAGGAGCGGCGCGACATCCTGGACGCCTATTCGGCCGGCCTGCGTGGCTACACCTATTACGAAGCCTGAGCCGGGAGGTCGCCATGAAGCGGATTCTGATCATCGGGGCGGGCGGGGTCGGGGGCGTGGTGGTGCACAAGTGCGCGCAGGCGCCCGAGATTTTCGGGGAAATCTGCCTGGCCAGCCGGACCACGGCCAAGTGCGACAAGCTGGCCGCCCAGCTGCCGCGGAAGATCCGGACGGCCGCCGTGGACGCGGACGACCCGAAGCAGGTCGCCGCCCTGATCCGCGACTTCAGGCCCGACCTTGTGCTCAACGTCGCCCTGCCGTACCAGGACCTGGCCATCATGGACGCCTGCCTGGCGGAGAAGGTGAACTATCTCGACACGGCCAATTACGAGCCGCCGGCCGTGGCCAAATTCGAGTATTCCTGGCAGTGGGCCTACCGGGAGCGCTTCGAGAAGGCCGGCCTGATGGCCCTGCTCGGCTGCGGGTTCGACCCGGGCGTGTCCAACATCTTCATCGCCTATGCCCTGAAGCACCACTTCGACGCGATCCATGAGGTGGATATCATGGACTGCAACGCCGGCAGCCACGGCAAGGCGTTCGCCACCAACTTCAACCCCGAGATCAATATCCGCGAGATCACCCAGCGGTGCCGCTATTTCGAGGACGGCGCGTGGAAGGAAACCGAGCCGCTCTCCGTGCACAAGACCTTCGACTTCCCGCAGGTCGGGCCGAAGGAGATGTACCTGATGTTCCACGAGGAGCTGGAGTCGCTCGTGACGAACATTCCGGGCCTCAGGACGATCCGCTTCTGGATGACGTTCGGGCAGGAGTACCTGACCCACCTGCGCGTGCTGCAGAACGTGGGACTGACCCGCATCGACGAGGTGGATTACGAGGGCCACAAGATCGTGCCGCTCCGGTTCCTGAAGGCCGTGCTGCCGGAGCCGTCGTCGCTGGGCGAGCACTACACCGGCAAGACCAACATCGGCTGCCTGATCAAGGGGCTGAAGAACGGGCAGCCGCGCACCTATTACGTGTACCAGGTCTGCGATCACGCCGAATGCTACAAGGAGGTCAAGGCGCAGGCCATCTCCTACACGACCGGCGTGCCGGCCATGATCGGCGCCAAGCTGATGCTCCAGAACACGTGGATGAAGCCGGGCGTCTGGAACACCGAGCAGTTCGACCCCGACCCCTTCATGGCCGACCTCCCGACGTACGGCCT
>CAYZVY010000475.1:0-2412 GCA_964481675.1 uncultured Verrucomicrobiota bacterium
CGTCAAAATACAGGATGTCCGAGATGACGTTCTTCGAGAACACCATCGAACCTGCTCCGATGATCGCTATCTTCATGTGCGGGTCTCCTTGTTTGTGGCGGTAAGAATCTCGTGCACCAGACTGCCGGGGCCGGTGCCCGACTTTACGTCCTGCCCCTTCATCGCCAGCGGCAGGATCCAGATCGACAGGCCGTCCTGGTAATCGTGGCCGTGGCCGGTAAATCCGTCGACGCCGTGCATGTTGCAGGGCCAGCCCCAGGGCATGGCGTTGGCCTTGCGGAAAAGCGCCTCCAGCATCCGGTCGGTGCCCCACCAGCCGGCCTTGCCGACCTTGCGATACTCGCACATCGCCGTGACGATGAAGTCGAAGATCGGGAATGGGTCGCGCGGGAAATCGACGCGCTGGTTCAGGTTGGAATACACCTGTTCGCCTTTCGGCGAAGCCGCCAGGGTCAACCCGTATTCAGAGAGGTTGCTGTTCAGGCGCAGGATCGATTTCAGGGCGGAATCAACCCGCCCGACCGGCATCGGACTCTCAAGGCCCATGTACGCGGCGGCCCAGGTGCCGCAGACCTGCGCGCAGAGGCAGGTGTCGTCCTGGTGACCGGTCGCCGGATCGGCGCAGAGCCGGTAGTACTCGCCGTTCCAGAGGATCTCCTCCAGCCGTTTGCGCCCACGCTCGACGCGCGAGCGGCATCTGTCCGCCGTCTCGGTGTCGCCGACCTTCCGGGCCATCTTCTCCAGCGCCAGGCAGGCCATCAACGACATGGGGCCGTTGTAGCCTGACGTGCCGCGCTGCGGCCACTGGTCCCAGCCCACATTCGCCGGCCAGTTCTCGCCCGGCAACGCGTGCGGATGCTCGTTGATCAACCCGTCCGAGTCGGTGTCAAGAAACTCCATGTACGTCAGCGCCGCGCGGGCCGAGGGGTAGAAGTCCTTCAGGAATGCGTCGTCGCCGGTCCGGAGCCAGTGGCGACAAATGGTGTCGATGTACACGCTCGTGGTGCCGGGATGCTGGCACTGGTAGTTCGGGTGCCTTGCCCCGAAGCCAAAACCGAGCCCGAAAGGCAGTTCGCCCGTGCTCAACTGGAAATGCCGGAACGCGTTCAGCGTCGTGCGCTCCATTTCCGGGAAGAAGAACAGCATGGGGAAATGCGTGGAATGGCAGACCAGCGTCTCGCTGATGGGGCAGGTCGTGTAGCTCTCGTTGACCAGGAACAGCCCCTCCGGCCCGTACCAGTCGTCCGGCCGCCATTTGGCGATCCAGTGCGCGTTCTTGCACAGGCAGTAGCAGGAGTTGACCAGCGCCTCGCGCATGGCCGGCGAGTACTCCTCGTGCGCGTAGATGGCGCCCTGCCAGGCGATGATGCGCTGGAGCCAGGCTTCGTGCTGCGCCATGGCGTGGCGGGCCACGGCGGCGGCATCGGCGAAGCGCTCCACATATTTCAGCTTCTCGCCCCGGTTGCCGGCGTCGCGGATGTAGGGCTGCCACCACGCCAGGATGAAGCGCGTGCGGACCGAGGCCCCGGGCGCCAGCTTGGCGCTGAATGACGCGGAGAGGCCCTTCTCGTCCGTCGCGCTCCGTCCGCCTTCCGCGGCCACGGCCAGTTCGTGCTCGATCGGGCGCTGACCCATCATCGGGATGGCTTTCACCATCGGATGGCGGACCACGCTCCCCTGCCATTTCCCTTCGCTGAACGCACGGCTGCCTGTCACCTTGTGCGGCGGCGCGGGCGGCGTGAAGAAAATCTCCGCGTCCAGCGGCTTGTCCCCGGTGTTCGCCAGGCTCACTTCGAACACGATCGCCGGCGTATTCGACTCCGTCGCATCACCCGGCAGGAACGGACCGAACGCGCGGATTTCGATCGCCAGCGGCGCCTTGATCTCGAACTGGGCATCCACGATCGGGTAGTGCCCGAAGTAGCGCAGATCCCACAGGTCGCCGGTCGATTCGGCATAGCGGCCAGCCCCGGATTCCCCATCCGGCGTGCTCCGCATCGCCAGTTCGAAGGACTGCCCGTCCACGGTCGCACGGAACGGGATGGCCTTGAGCACCGGGACCTGGCTGTGCGCGGGCACCTGGTTGAAGATCGTGCACTGCCCGAACCGGCCGTCCGGGTCCCAGGTCACATAGCCCGTGCCCAGCCCGCCCAGCGGCACGCCGTGCCAGCGGAACGAGGCGCGCGGGTAGACCGTGCCCACCACCGGCCGCTGGAAGCCGGAACAGTTGAAGGTTTGAATCATGCTCCGGTTCGCCGGCGCGTCGAACAGGGTTTCCGGTTTCGTGTTCTTCGTGTTCTTCGTGCTCTTCATGTTCTTCGTGCTCTTCATGTTCTTCTCTCCTGAGTTTGTTGTCATGTCTGTCTTCTTCCGTTCATTCCGTCGGGCGGCTCACGCCGCCTTCAGTTTCCC
>CAYZVY010000476.1:0-2389 GCA_964481675.1 uncultured Verrucomicrobiota bacterium
AGCGAAATCGGTCCGGCCCAACTGTTGTTGCCGCTGACGTTGCGCAGCGCGCCGAAGCCGCCCAGCCCCGTGTTATTCAGCGACAGCGCTTCCGCGCCCACCGCGATGCCGCCCAGGAGTTCGAGGGTGTAGGTGCTGTTGACCGTGGTTCCGTTGACCGATAGCAGCCCCCCGCTCGCGCCCAATGCGCTGGCGTTCGCGACGGTCAGGATACCGCCGGCGACCGTCACGGGTCCGCTGAAGGTGTTCGCGCCGCCCAGGACCAGGCGGCCGGCGCCGGTTTTGTTGCCGATACCGGCCCCTGCCGCACCGCTGATCACGGCGTCGATCACCAGGTCGTTCGCGACGTCGCTATCGCCCACGGTGAAGATGCGGGTCAAAGCGCCCAGGCTGAGATTGCCGCTGATCTGGGCCATGCCGCTGCCCGCGGCGGTGAACGTCACGTCGCCGCCCAGCGTGAGTGTGCCGGACGCGGTGTCCACCCGGGTCGTGTAGAGGCTGAGGGGCGTGATGGTCAGCGTGGTGATGGTCAAGTTCCCGCCACCAAGCGTGTTCTTGATCGGCGTGGTATTTCCGCTGGCGCCGGTGGAATTGATAGTGATGGCCCCGATCATGTCGCTCGCGCCGTTGAAGTCCAACTGGCCGTTCTCGTTGATGGTGACGGCGCCGGTCCCGATCATGTTGGTGCTGGTGCCGGTGTATTTCACGACGCCGGTCTGGTTGATAGTGAGCGCGATGGCACCCGGTATGGCCGAGACGGGGTCGGACTTGTCCAGATCCAGTTCGCCGCCGTTGACATAGGCCCCAACGGTAAATGTGTTCGCACTGGCGCCGCCGAGGATCAGCGTGCCCGGTCCGGTCTTGGTGAAACCCGCGCCCTCGACAATGGAATTGATGGTCAGCGTGCCGCCGGTGTTGTATTGGTGGATCTTCAGGTCGGTCGAGCCGGATTTGATGGTGCCGTTGGTGATCGCGTTGTTGTTGGCCCCCACGGCGGCGGTGTTCAGGATGCCGCCCGAGGTGACGGTGAGCGACTTGCCGTCATTGATCGTAATCGTCTTGGCTTCCGCAGTGTTGAACCGGATGCTGTTGATCGTGGCGAGGTCTTGGACGGTTGTGTCCTGGCTGGCGGTTCTCATGTCAAGATTGGATGTTGTTAAGGTGCTCCCCTGTAGATACGCGCCGTTTGTCACGTACCCGCTGTCCGGCAACCCGGTGATCGGGGTGTTCGTCTGGGTGCCGTTGCCGCTCATCGCCCATGTTGTGCCGTTTACCGTGGCGTAGCCTAGGCCAACAAGAATGCCGTTCGTGTTGGCGGTGTCGGTATCGGCAATGCCGTCGGCGCTGAAGTCGATGGTGCTGCCGGCGGCGCGGGTGATGGCATTCATGCGCAGGACGGAAGTCCCGCCGGATCGGGTGACGGCGAAGGAGCCGGGGCTGAGGGTGGTGGACTTGACCTCCTGCGTGTATGTTCCGCCGGAGAGTGTCAGCGTACCTTTCGACAGGGTAAGTACGCCGTTGGTCCAAATCTTCATGCCGCTCAGGGCACCAAAGTCCAGTTTCAGTGTGCCGCCGCTGACGGTGGTGGCGCCGGTGAACGTGTTGGTCCCGGCGAGCGTCAAGGTGCCGGCGCCGTTCTTGGTCAAGGCGTTCGCGCCGATGGCGATCGGATCGCTGATCGTCACGTTGCCGGCGCCGCCGATTGTGAGGGCGAACGCGTTGGTGATGGCGGCGCCGCCGTCTGGGACGTTAATCGTCAGCAGGCCGCTGTCGGAATTGATTGTGCTCCCAGCCGCGAGCGCGACCGGCCCGCCCCAGATATTGTTGCCGCTAACGTTGCGCAGCGCGCCATAGGAATACACCCCCCCGCCATTCAGCGACAGCTTCTCCGGGCCCACGGTGATGTCGCCCTGCAGTTCGAGGGTGAGACCGCTGTTCACCGTGGTCCCAAGGTCGGTCGTGCCCAGTGCGCCGGAGTTCGCCGCGGTCAGGATGCCGGCACTCACGATCGTCGCATTGGTGTAGCCGTTGTTCCCGGCCAGCACCATGCGCCCCGCGCCCAACTTGGTCAGCGCGCCGTTGTTGACCACCGCGTTGATGACAAGGTCGTTGTCCGCTTCGCCATTGGCGACCGTGAACGTGCGCGGCGCGCCGTTGTTCATATCCAAAATCCCGTTGATCTGCGCCACGCCGTAACCCGCCGCGTAAAAGATCAAGTCGCCCGCGAGTTTCAGTGTGCCGACGACGGTCCCGCTGTCAACCGTGGTCGTGTACGGGCTCACGGGAGTAATGCCCAGCGTGCTGATCGTCAGCGTGCCGACGTATTCCGAGTTCTTGATCGGCGTGGTGTTGCCGCCGGCACCGGTGGAATTGATGGTCACGGCGCCGA
>CAYZVY010000477.1:0-2388 GCA_964481675.1 uncultured Verrucomicrobiota bacterium
AGGGTTTCATCATGGAGAGGGACGCCGGAGCGGCCGGGGTGGCCGGTGCCGCCGTCTTCATGGCCGCGATCCGGGCTTTCAGGAACTGGCACCCGAACCGCAGCCGCTCCTCCATCTCCTCGACGTGGGGAATCTTGTCGTCCTCGAACGGGTCCTTCAGGGCTCCGCTGGCTTTTCGCTTTTCACACTGCCAGATGAGCCGCGTAAAGGCCGCCAACTCCTCGCGCGTCAGGTCCGGATGCAGCGCCAACCAGCGCGGCTCATAGCAGTGGAAATAGAAGAGCCACTTGTGGTCCTCGATGGAAATCGGCAGGTCGGGCGCGTGCGCGGCCAGGATCGGCAGCACCTGGTCCCAGTCGATCGCCCCGCGGCCCGGCGCCACGGTCTGGCGCACAAACCCGCGATCGGTGAAGAACGCCACGGCGTCCTTGGTGTGGGTGAGATGGGTGTAGGGCGCCGCCCGCCGCGCCGCCTCCACGGGGTCTTCGGCGTGGCACATCACGTTGGCCGTGTCCAGGCAGATGCCCGTGCAGGCGGGGCCCACGTCCTCGACCAGCCGCACCGCTTCGTGGGTGGTGATGTCCCCGTGCGTCTCGAGATCGATCCGCGAGCCGTGCTGCCGCAGCACCGGAGCCAGGGTCTTCAGGAAGGCGGCCGAATCGGCCAGCTGCTGCGTCCACGGAATCGCATGCGTATAGCGTTCGTCGCCACCGCCCAGCGAGCTGTGCAGCTCGTGCCACCCGAAGCGGGCGGCCAGCTCGATCTCCTTCGCGATCTGCGCGGCATGGGCATCGGGCGCCAGCTTGGTCAGATGCGGGTTGCAGGTGACGGACAGCGACACATGCGTATACAGCCCGAGCGAATCGGCTTTTTCGCGGACCGCCTTGATTTCGCCGGGATCCATCGTTTTAGACAGGCCGTTCAGCCCGCCGAACTGGGCGCCCTCCAGCCCGGTCCTGACCATGAAGTCAAGCTGCTGGAACGGATCGAGCTTCAGATCGCGCAATGTAAAGGTGTCGACGCCGACTCGCATGGTCATTCTCCCGCCGGATTATTTCTTCTGGCCCAGATCGACGAAGTACTCGAACTTGTCCTTGGACGGCTGGAACTTTTCCGGCATGCCGAACGGAATCCAGGGGCGGGGATCGATGGGCAGGTCGATGGTCCGGCCGGTGTCCACCGAGCGATAGGCCGCCTCGGCCACTTCCACGGTGCCGCGGCAGTCGCGGCCGGTGGTGATGATGCGGGCCGGCTCGCCGCGGAGCTGGCGGACCCACTGCTCGATGCACCGCTCATGGCCGCCCCAGTCGCCGCAGGGCACCTTGACGAATTCGTTGTAGACGGCCTCGCCGAGCGGCGCCACGAGGGGTGAATCCGTTTTCTCGCGCAGGTTCAGGAAGGTGCCCTTGCCGTGCATCCGGTAGGCTTCGCCCTTGGTGCCGCAGACCTGCACCATCTCGTACCAGAGGCCGTTGGCCAGGTGATTGGATCGGGTCCACCAGTTGATCGACAGTTCGGCCAGTGCGCCGGACTGCATTTTAGCCAGCACCACGCCGCAGAACTCGCCTTCCATCCGCTCGGGGCGGACCGTGGTCATGCAGGTGACGTTCTTCACCTCGCCGCCGTACCAGCGCAGCGCGTCGACCTGGTGGGTGAGGCACGACATGATGCAGCCACCGCCGATGCCGTCCTTCCAGTGCGCCCAGTGGTTCGGGGGCATCACGACGTTCTGGTTGTGGTCGAGCTTCCAGAAGAAGATGTCGCCCAGCACGCCGGACTCCACGATCTCCTTCAGGGCCATCCACTCGCCGTGGTAGCGCCGGTCGTGGCAGATGGTCAGGGTCACGCCTGCCTTGTCGCAAGCCTCGATCATCTGGTCGCACTCCCACACGTTGCGGGCGGCCACCTTTTCCACCATCACGTGCTTGCCCGCCTGGGCGGATTCGATGACGGCCGGCATGTGAATGTGGTGGGGGAGAATGATGTCGACGGCCTCGATCTCGGGGAGGCGCAGCACCTCGCGGTAGTCGCGGAAGATGCGGACGTCGGGGCCGAACTGCTTGCGGATGACCTCGTCGCGCGCCGGGTTGGCCTCGGCCACGGCCGCGACCGTGCACAGGTCCTTGATTTTGTTGTAGCCGCCGGCGTGCGCCCCGATGATGCCGCCGCCGCCCAGGATGCCGATCTTGACCTGTTTGCCTGCCATGTTGCGATTCTCCCGGAGTTGAATGGAAAGAGGAGAATCGTTGCGCAACGGAGGCGGTTTGGCAAGGAATAAGACCAGAAGAAAACCACGAATAGACACCAAGCGACACGAATAAGAGAAGAGTTTTTCGGGGAAGCCCCGAACCCCCGGAAGACTTCACGCGAAGCAGGTAGGGCGAAGCC
>CAYZVY010000478.1:0-2379 GCA_964481675.1 uncultured Verrucomicrobiota bacterium
TGTGACGGCAAAAAGCCTCCAGCTTTTCGTAGCGTTCAACGGGATCGGCCCCAGTGGCCAGCCAGACTTTCGCATCACATTCAGGGCAGAACCAGAGCGGCCTCCGATCTGACTCCTGCTGATGATTGCTGCCGCACATGCCGCATTGATAAAGGATGCCGTGCTGGATCGAGAACATGTGCCCCGTCTCATGGGCCGCAATCTTCATGGTGCGCAGCAGGCACAATCGAAAGGCGGCAGACGGAACCCGTGCCGCGCGTCATCCTAGGCCAGCGGGGCGCGTTCTTCGTCGCGCAGGAAATCCAGGTCGCGCGCCACGGTACGGCGCGACACCTCGAACTCCTGCATGAAGTCGCTGCTGTTCGCCAGATACCAACCGGTTTCAGCGGGCGAGTGTCCGCGCCGCCCGAAAGCGATTTCCTATCACGCGATGTCGGCGGCTTCGTTGTGCTTCATGTGGCAAGGCCCTTGGCGAATGCGATTTCAATGTAGCGCTGAATGATAGCAGACCATTCGAAATTCGCGTTCACGAAAGTCCTTCCAGCCTGTCCCATGCGCCGACACATGTCGGGGTTGGCGCAGAAGTAGTCGAGCGCCCCCGTGAATTCGGGAAAGGTCTCGAAATAGAGACCGCCCCCGGAGCGCTCAACATGCTCGCGGGTCACGCCGCAGCCGCCATGCACGAGGCAGGGCGTGCCGCACCCCCAGGCTTCCATCATGACGATGGAGAAACTCTCGTTGAGGGAGGGTTGGCAGAGCGCCAGCGCGGCCGAGTAGGCGTCCTTCTTGTGTTGGTCGTCCACGAAACCAAGGTCGATGATTTCACCTGCCATATCAGCGGGAATCGCCGCCTCGCACGGGCCGACGAGAACCAGCTTCAGGTCGCCGGGTTTCAGTCGCTTATGGTTGGCGAAGAAGTGGATCATGGTGTCCACGTTCTTGGTGCTGTCCTTGCGCCCGGCATAGAGCAGGAAGGGGGCGTTGATGCCGGACTGTTTGCGAAAGCGGCCGGGGTTGGACTCGAAGTGAACATCGACCCCTTCACCGATCAGGAGTCGTTGACCGCCGTCGCGCGCCTCCCCGTAGAGCCTCTCCGCGAGCTTGATTTCTGCGGAGGTGTGGAAGGCGATCCGCGCGACGCGTGCGAACATGTCGCGGATCAACTGCATGCGGGCGTAACCCTCGTCATGCAAACAGGGAATCACAATGGATTTCCCAGGACAGATCTGTGTGCCGTAACACGTTGTGCCGAACAGGTAGGGAATGAAACAGAACCAGTCGTAGCGCTCGGTATGGGCCGCCAGGTAGCGATAGAGATCGAAGCTGTTGACGTGGCGAGCCATGAAGTGGCGTTCCTCGTCGGGTGCAAGGGTCTCCTTGTTGATCAGCCGTTGATTGAGCACAGCAAAAGGTCCCGGGTCGAATACATCAGCCCGAAAGCGACGCACCAACAGGTCGCCGTCGCGTGACACGCCGGGGGAATAGGTGTTGAGGGCCATCCCGTGCGCCAGATCCAGCAGGCAGGTGGTGAGCACTTCGATCTCAATACCGGGTTGCCGTGCGAGGCGCAGGGCTGTCTGTCGGCACTCCGACTCCGCGCCGCCTGACGCTTTGGCGCCGAAAAAGGGTGCAACAAATGCGATTCTCACGTCGATTCCTGATCCCGTTGTTTGGCGAGCCGTTCTTCGATGCGCCGGAGTCGTGCATCGAGATCAAGCTGTTCATAGGCGTCGAGACGCTTCCCGAGATCCGTGAGCAGATCAATGCGTCGCCGTGTGTTTGCCAACAGGTCGCTTTCTGTTGCCGTGTCATTGCCGGCCAGCATGGCGTGGAGCTTGTTGAGGACCCGAACGGACAGGCTGTTGAAGCGGTTGATGTCGGAGATGAGCGGTGCCGCGGCAAGCGCGAGCATACGATACAGGAGGCCTTTTGCACCGCTTGGTCGAGAGCGTCCAACCGCACACTCGGCATTGGCAGCCGACAGAAGCTGGCTCAGGTTGCTGTCGGATTTGGCCGATTCCACGATGGCGGGGTCGGCGGGCAGCTCGGATGCCCGCACATCTTCCCGGATCTGTGCGATGATTGCCTCTACGTCTGGCTTGGTCTCAAGCGCATCTCTGTCAGTCATGACGGGTTCTCCATGATTTCGGTCTCTTGCGGAAGGATCTCAATGCGTGTTGGGCACATAAGATCCTTCGGCAAGCTCAGGATGACAAGCCTATTCCCCTCGCCTTTTGAGGCTTTCGCCGAAAAGCTCTATGTTCTCGCCATCCTTGATCGCCGCACACAAACGCCCTGGCTCCCAATCCGGACGGCGCGCCTCGCGCCCTCTCTTGATTTCTCTTATCCGTGTGATCCGTGCCATCCGTGTGATCCGTG
>CAYZVY010000479.1:0-2371 GCA_964481675.1 uncultured Verrucomicrobiota bacterium
GCTTCCACTTCGTCGAGGTGATGGCCTGCCGCGGCGGCTGCATCGGCGGCGGCGGGCAGCCCTACGGCGCGACGGACGAGATCCGGGCCAAGCGCATGAAGGGCATCTACGCCGACGACGTGGCCAGCACGCACCGCTGCTCGCACCTGAACCCCCACATCACGCAGATCTACAAGGAGTTCCTGGGCGAGCCGAACGGGCACAAGGCGCACCAGTATCTGCACACCCACTACCAGAAGCGCCCGGTCTATAAGAAATAGCGGATAGCGGATAGCGAATAGCGGAAAAGGCGGAAACCCGGGGGTTTCCGCCTTTTTTTTCGCGCATTTGCCTTGTTCTTTTCTGGGAAATGGCGACTATAATGGCCAGACACGCGATGGAAGACCACTTTCGGGGAGCACGAGCATGATACCTGTACTGGAACGGCTGGCGGCGGGCGAGATCCTGTTCTGCGACGGCGCCATGGGCACCTTTCTGCAGGCCCGCGGCCTGCAGCCGGGCGAATGCCCGGAGCAGTGGTGCCTCACGCATCCGGAGGCGGTGCGGGAGATCCATCTGTCGTACCGGAAGGCCGGAAGCGACATCGTGGAGTGCAACAGCTTCGGCGGCACGCGCTACAAGCTCCGCCACTACGGACTGGAGAACAGGGTGGAGGGCATCAACCGCGCCGCCGCCGCCCTGGCCCGCGAGGTGGCCGGCGATACGCAATACGTGCTCGGCAGCATCGGCCCGACCGGGGAGTTCATGGAGCCGCTGGGCGACGAGACCGAGCAGGCCTTCTTCGATGCCTATAAAGAGCAGGCGATGGCGCTGGAATCCGGCGGGGCCGACATGGCGGTGGTGGAGACCATGACCGGCGTGGAGGAAGCCTGCGTGGCCGTCCGCGCCATCCGGGCCCACACCCGCCTGGTGGTCGCGGCCAGCTACACCTTCGATCCCCAGCCCAACGGCGGATATGCCACGATGATGGGGGTGACCCCCGAAAAGGCGGTGGAGGAGTCGCTCAAGGCCGGAGCCCACCTGGTGGGCGCCAATTGCGGGACCGGCCCCGACCACCTGATCGAAGTGATCCGGCGGATGAAGGCGGCCGTGCCCGGGGTGCTCCTGATCGCCATGCCCAACGCCGGCATGCCCGTGCTGGAAAACGGGACAACGGTGTTCAAGGAGACGCCGGAGCAGATGGCCCGGAAGGCGCCGCTGCTGGTCAACGCCGGCGCCAATATCGTGGGCGGCTGCTGCGGCACGGGCCCTGACCATATCCGGGCCATGAAGAGGGCCGTCAGAGGGACGTGAGCGCGGTCTAGAACGCGTAGCCCAGGGCCAGTTCAGCGGAAGCCATGGAGAGGGAGAACTCGTGCCCGATCTCCCAGTTGTCTCCCGCATCGACACCTCCGTAAACCGTGTCTTTTTCGGTGCCGTCCGTCTCAATGGACAGTGCCGTCGCGCGCATCTGGGCGAACAGATGGGCGGTGAAGGCCCACCGGACCTCGGCCGAGCCCTTGAGCCCCACGCCCGTCATATCCGTTTCGGACCGAATTTCACGGAGAATGTGATCGTCCTTGTCCTGGACATAGGCCGGGCCGGCCCCGATGTCGAAGCGGCCGCTGAGCTTGTCGACTGACAGGAGGGCGCTGAGGCTCGCGTAGGGCAGCAGGACATCGGCCTCGTAGGTCATGACATCGCCGGAGCGATGGTAGTCATGCCCGAACTCGGGATTGGCGGGATACCATTGATCCAGGTTGCTGGCCGTCCATTCGAAATGCTGGACCAGCAGATTCAGGCCGGCCCCGAGCGTCCAGCCGAACGGAGCGTCGGCGGGGGATCGCATGAACCAGCAGGTCAGGCCCGCGTCCCCCGTCCAGGCGGACAGTTCGGCGTCGGTTTCGGAATAGATGACTAATTGCTCCCAGTCCCAGTCGGAATCCGTGATGCGGGTATCCGGATCGGTCAGGCTGAACATCGCCAGCCCGCGGAATTCGAAATCGTTCTTCCAGGTCACGGAGCCGCCCACCGAGGCGATGGAAACATCGAGGGGGAAGGTCAGTTCGCTGATCTTGTCCGGCATGTCATCGTAGCCGTAAGAGGGGTCCCACAGGGTTCCGCCGATGGAGTAGGAGGCTTCGCCATCCCACGCGCCGGCGCCGACTTCCAGGGTTCCCTTCCAGTCGCCGGCGCGTGCCGGCAGGCCCGTGAACGCCAGCAGGGCCATTGCCAGGGCGGCGTGGCGGATCGATCGGAAAGCAGTCCCGCGAAGCGTGTCACTCATGTCGGATTGTCCTTTGAAATAGTCCCGCGTGTGAATCGGATCGCCGATACTCTTGCATCTTTTCCCGGTTTTGTCACGCCATTCACAGGCGTTCCGGCAGCGGGG
>CAYZVY010000480.1:0-2366 GCA_964481675.1 uncultured Verrucomicrobiota bacterium
GCTGCTTGATCCGGATGTGGCTGGTGAACGTGCCCTGCAGCGAGCTGTTGAATTCGCCGCCGAATTCGGGCGCGGTCGACCAGTCGAGGCTGTCGAGGAAATCGACCGGCGAAGCGAACCGGATAGGCGGCAGTTCCCCGGCCGTGTTGAGCCGCCGCACGGCTTCCGGCGCCGAGGTCTGGGGCTGGAGGAAATCCCCTCCGTTGCAGAGCATGAGGGTGGGGAGCGCCTCGACGGCGAGAAGGTCCGCGCACACGGCCTGGATGGAGGCGGCGCCGCTTCCGGCCAGGTCCTGGTCGGCCGCGTTCTGGATCGCCTCGGCCGTCGGGAAGAGGATGTTGCCGTAGCCGCGGGCCAGCCAGTGGGTGCGGAGGGCGGTGCCGTCGAGCCCTTTCCAGAGGAAGCGGGTCCGCATCACATCGCGGCGCATGCAGCGCCAGAAGGCGTAGTAGCGGTAGCCGCACTGGGACAGGATCTGGGGGAGCTGGGCATGATGGCCCCAGCAGTCGGCGATCCAGCAGACGTCGGGCACGAGGCCCAGGTGCTCCGCCAGCCAGGCTTTTCCAAGCCGCGCCTGCTGGTACAGGGATTCGCCGTCGCAGTGGTTCATGTCGGGCATGACGTAGAAGCCGGGCGCCGCAGTCAGACGGCCGTCGCGGGCGAAGCGGACCAGGGCCTCGCGCTTCTCCGGGCGCCGCTTCCAGTAGGCTTCCAGGAGAATGACCTGCTCGACCATGAAGCGGTATTCCGGGTGGCGGGCCAGCAGGTCCAGCGCCGTGTCCAGGAGGCGGAGACATTCGGGCATGTAGCCCTCGTGCGTCTTGAGATAGGCCACGTCGTAATGGAACGTGGGGACCAGGAACAGCGTGTGGAGCCGGCTTTTCAGGGGTGACTCGTTCATGCGCCTATGTATATCCGAGCGGGTGACATTTTTCCACTGCAAAGCGCCAGACGTGGCGCATGCGGCCTTGCGGGACTGGTACAGCAAACGAAGGTGGGAGCGCCACACCGTTGGCGCGAGAGGCGCAAGATTTGTGCATGATCGCGCGGGCGGTGCCGCGCTCCCACAGCCAGAGGCAAGGCTGATACCTGCTGTGTCGCAGTCGCCCGGACTTGTCACCCGCTTTCGATTCCGTTACCATGGGCGGCATGAAGGCATGGCTCCAGAGGGTGAAGCGCGGAAGCGTGGCCATCGACGGCCGGACGGTGGCTGAAACCGGGCCGGGCTACGTGGTGCTGCTGGGCGTCCGGCGCGACGACACGGCGGAGGACGCGGCCTATCTGGCGGACCGGACGGTGAACCTGCGCATTTTTCCGGACGCGGCCGGCAGGATGAACCTGTCGATCGAGGAGGTGGCCGGCGAGGTGCTGGTGGTCTCGCAGTTCACGCTGCACGCCGACACGCGCAAGGGGAACCGGCCCAGCTTCATCGACGCCGCCGAGCCGGTGGCGGCCGAGGCCTTGTACAATGCGTATGTGGCGGCCCTGCGGTCGGCCTTGGGCGAGGGGCGGGTGGCCACGGGCGTCTTCCGGGCCGACATGCAGGTGGAGATCCGGAACGACGGGCCGGTCTCGATCGAGCTGAAGTCGAAGCGGGAATATTAACCGAAGGGGAGCGTATGGCGATTCGGGTGAATGGGGAGTTGATATCCAGCCGGGCTGTTCTGACGGAGCTGACGCGGCTGGTCACATTTTACAAGGAGCATCTGCCCGAGGAGGATCTCGCGGAAAACCGGGAGATCCTGATCCGCAAGGCCAAGGACCAGGCGATCGGCGCGCGGCTGCTGCTGGAGGAGGCGCGCAAGGCGGGCATCCGGATCTCGGCGGGCGAAGTGGCGGCCCGGCGCGGGGTGCTGGTGAAGGAGGCGGGGGGCGAGGAGGCGCTTCAGGATCTGATGGACATTCAGGACATCGACGAGGTGTGGTTCCAGCAGAGCATCGTGGACAGCCTCATGATCGACAAGCTGGTGAAGGCCCTGGTGGACCGGATCGAGGATCCGTCCGAGGAGGAGGTCACGCGGTTCATGGCGGATATGCGGGAGCAGGGGCGGTCGGTGACGCTGGCCAACGCGCGCGACCTGATGGCGCACGAGCGGCGCGGGCGGATCCTGACCGAGTGCGTGGCCCTGTTGCGCAAGAAGGCCGTGGTTGAGGATGACGAGGAATTGGACGGCCCCGACATCGACGCCCTTTTCGATGATTATCTCGACGAGCCTGAAAAGATTGACGAGGGCGGTGAGGAGTGATAGATTAGGCGGACTTTTTTGATTCTGTCAGCACCAACGTCGGGGCGTAGCGCAGCCTGGTAGCGCGTTTGCTTGGGGTGCAAGAGGTCGAGGGTTCAAATCCCTCCGCCCCGACCATTT
>CAYZVY010000481.1:0-2343 GCA_964481675.1 uncultured Verrucomicrobiota bacterium
GGGAACAGGCCCGAGCCGCTCCGGCGCGTCTTGGTTTCGGTCGTCAGCGCCGGTGCCGCCGGCGCGGCGAAGAAGATCTCCATGTCCACATCCTCCAGGCCTTCCACGAACGCGCCGGACGCCCGCCGGGGCGTCACCGAGGTGGCGGTGCACCAGAGTTGCCAGACGGCGGAGGTGGGGACGGTGGCCAGTGTATCCGCCAGCACGACGTAGTTGGGGGCCAGGGGATCCGCGTCCTTGACCAGCAGCACCTCGCGGGTCCAGTCCGCGCTCCGGCCGCGTACGTAATCGGCCGCGGGTGAGGTTTGGAACGACTCCGGCCGCATGGTGCCGGCGTTGGCCGCCGCGGGGGAGCGCAGGAGGTTGTGGTCTTCCGCCGGCGCCCAGCCGTAGTAGCCGAAGTCGTCGGCCAGGATGCGGCCCTTGCCCCAGAAGGTGATGCTGCCGCTGTCCATGTCGTAGTGGGCGTGGTTCCGGCCCAGGATCATATACAGGTAGGTCTCCCGGGCGGACGGATAGGCGTTGCGCAGGACCGCGCCCGTTTCCGGGAACAGCTCGCTGCCGTAGGCGGGGGGCCGGGCGGGAATGGCCGGGTCGAGCAGCAGGTCGCGGAAGCCGGCCAGGGCGGGATAGCCGCCGCCGATGCCGGGCTCGGCATACCGGTTGTGTTGCTCATAGAGCCACTGCAACTCCGAGGCGAAGGCCGGATCGCGCTTTTTCCAGACCGCGGCCACGACGCCATATTCGCCGTTCGGTTCGCGGAGATAGGTGTTGCCGACGGGCGGCTTGTGGCGGAACCCGCCGATCCGCGAGTCCGGCGGCGTGGCGGTCTTGCCGAACCACTCGATCACCTTGCGCATCTTGGGGCGGAAGACATCGTCGCCGAAGCCCGCGTTGCGGGCCATGAGGAATGCCCCCAGGATCTGGTCGAACGAGACCATGGCATAGTGCGGCGCCTCCAGCCAGCCGCCGTTGGCGTCGGACCAGTCGTCGATCTGGCGGCGCATTTCCTTGAGCCCCTCCTCGACCCAGGCCTTTGCCAGCGGATGGGAGGGAATGAGGCAGGCCAGCGCGACCTGGTAGCCGCGTACCGAGGTTGTCATGTTGGGGTTGGCGGAGAATCCGCGCTCGGGCGACCAGTAGTCCGGCCGCGCCAGCGTGTAGGCGATAAAGGCGGCCTGGGCCTTGATCCGCTCGATTTCGCCGGGGAGGAAATTCTCCTCGCCGGCCAGGGCCGCGTCCGCCAGCCCGAGCGAGGTGACGATGGACTGCAGGTGGTGAGGGGCGAAGCCGAGCGCAATGAGGCGATCCTGCCGCACCAGATCGTCCACGCATTCCTGGATGGCGGCCAGGGCGCTGAGGGCCAGTCGCCGGCCCAGTTCGGGATTGTCCGAGGCAAGGAAGGCCCTGATGAACGGCCCGGAGTTGAAACGGTTGATCGGATCGCGCAGCGCGCGGGCGACGCTGGCGGCCAGCGCATTCGTATCGGCCACGGCCGCGGCGCGGAGTGCGGCCACGTCCGCCGGTGTCAGGAGCAGGCGCGGGTGGGGGGGCGAGGTGTCGCGCCAGGTGAAGGTATAATCCCGGATCTGCTGGAGCGGGAAGTTGCCGTGTTTGACGACGCTTTGCTGGGGAATCGTGCAGCGCTGGAGATCCTTTTCCCCGAGCACGGCGAGGCTGGAGGCCCGGTCGTGCGTGCCCGCGAGCCAGCGGCGATACCCGTGTTTCAGGGGAAACCGGAGAACGAGCCGGCCGGCCTCTTGTGTCAGGAATACTTGCGGGCTGGCCTGCGTTTCGCGCGGCCGGTTCAAGTCCACCCAGAGATCGGGATTCAGGGCGCCCACCGTCAGCATGTCGGGCTCCCGCTCGGTGTAAAGCGAGAACCAGCTGCCCTGCCGGACGCGCGACTGCCAGTGCAGCCAGGGTTCGAGCACGAACACCGGAGCTGCGTCGGCCGGGGGGAGCGGAGAGGTTTCGACCCATCCGGTGACGCGCCCCGCCTCCTGGAAGCTGCGGCGATAGAAGACATGGTCCGGCTGGAACCCCTCGTTGAGCGCGAGCGTCAGCGCCGCCGCCCCGTCGATGTCCGCCTTCTCCTCGATCAGCACGACGGGCTCGCGGGCGTCCAGGCGGATGGTATAGGTCAGCGGGCCCTTGTCGGTTTTGGCTTCGCAGGCGACGCGGGCCGAGGCGGGGCCCCGGCTGGCGATGGTGGCGGTCCAGGCGGTTACCGTCAGGCCGGTGAGGCTGGAGTCACCCACCCAGGCGCCTGAACCCAGGCGGAAACCGGCGAAGGGACCTTCGCCGGGCTTGAGGATCTTGCGGATGATCACGCCGGTGCGA
>CAYZVY010000482.1:0-2338 GCA_964481675.1 uncultured Verrucomicrobiota bacterium
TTGCTGTCGAGCAGGATGTTCTCCGGCTTCACGTCGCCGTGCACCAGCCCGATACCCGCCGCCGCGTTCAGGCCCTCGGCCACATCGGCGCCGATCTTCATCACCAGCGATTCGTTCAGGGGCTCGCCGCCCGCGATCATCTGGTCAAACCGGCCGCCGTCCAGCAGCTCCATCACGATGTAGGGCTGCCCGTGGGCCACGCCGAAGGAGTAGGTCTGGACGATGTTGGGGTGGTTCAGCGCGGCCGCCGCCTGCGCCTCACGGCGGAACGTCTCGACGAATTCCTTGTTCTCGCCCAGCGAGGTGAGCATGACCTTGATGGCCACGGGACGGTCCAGCGACGTATCCAGGCCGCGGTAGACGGCCCCCATGCCCCCCTTGCCGAGGAGGCCCAACAGGAGGAAGTTGCCGAGCTTGGAGGGCACCACCTGGGCTGTGCCGCATTCCGGACAGGCGATGTCCGTAAACGGCATGAGTCCCGACACGTCGAGCAGATGGTTGCAGGAGGTGCAGGCGATCTCCCGCACCGGCTCCATCATGATATCCGTGTCGTTCATCCCCATGCCAGTGGCCACCTGCGAATCGGTTGATGTTTGAAACCGTATTGTGCATAGTACCCGAAAGCCTGTCCATGCGGAAATTGCCCGCCGGCATGTCGGAACGCAAGGGACAGGCCTGGTGCTCGCTGATATGAATATCGATCCGGTTTGTTTCCACATCGGCTCCCGGCCGATCTACTGGTATGGCGTCATGATGGCGCTGGGTTTCCTGGCGTCGCTGGGACACTGGCGCCTTCTGGGCCGGCGGACGGGCATCGACACGAGCTACACTGGCGATCTGCTGGTCTGGCTCATGGTCGCCGGGGTCGGCGGGGCGCGCGTGGCCTATGTGCTGGCCAATCTGGCCTACTTCCGCGCCGCGCCGGCCGAGATCATCCGGGTCGACCAGGGCGGCCTGATCTACTACGGCGGATTCCTGGGGGCGGGGGTCGCCCTGATTCTTTTCTCGCGATGGCGCCACCAGTCGCTGCTGGCAACCACGGACCTGGTCGTCACCGCCCTGCCGCTCGGGCACGCTTTCGGCCGGCTGGGCTGTTTCCTGAACGGTTGCTGCGGCGGCCGCCTCGCCCCCCCCGATAGCGCGGCGGCCTGCGGCCTGACGCACTATCCCGTGCAATTGTACGAGGCCGGCTTCAACCTCGCCCTGTATGCGTTCCTGTTCTGGTATTGCCTCTCCCCCGCCCGGCGGAAGCCCGGCCGCATCCTGGCCCTGTATCTGCTTTGCTACCCCGTCGCCCGCTTCCTGCTTGAATACCTGCGCGGCGACGAACGCACCCGCGTCGGCGGGGTTGATGCCGCCCAACTTGTCAGTCTCGCGCTTCTGGCCGTCGGCTTGACGCTGTGGATGATCCTGCGCCGCCATGAACATGCTCACCGTCCCGCCTGAAGGCGCCGGCCGGCGCCTGGACGCCTGGCTGGCCGCGCAACGCCGGGACCTGTCCCGCGCCCGCATCCAGGACCTGATCCGAGCCGGCCAGGTCACCGTGAACGGGCGGCCGGCCAAGGCTTCCGCCGGGCTCACGGCCGGCATGACAATTTCCCTGACCGTCCCGCCGGCAACCGCCAGCGAGCTTCGGCCGGAGTCGATTCCGCTGGATGTGCTGTACGAGGATGACGACCTGCTGGCGCTGAACAAACCCGCCGGCCTGGTCGTCCATCCCGCGGCCGGCCACGCCTCCGGCACCCTGGTCAACGCGCTGCTCGCCCACTGTCCCGACCTGCCGGGCATCAACGGCGAGAAACGCCCCGGGATTGTGCACCGCCTCGACCGCGACACCACCGGCGTGATGGTCGTGGCCAAAACCGACCTGGCCATGCGCGCCCTGGTCGATGCCTTCAAGGCGCGGACGGTGCGCAAGGAATACGCGGCCCTGGTGTGGGGCGTGCTCACCCCGCCCGCCGGCCGGGTCGAAACCCTGATCGGCCGCAGCACCCATAACCGCAAGAAAATGAGCGCCGCGCCGTCCCGTGGCCGCCCCGCCGTGACCCTCTATGAGACCGTTGAGGTCTTTGCCGGCGCCTCCCTGCTGAGGGTGCGCATTGAAACCGGCCGCACGCACCAGATCCGGGTGCACATGGCCTGGCTCGGGCACCCGGTGGTCGGCGATGCGGAGTATGGCCGCCAGCGGGCCAACCGCCTGGCTGTGCCCCTGCCCACCCGCCAGATGCTTCACGCCGAACGGCTGACCCTCGCCCATCCCCGCACCGGAGAGCCATTGACATTCACGGCCCCGCTGCCTGAGGATATGCGCCTTTTGTTGAATGCCTTGAGGAAAATG
>CAYZVY010000483.1:0-2321 GCA_964481675.1 uncultured Verrucomicrobiota bacterium
ACCAAGATCCTGTCGCTGACCCTCATGCAGGAGGGGAACCTGCTCACGATCATCGACAGCGACGGCATGAGCTATTCCGGCAAGATGGGCAGCCTCCGGTCGGCCAGCGGCGACCTGGGGACGGCTCCCCGCCGCGGCGATATCGTCATCGGCCAGTACAGCGTGAAAGGTAGCAGCCGGGTCGGCCTTCCCGTTGAAATTGTCGGCGTCCTGCAGGGCACGGTCTCCGTATCCGGCGGAGCGACCTCCTTCGTCATGTCGGGCCGCAACATCCAGGGACAGTGGATCGAGAAGGTGGCCGGCGGCAAGGTCGGCGACGTTGTCGGCGTGGCCAGGGACGCCGCGATCAACTGGGTCTACACCGGCTCTGTCAACGTCTCGCCGTAAGCGTGCGCTTTTACAATACGCTGACTCGCCGGCTTGAACCGTTTGCGCCGCTGGCGCCGGGGAAAGTCGGCTTATATACCTGCGGACCCACCGTTTATAATTTCGCGCATGTGGGCAATTTCAGGGCCTACATGTTCGAGGATCTGCTCCGCCGCGTGCTGAAGCACGCCGGCTATGCGGTATTCCAGGTGATGAACCTGACCGATGTGGACGACAAGACCATTCGGGGGGCCCTGCAGGCGTCCGTTCCTCTCGGCGCGTTCACGCGGCCATTCAAGGACGCTTTTTTCCAGGATCTCAAGACGCTTGCCATCGAGCCGGCTGAAGTCTATCCGGCGGCCACCGATCATGTTCCCGAGATGATCGCGCTGATCGACACCCTCATGCGGAAGGGGTTCGCGTATCAGTCGGACGACAAGTCCATTTACTTCAGCATCGCCCGCTTTCCCGAGTACGGAAAACTGGCGCACCTGGACAAGTCGGGGCTCAAGGCGGGCGCCCGCGTGGCCCAGGACGAATACGAGAAGGAAAACCTGGCCGATTTTGCCCTGTGGAAAGCCTGGGATGAAAAGGATGGCGATGTGGCCTGGGAGTCGCCCTGGGGCAGGGGCCGTCCCGGGTGGCACATCGAATGCTCGGCCATGAGCATGAAATACCTGGGCGAGACGTTCGACATCCACACCGGCGGCGTGGACAACGCCTTTCCCCATCACGAGGACGAGATGGCCCAGAGCGAAGCGGCCACCGGCAAGCCGTTTGTCCGCTACTGGATGCACTGCGCTCACCTGGTGGTGGAAGGCAAGAAGATGTCCAAGTCGCTGGGCAACTTCTTCACCCTTCGGGATATTCTGGCCCGGGGCTATTCGGGCCGCGAAATCCGCTACGTGCTGCTGTCGGCCCATTACCGGCAGGCGTTGAATTTCTGCTTCGATGCCCTCGACAGCGCCCGTGCCTCCCTCGCGCGGATCGATGAATTCCGCGACCGGCTCGACCGGTTCGCCGGTCAGGCGGGCGGCGACGCTCTCCCCGGCTTTGCCGCGGGCGTGAAGACGGCCTTTTTCGACGCGCTCGAGGACGACCTGTCCATCTCGCAGGCGCTGAGCGCCCTGTTTGACCTGGTTCTCCAGGGCAACAAGGCGGCCGACGAGAAGACGCTGACGCCGGGCCAGGCGCGCGCCATCCTCGACCTGCTGAATGATTTTGACACGGTGCTGGGCGTTCTTCGCAAGCCCGCCGAGCAGGTTGACGACCGGGTCACGGCCTTGGCCGGACAGCGCCTGGCGGCCCGCCAGGCTAAGAACTGGGCCGAGGCGGACCGCCTCCGCGACGAACTGGCTGCGCTGGGCTGGACGGTGAAAGACACCCCCCAGGGGCCCCAGCTCAAGAGAATCTGAGTTCCTCCGCGCTTGCGTTTCCACTCGTCATGCCGTATAGTCGCCGATTATACCGTATAAGGAAATCGCCATGCATATCTATCGTACCCATACCTGCGGAGCCCTCCGGAAGGAGCTGGCGGGAACGGAAGTCCGCCTCTCCGGCTGGGTCTTCCGCAAGCGGGACCACGGCCAGCTGCTCTTCATCGATCTGCGGGATCATTACGGCCTGACCCAGATCGTGGTCTATCCGGAGAGTTCCCATTTTGAGGACTGCCAGAAACTGCGCCTGGAAACGGTCATCACGGTGACGGGCACGGTCAAGATGCGCGACCCGGAAACCGTCAACCCGGGCCTGGCGACCGGCGAGATCGAGCTGGTGGCCGCGTCCATCCAGGTGCAGGGCGCCTGCGAGCCGCTGCCCCTTTTCCTGGCGGGGACCGACGAGGAGGCCGGCTCGGAGGACATCCGCCTCAAGTACCGCTATCTCGACCTGCGCCGCGAATCGCTGCACCGCAACATCATCCTGCGCTCCCAGGTGATTTCCAGCCTGCGCCGCCG
>CAYZVY010000484.1:0-2306 GCA_964481675.1 uncultured Verrucomicrobiota bacterium
ACGGGGATGATGGCGAGTTCGGCGCTGTTGTTGTTCCACAACTCCCGCCCCTCGCCGACGCGACCGGCACCGCCGCCGCTGTTCGAATAGCCTACGTACAGATTGCCGTCGTGCTCGACCGCATACGGATAGGCGAGCTGGCAGTCCGGATGCGATTCCACTTCGCCGCCGGGACACTCGGCCTGGCGGATAACGAAAACCGACGAGAACGCGGACTCGCCGGGCCGGGTCAGGGCAATGGTCAACGGAGCCCGCTTGTGTCCGCTATCGGCGGTGGTGGTCCCGATCAGGTAGTGCCGCCCGTCGCGCAACGTGCCGCAATAAGGCTTGCTCGTGGCCATGGACAGATTGGACGGCGAGGCTGGACTCCATGAGCAGCCGCCATCTTCGCTGACCGACATCAGCGCGACTGGCTCCGCTCCGTAGCGCGCCACGTTCACCACCCGCCGGCCATCCACGAACACAGCAGACTCCCCCCAGACTGTCCCGGGTGCCTGACAGGGGATGACGACCAGATCCCAGCGGGTGAAGTCGTCGCCGTGACTGATGGCCACAGCGGGGGGGTGCATCCCGCCCGGGGAGCAATCGCCGCGGGCGGACACGCCGGCCATGATCCAGTTGCCGTCGACCATCTTCAACGGCTCCTGCAACGGCCAGAAACCGCCCTCGATGACCACGCCCCGGTGTGCCCATATCCCCGTCTTGTCATCGAGCAGGTAGGCGCGCGTATGGACATTCTCCATGGTGCCGCGATAGGCACCGTGGAAAGCCCACAGTTCTTCGCGATGGGAAAGGAAAACCCCGTGGCTGACCGCGAGTCCGGGTTCCGGGGCGGAGGCGATGGTGAAAACGTCCCCCCAGGTTGCGCCGCCATCGTCGCTGATTCGCCCGCGCGCCTCTTCAGTACAGGTGTTCTCGCCCCCCCGGTTATGGCCGAAGGATGCGAAAAGCCGCCCCTTGTGCCAGGCCAGCGCCACCCCGTGCAGGAAGCGGTATCCGTCCTCCGCGAAGGCGTAGGGCTTGATCAGATGGAACCGCAGGCCTTCGAGCAGCGGGATCTCCGACGCGGCGGGCAGCTCCCACCCCATTGATAACCAGAGGTTGCTAGTCATAGGTCGTGATTTCCTGGTTCCTTCCTTGTCGTGGGTTCAATTGAGGATTTGAGGTTGCGATCAGTGCGCACCTGCGCGGGTGATCTGCATCTGCAACTTCGATCGCGGGGAAACAAGCCGCCCGGCCAGCACATCCTCCTCCGTGAAACGCGCCAGCAGGATCTCGCCGTCGGTGGCGCGGTTGCGGTCATAGGAGACGTAGATCGTCCCGTCGGGCGCCTGCGTGCCGTCGGGATACGACACCTCGTGCCGCTCGTCCAGGAGCAACCCGCCGCGCCAGGACAATCCATCATCGTCGGAGAGGAATGCCGTCAGATGCGTCCGGCGCTCAGTCCGCTCGTCCACCCGCGTGCCATGCTTGACCAGCAGCAGGCGCCCGGAACGCAGGCGACGGATGTGGAAACGGGTGCGGATGTGATCGATGGCGGAGCGCTGCGGTTGGCTCCACGAAACCCCGGCATCGTTCGAGAAACTTTCCCAGATGCTGTCGCAGGTGCGTGCCAGCATCCAGAGTGAGCCGTCACGCCGCTGGACGAGCATGTGCTCGTCGAACTGGGGGTTGGGATACGCCACGCTGCCGCGCCGCGACCAGGTGCGCCCCTGGTCGGAGGAGGCGAACACATGGGCCATGCGGAGGTTGTCCAGTTCGGTGAAGCAGTCCCGGAAGCGTTTGTCAATCCACTCGCGGGTCCAGAGGGAGACGGGGAGCAGCCAGTCGCCATTCGCGAGAACGATGGGCTTGTTCGACGTGGAGCCATGCCACAGGCGTTGGGGCTCCGTCCAATGCGGCGTCTCTGCATCGGGGTCGTCGCAGCGGGTGAACCAGTCGCCTGCGCGGCCGTCGAAATAACTGAGCGACTGGTCGAAGAACAGCCACAACCGGCCCAGCGGGTCAGTCCAAAGAGGGCCGATGAGCGCCCGACGGGCGCAGGGGAGACCGGCGTCGTGGGGATCGATGACCAGCCTCGGCTGGCTCCAGGTCTCGCCGTCGTCATCACTGCTGGCGAGCACGAAGAAGCCTTTCTCGCTGTCGCCGCCACCGATCCAGGCGGCCCAGAGCCGCCCCTGTGGCGTGCGCTCGAGACTCATGGTCATGCCGTAATCGATCCGGTCGTACCCGTATTCGGGCAGCGGGGACGTGTTCAAGCGCGGCGTCTCCAGCCCGCGCGCAAGCAACTCCGGCGTCACCTGGAA
>CAYZVY010000485.1:0-2261 GCA_964481675.1 uncultured Verrucomicrobiota bacterium
TTCGGCGGCAGCGGGGGCGGGGGCGGCGGCTGCTTGGGTTTCTCGCCGTTGACCAGGTCCTTCTCAGCGTTGTAGACCCCGTCCATCTGCAATTCGATCGGCCGGTCCTTTGCGTTGGTATAGGTCGCGCTTGTCGCCCCATACCGCAAGATCCCCAGTTTCCGCAGAATATCCAGCAGGCCCATGATGTTCTCCCTGTTGATTAATCGACCACGCTGGAATCGTAGCATCCGCACATCCGTGCGTCAACGGCGCTGCTTAGCCGGGAAACCCGAAAAGGCTGTCCGCCTTCAATCCCGCCACGACTTCCTCCCGGAGAAGGCGTTCCTTTTCCTTCACCCACCGTTCCTCCAGGACTCGGTAAGCGGGCGTCTTCTCCAGCCGGACCGTGACGCAGGCCAGTCGAAGGGCGGCGGGCGGGATCATGCTTCCCAGGGCCGCCAGGTCCTTGGTGATTTTCGGGGCTTGGCTATCCGCGTCCGCGAATAACTGGTAGACCATGAACCGGGCAACGCCGGACTCCCCGGCCAGCGGGTAACAGGCGGAAGCGGCCCGCTGGAGGGCCTGATACGAAATGTCCAGCACGTCCCGATGGCTTAACTGACTGTCGGTTGTCCGGTTGATCAGCGTCAGCCAGCCCTGGAGAACAGCCCGGCGATTATCCCGATCGGCCTTTCTCATCCAGGATTTGACGGTCTCATACTCGGGCTCGAAGTTTTTCGCCTCCACCGCCACGACCCGCTTGTCTCCCAGGATCATCAGGTCCGTGCTGGAGGGGAACCCCTTCCCCGCCTGGACCGGGACTTCATATTCAAAGGCAAGCGCCAGGGAGTCTTGCGCGGCCGGCGGCGGGATGGCGAGCGCCTTGAAAAAGTCCAGGCACCGCCCCGGATTTTTCCAGTAGGCGAGCAGCGGCACCGTCGAGCGTTTGGGGGAATTGAAGTGGTTAAGGGGATAGCGATCCAGCAGATCGTTGAATCCGGATACCGGCTCTTCCCCATATTTCAGAATAATCGTCATGCCCTGATTATCGCACGGGGCCGCCGACAGGCAATCACTTTTCCACATCAGGGCCAAGTCGGAGCAACCCTCCTTGACGGGGTCCGGGACCCTGTTATGATCCTTTCAACTATCATCCTGCCGAAAGGACTCCCGCGCATGCCCACCATCGATCCCGGAGCATTTTTTGAAGGGGCCGTCTCCGTCGAGTCATGCGCGGACGGCTTCCGCCCCTGGCGCCTGCCGCACACGCAAGCGGCCCTCTTCCCCTCGCCCGGCGACGCCCTGCTGGGGGCCGCCCGCAAGCCCAGCGCGGTCCGGCTCCGGTTCCGCACCGACTCGCCCACGGTGCTCCTGCGGGTCGCGCCCCTGGGGAAGCACGGCGGCGACAGCCCCGACAGCCGGTTCGACCTGACCCTCGACAACGCGATCGTCCGCACGGTCGAAGCCGCCCCCGGCGCGGAGGAGATCGCCTTCCGCGACCTGCCGCCCGGCGACCGGATCCTGGAGCTCTGGCTGCCGCCGGGCGTGGACGTGCTGGTCCGCGAACTGCGTATCGAAGAAGGCGCGTCCTGCACCCCCTCCCCCGATCCGCGGCCCCGCTGGGTCACCTACGGCAGCTCGCTGACCCACTGCGTGCGGGCCAAAAGCGCGGCCCGGGTCTGGCCGGCCATCGTGGCCCGGGCGCGCAACCTGCACGTCACCTCCCTGGGCTTCGGCGGGCAGTGCCACATGGACCCCCTGGTGGGCATGGTCATCCGCGACCTGCCGGCCGATCTCATCACGCTGAAGCTCGGCATCAACATGGCGGGCAACGGGTCGTTCAACCTGCGCAGCTTCGCGCCGGCCATGATCGGCCTGATCCGGACCATCCGCGAGAAGCACCCGCTCACCCCGATCGGCCTGGTCACCTCCTTCTGCTGTCCGCCCCGGGAGACCACGCCCAACGCAGCCGGCATGACCCTCGAAATCATGCGCGAGCAGACGCGCGACGTCTACGCCCGCCTAGTGTCGATGGGCGACAGGCATCTCCATCTTTGCGACGGGCTGAACATCGTGGACGCGGAAGCCATCGCCCGCTATACGGCGGACCAGTGCCACCATAACGGCGAGGGCATCGAGGAGATCGCGGCCCGCTGGCTGACGGAAGTGATGGAGCGGGTGGCTCCTGCACCGGTATAAGCCATGTGACAGAGGCCATGACGGCCCATTGTCTCCTGTCGCCTGTCAGAACGCCGAACATCGAACTCCCAACGTCCAAC
>CAYZVY010000486.1:0-2208 GCA_964481675.1 uncultured Verrucomicrobiota bacterium
CAACAAGATGATCGATAAGATTAACCGCGAAAACGCCCGCCCCGAAAAACTGGCGACCTTCGCGGTCGGCGACGACGTCAAGGTTCACGTGAAGATCAAGGAAGGCGATAAAGAGCGCCTCCAGGTCTTTGCCGGCACGATCATCGCGATCAAGCGCGGCGGCGTCCAGGAATCGTTCACGGTCCGGCGCATCTCGCACGGCGTGGGCGTGGAGAAGGTGTTCCCCATCAACAGCCCGCACGTGGCCAAGGTGGAAGTGGAAAGCCACTCCCGCGTCCGCCGCGCCAAGCTGTATTTCCTTCGCAACCTCTCCGGCAAGAAGGCCCGGTTGGCGAAGACGACGAAAGCGTAAGCCGCTTTGCTTCAGTTCGAGAGACAGGCCTGGCAGCGGGGATTCGCGCGGGTGGCCGGCGTGGATGAGGCCGGCCGCGGCCCGCTCGCCGGCCCGGTTGTGGCCTGCGCCCTCGTCTTCGATCCCGATTTCCTCAAGGACGAAGCCAAGGGCCTGCTCCGCGAATTCAAGGATTCCAAGGAGCTGTCGGCCGCCGGCCGCGAAACCTGCTATGCGCTCCTCTGCGGCCTCGACACCGTCGACATGGCGGTCGGCGCCGCCGACGCCTTTGAAATCGACCGCTACAACATTCTCCAGGCGACGTTCATCGCCATGGGCCGCGCCGTGGCCGGCCTGGCCGACCCGCCCGACCACGTCCTGGTGGACGGCCCCCACAGCCCCGTTCTTCCCTGCTCCTGCACGCCGATCATCGACGGCGACGCCCTGAGCCTCTCCATTGCCGCCGCCAGCATTGTGGCCAAGGTCACGCGGGACCGGTACATGGTGGATTTGGATGCCCGGATTCCCCGCTACGGCATGGCCGGGCATAAGGGTTACGGAACCCCGCTGCACACCCAGGCCATGTTCGAGCACGGGGTCACTCCGGTTCACCGGCGCTCGTTCCGGCCCGTCCAGGACGCCATCCGCATCCACGCCTACCTGGAAGCGCGCCGGAAGCAGGCGAATCAGGGAAGCGTGTAGTAGCGCCGCTCCAGCGGAAAGGCATTTTCAATGTGCCGGATCTTCGGCGCGGGGAAGAGCGGCCGCCCGATGACTTCCACCACGTCGAAGCGGAAGGCCGGCGGCGGCTCCGCCAGGCGCCGCATATACCGCAGGGCGGCCCGGCACAGGGCATGGCGCTTGCGGCGGTCCACCGCCCGGAGCGGCCGCCCGAAATCCTCGTTGCGGCGGGTTTTGACTTCCACAAAGACCAGCGACTGGCCGTCCCGGACCAGCAGGTCGATCTCGTCCCGCGCATCCAGGCGCACGCGGCGGCCCAGCACGCGCAGGCCCTGTTTTTGGAGATAGGATGCGGCCTGGGCTTCGCCCCAGAGGCCGGTGATCAGGTGAAACGGCAGCGGCATGACCATCCTCGCACAGGCAAGGATCGTCCGGGAATGTCTGCCGGAAGCATGCGAAATCCGTTGTGAAACCGCAAGCCATTTCCGGTCTTACAGGTTGTCCTGGCGGCCGATGAGGGTCAGGAATTCGAGGCGGGTGGCCTGGTCGTTGTGGAAGCTGCCGAGCACGGAGGAGGTGGTCATGGCGGACTTGTGTTTTTCGACCCCCCGCATGGTCATGCAGAGATGCCGGCAGGTGATGACGACGCCGACCCCTTCCGCGTCCACGGCGTCCCGCACGGCGTGGGCGATCTCGGCCGTGAGGCGCTCCTGGATCTGGAGCCGCCGGGAGAACATGTCGACAATGCGCGCCATCTTGCTGAGGCCGATGACCTTGTTTTTGGCGATGTACCCGATATGGCATTGCCCCACGAACGGCAGCATGTGGTGCTCGCACATGCTGTAGACGGCGATGTCCTTGGCGATGATCATGTTGTTCGCCTCGGACTTGAAAACCGCGCCGTTGATCAGCTCCTTGATGTCCTGGCGGTAACCCCGGGTCAGGTCGATCCAGGCGGACGCCACGCGCTCCGGCGTTTTCAGAAGGCCTTCGCGAGTGGGATCTTCGCCGATTTCCTCAAGCAGCTGGCGGACCAGGGAGGCGATTCGGGTTTTATTCATGCGTTCATCCTAGCAGCCGGGCCCGGCCAGGGCAATTCGAAACGCGGCGGCGGACTTTCGCAGGCGAGACGCGAAGGATGGTGGGCAATACAGGACTCGAACCTGTGACCCCTACCATGTCAAGGTAGTGCTCTA
>CAYZVY010000487.1:0-2195 GCA_964481675.1 uncultured Verrucomicrobiota bacterium
ATGACGATCGGGTCGTCCGTGATGATGATCTGGGAGACGTCCCAGCTGTCGGTGTGGAACTGGAGGATCGGCAGTTCCTCCCCGTTGTACAGGTTGCAGACCGGGTTCGTGGACCAGGCGTAGCGGACCGCCACCGGCTTGGCCACTTTTTCGGAACTGACCACCACGGTCTCGCCCTCGATGCGGGCCCGGGCCGTGTAATAGGTCCGGTCCTCGCCGGCGACGGCAAAGCCCACCGGCGGCTCGCCCCGGGCGTGCAGCCCCTTCGCGAAATCGAAATGCAGGCGGATGGCATTCCCCTCGATTTCCATCGAGCGGAACACCGGGCCGACATAGAGCCGGTTGGTCTGGCCATAGACGGTGCCCAGGGCGGCCAGCGCCAGGCGGCGGCCGACCTCCTGCTTGTTCTTCGGGTGGATATTGTTGCCTTCACCGACGCCGACCGCCGTGGCGATGAAGGTGTTGGTGAGCTGCAGGGCGGACGTCTGCGCCTCTCGCAGAGGGGTGTAGCCGCCCCGCTCGACCGGCCGGGTCTGCTGCCCCCAGTAGTCGGCCAGCTGGATGACGCCGAAAGCGAAGTCGCCCTGTCCCCATTCCTTGCGCCAGGAGCGGATCAGGCCCGGCAGGAGGTGCTTGTAGTCGGCGTAGAACGGCGCGTTCGCCTCGCCCTGGTACCAGATGGCGCCGCGGATGGCGTAGGGGATCAGCGGGCGGATGAGTCCGTTATACATGGCGGCGGGCATGCCGTAGTGGGTGCCGGGGAAGTTGGTGCCGGAGGGCGACAGCTGCGGCTGGCGGCCCGGGGCGAGATCGCACGCCTTTTTCATCAGCCAGTCGCCGGCCAGCGGCACCGGGGCGTCCGTGGAGCCGGCCAGGCTCAGCGTCATATTGGTGGCGGGCCCGAAGACGCCCATCGGATAGGCCAGTTTCAACAGGCGGAGCGTCACGGTGAGGTTCGTCCCGCTCACGGCGGAGGCGGGAACGGCGTAGTGGCGGGAGATGAGCCAGTAGCCGGGAGCGTCGAACCAGGTGCGGCCGACCTTCACGCCGTTGACATAGGCTTCGTCGACTGCATCCAGCACGCCCAGGCGCAGCGTCAGGTCGCGGCCTTTCCAGTCGGCCGGCACCGTGACGTCCTTGCGGAACCAGATGGAGGCCACGGGCACGCCCAGCGGGTTGTCCTCCACGGTCACGGGCAGGCGGATCGCGGACCAGCCGGCGGCCGGGGTGGCGGGCGACATCCAGTTGGAGGTGAGGCCGGGCTCCTCCTTGTCGAGTTCCTTGAACCAGGTTTCCAGCCGGGCGGGGTAGCGCTGCTTCTGCTCTGCGAGGGTTTCCAGGAAGCGGTTGGTTCCGGCCATGTAGGCGTTGGCCAGCTCGTCGTAGGCGGCGGCGCGCTCATGGTAGGCGGGAACGGATTTGAGCCCCTCCACGCTGGACCAGGCCTCGATGGCGGTGGCGCCCATGGAGGAGATGAGCAGCCCGACCGGCACGTTCAGCTCCTTGTGCAGGTTGCGGCCGAAGAAGTAGGCGACGCCGGAGAAGGTTCTGGCGTTGTCGGGCGTGCAGACTTTCCAGGAGCCGAGGCAGGCGGTCTGGGGCTGGAGGGCGTAGCGTTTGTCGGCCGGGCGGATGAGGTGGTTGGGGCCGGCGCCGTTGGCATAGCCGGCGGTGAAGGCGCGGATGGACGGGTAGCGGGCGTTGGACACCTCGGTTGCGGCGTCGGTGCACTGGCGGAGTTCCCAGCCCATGTTGGACTGGCCGCTGCAGAGCCAGACGTCGCCCACCAGCACGTCCTTGAGCACGACCCGGTTGGTGGCGCCGGCCAGGACCAGCTCGGCCGGCTCCACGCTGGCCGGCAGGGGATCCAGGTCCACGCGCCAGGCGCCCTTCGCGTCGGCCCGGGTTTTCGCCTGCTGCGCGCCGAAGGTCACCGAGACTGCCTCGCCCGGGGCGGCTGAGCCCCAGACAGGGACAGGCCGGTCCCGCTGCAGCACCAGATGGTCGGTGAAGGGGGAGGCGGGGGCCACGTCGGCGCGGCTTGCCGGCGGAATGGCGAGCGAGGCGGCGACAAACCAGAGAGCGGCGAATCGCAGGTTCATGAACGTCCTTTCGGTACGGCGAAAAAGGTCACACAACCCGCGCGGCTTGGCAAGGTCGATTTTATTTGGGAAGATTTGGGTTTCCCCTCGTAC
>CAYZVY010000488.1:0-2176 GCA_964481675.1 uncultured Verrucomicrobiota bacterium
ATTGCGCGAGCGGTTGCCCGCGTTGGAGGCGTAGAAGACGGCGCCAAAATACATGAAGCCGGCCCACAGGCCGAGCAGGCCGATCCCGGCCGCGGCGACCGCGTAATGCTCCCGGAAGAGCCAGATCACGCCCAGCAGGGCGGCCGCGGCGAACTGGACGGCGGCCAGGATGGCGGGGCGGTAGAGCCAGCGGGTCGCTTTCACCATCAGCCCGCCGGAGACGGCCTGCAGGAACATGTGCGCGAACAGAGGGAGTCCGGCGAGCGCGGCGGCCACGTTCGCCTGGGCGCTCAGCGCCGGGAAGTAGGTCTGGATCGGCCGCTGGACGAACATGGCGGTGAAGATCATGACCCAGGCCACGCCCACATAGGCCTCGTTGCGGCCGGCCGGGCTTCCGCCCGCGGCCTCGACGTGCTCATCGGCCGACTGTTCCTCGTGCGAGCGGGACTGGTGGCGGTGCAGCAGGGCATAGATCAACGCCATGGCGCCCAGCACCAGGAGGCTCATCACCCGGCCGCCCCGCAGGTAAAGGAAGCCGGAGGTCAGGAACCCGAGGCTCGCGCCGAAGCTCCAGGCAGCGGTATAGAACGCCGTGGCGCGGGCCAGTCCGCCGGGGGGCGCCTCCCCGCGCATGAACGTCTGGAAGGCGTTGAAGAAGACGGCGCAGCCGACGCCGAAGCCGGACAGCACGGCCAGCAGGGGGACGAAGTCCGTGATCATCAGCGACGCGCAGGCGGTGACCAGGCACAGCACGATGCTGCCCAGCAGGAGCGGCTTGGCGTTGCGGCGGGTCAGGATATGGCCCGTGGCGACGCTGCACACCATGTAAACCAGCTGGAACAGGCCGCCCAGCCAGGCCAGCTGGTGGTTGTCCATCTTCCGCTCGCCCGCGCCGTAGCACACGGCGAAGGTCACCAGGAACACCACCGCGTCCATGACGGCGGGCGATACGAAAATCCACATGATGCGTCCCCTTGCCTTTTATCGAATCCGGAGATCATACGCGCCCCGCCGCCCTTTTCCAGCCAAAACGACCATGCCTGGCGCGTAACCGGCTGACGACTCACCAGCGGGTTGCGGCGTTTCGGCGTTAAGGAACGGCCGATTTCGGCCTGATCCGGCTTTTGGCTGGAGGTTCGCGGCCACGAGGCCAGCTCACCTCGCCAAAAGCCGGCTGAGTCTCGAAATCGTCTCGTCCCTTTCCGCTGATCGAAACGCCGCAACGACTTTGCCTCGCGCGCCCGCGACCCTGTCGGGCACGCCTGGGCGGCGCGCGATTTTGATTCCCAAAGAACCGCCCACCAAAAATAGGCAGTCAATTTCTCTGCGGGCATTTTATGGGTACCATCGCGAGCCGCCCGTGGCCGCTTCGGCCAGGGCGAGCGATGGCTATCGGGCGCGGCGTTTCGTCAGGCGGACTATGGCGCGGCGATTTTGCGATGATAAGGGCTGAAGGCGAGGCGGCGTGGGCTCGTGCCCCGACGCCTCCAGCCTGAAGCCCTTAGCGCGCAAAAGCGCCCGCCAGAGTACGCCCGAAACGCCGCACCCCCGCCGGGCCCGCCACGACAATGCTTAACATTGCTTTTCGCCTTTGTTTTCCTCTATAGTTGACCGTTTTCAACGAGCAAGGTGATTTCATGGCGACATATCCGTTTGCAACGATCGAGCCCAAGTGGCAGTCGTACTGGCTGACCCACAAGACCTTCCGCACCCCGGACCAACCCGATCCGGCGAAGCCCAAGGCCTACGTGCTCGACATGTTCCCCTACCCCAGCGGCGCGGGCCTGCACGTGGGCCATCCCGAAGGCTACACCGCCACCGACATCCTCTGCCGCTACAAGCGCATGCGCGGCTTCAACGTCCTGCACCCCATGGGGTGGGACGCTTTCGGCCTGCCGGCCGAGCAATACGCCATCAAGACCGGCACCCACCCGCGCATCACGACCGAGAAGAACATCGACACGTTCCGCCGTCAGCTCCAGATGCTCGGCTTTTCCTACGACTGGGACCGCGAGCTCTCCACCACGGACGAGGGCTACTACCGGTGGACGCAGTGGATCTTCCTCCAGCTCTTCAAGAAAGGGCTCGCCTACGAGTCCGAAGTGCCGGTGAACTGGTCGCCCACCCTGGGCACCGTGCTGGCCAACGAGGAGGTCGACGAGTGGCGGTCCAAGGG
>CAYZVY010000489.1:0-2168 GCA_964481675.1 uncultured Verrucomicrobiota bacterium
TCGCGCCGGCGCAGCTCGTCCACCACGTCGATGATCTGGGCCGTGTTCAGCCCGAACACGCTGCGGTCCCCGCCGGAGTCGGTCCACTTCCCGCCGGCCCGGGCCGACAGCTTGACGCGGACGCCCATGCAGGGGCGGACGCCCACCTCGGCGGCCACCTTGAGGATGAGCTCCAGCTCCCCGGGCATCTCGAGCACGAGAATCGGGCGCAGCCCCATCTTCTGGCCGTAGAGCGCGAGGCGGATGAACTCCTCGTCCTTGTAGCCGTTGCAGACGAGGTAGGCGTCGGGGTCGTGCAGGTACGCCAGCGCGGCGATCAGCTCGGCCTTGCTGCCCGCCTCCAGCCCGTGGTGCCAGGTGCGGCCGTGGCGGCACACCTCCTCGACCACCTGCTGCTGCTGGTTGACCTTGATCGGGAAGACGCCGCGGTACTGGCCCTTGTAGGACAGCGACTCCATGGCGCGCTGGAACGTCTCGTTGAGCAGGCGGATGCGGTCGCCCATGATGCTGGTGAACCGCAGCACCACCGGCAGCATCATGCCGCGCGCGCGCAGGCCGTCCACGATGTCGGTGAACTTGATGGTCACCGGGGCGCCGTTGTGATCCGGCAGCCGGGCCGTGACCACGCCGTCGGGGGAAATGTCGAAATAGCTGCCGCCCCAGGTCCGGATGCCATACAGCTCCACCGACTGGTCGACGGTCCAGCGCTCCAGCGAATCGTTCTTCATGTTCATGCGGCCACCTGCGTCCGGGCTTGCGCCCCGTTTCTTACCAGATCCGCCGAACCGGGATCCCCGCTTCCGCCAGGGCCGATTTGATGGTCTGGATCTTATACTCGCCCGTGTGAATCATGCCGGCCACGATGGCGGCGTCGGCGTGCGCCTCGCGGAACACGTCGACCACGTGGGACGGCCGGCCCGCGCCGCCCGAGGCGACCACCGGGACGCGGACCCCTTCCGCGATCAGCCGCGTGAGGGTCAGCTCGAAGCCCTGGCGGGTGCCGTCGGCATCCACCGAATTCACCACGATCTCCCCAACGCCCAGGTCCTCCGCCTGCCGCGCCCAGGCCAGCGCGTCCAGCCCGGTCCGCTCGCGGAACCCGCGGATGGTGACCTCGTAGCCGCTGGGAAAGCGGACGCGATCCTCCGCGCGGACCGGGTCCATGCCCAGCACGATGCACTGGTTGCCGAACGCCTTGGCGCCCTCGGCGATGAGCGACGGCTTGAGCACGGCCAGGGAGTTGACGGAAATCTTCTCGGCCCCCGCCAGCAGCACGCGGGACATGTCCTGGAGCGTGGAGATGCCGCCGCCCACCGCGAACGGGATGTGGATGGCCCGGGCCACCTCCCCGACCATGCCGATGTCGATCGGCCGGCGCTCCGCCGAGGCGGTGATATCGTAGAAGACCAGCTCGTCGCAGCCGTCGGCGCAATAGCCGGCCGCCATGGCCACCGGGTCGCCCAGGTCCACGTTGTTCTGGAACTTGACGCCCTTGGTCACGCGCCGGTTCTTGATGTCCAGGCAGGGAATGATGCGCTTGGTCAGCATGTGCCGTCCCATGTCGCGAAGTTGGTCAGCAGCTGGAGCCCCACTCGCCCCGACTTCTCGGGGTGGAACTGGGTGGCCGCCACGTTTTTCCGCCCGGCGGCGGAGGTGAACGCGAACCCGCCGTAGTCCGTCTCGCCCAGCCGGTCCGCCGGCAACGCCGGTTCCGTGTAATAACTGTGGACGAAATAGAACTCGCTGCCATCCGGGATGTCAGCGAAGAGCGGATGGGGCCGGAGCGGCTTCACGGCGTTCCAGCCCATGTGCGGGATCTTGACCAGCGGGTCGGCGAACCGGAAACGGCGGACGGTGCCGGGAAACAGGCCCACGCACGGGACGCCGCCATCCTCGTCTGACCGCTCGAAGAGGATCTGCATCCCCAGGCAGACGCCAAGAAACGGCACGCCCCGGTCGGCCGCCGCGCGCAACGCCTCCACAAGCCCCCCCTGCCGGAGGGTTTCCATGGCCGAGCCGGCTGCCCCGACTCCGGGGAAATAGAGGCGCTCGGCTCCCCGGACGACGGCCGGATCGGCCGTGACTTGAGCCGGAACCCCGAGGTGCTCGAAGGCCAACCGGACACTGGTCAGGTTGCCCGCTTTATAGTCGACGATGGTTATCATGGC
>CAYZVY010000490.1:0-2161 GCA_964481675.1 uncultured Verrucomicrobiota bacterium
GCCGGTTTTCGGAAGCCCAGATGCCGTCCGGCCCGCCCGCATATTCCAGGGACTCACCCGCCGCCGCGCTCACCCCGCTGCGCAGTTCGCGCAACAGCCCGCTGCCGTCTTTCACCATCTCCGCCACGGCCAGGAAGCGCCGTTTGTCGTCATTCCCGCCGGCCTTGACCAGCCGCTCCAACCGCCCCGTCAGATCCGCCACGCCTTTCCCCAGAGTCTCCTGCAGGTCGCCCGGCCCCGCTTTGACAAGCGTACCCCCGAATGCGGCCAGCCCCGTTCGCGCCGCCTCGAGCTTCGCCTGCACCAGGGCCGCCTCGCTTCCGGTCTGCTCAAGCAGGTTGCCGGCCGCCTCCAGGTCCCGAAGCGCCTCCTCCATTTTCGCCGAATGCGCGCCCAGGAACTCGAGCCGCGCGGCGGGCGACTCCCGGATCAGGCGCGCCGCCACCCCGGCCGGGTCTCCCCCGGAAAGCTCACGCGCCGCCCGCAGTCCGGCCCGCGTCTCGGCAAACGGCTTCAGGATCGGATCGGCCTGGCGCCCGTCCCCGCCGCCATATTCCGCAATCGCGGCCGCCAGGCTCTTCTGAAGCGCCTGCACGCCGGCCTTGACGATGATCAGCTCCGCGCCCAGATTCCCCAGCTGGGCCGCATCCAGCTCGCGGCCGGCCATCCCGTCCAGCACGCGGGCCGATTCGCCGGCCCGCCCCCGGTACCGGGCCGTGGCTTCCCGGATCCGGACCAGCAGGATCTCCTCCCGCCCTGCTTCGGGACCGAGCGGATCCAGATAGCCCGCGTCAAGCGCAGCCAGCCGGACGGCCCGGTCGCCTTCCCGCACCGCCCCCGACAGCGCGTCGGTCGCCTGGCGTATCAGCCCGGACGCGCCAACATCGCCAGCCGCCAGCGCCGCGTCCAGCGTCTCCGTCAGCCGCGCGGCCTCGTTCATCCGCTCCCGCGCCGCGATCGCCTGCTCCAGCGGCTTTCGCGCGCCGACGCGGCTCCGCACAGCCGGGGTCAGCACGGCTTCAAGGGCCGGAAGATTCAACGCCTGCCGTCGCCTGAGAACCCGTTCACCCGCCGTGGCCGGGACCGGAGCCGCGGGATCAAGCGATTGCCGAAGCAGGTCCTGCTCCACGGCGGCCGCCGCGCCGGCCGCGGCCGCGCCGCCGTCCAGCAGGGTTCCGTAGGCAATCACGCCGGCAGCCAGCGCCTTCTCGGCCGGCGAGATCCGGGTTGAGGCCTGCAAGTCGCCGATCTCCCATTCGGCCGCCATCAGGTTCCAGAACAGGCGCTCCTCCGCCGCGGCCGCGGCCACGGCGGATTCCGGAACCGCCACGGCGGCCGCGCCCGCCTCGCCCGACAGCCCGAGGTCCAGCGCCTGTTCCCACAACGGAGAAAACGGATTGCGCTCCAGCAGCTGGAGATCCCGCTCGACCCAGCGCCGGCCGGGATCGGCCGGGACCGGGGCGGCCATTTCGCGGCGGGCAGAGGCGACCCACCCGTCCAGCCGCTCGCGCGCGGCCTGCTCGTCGCGCATCAGCACGGGAAGGGCCGGCCGCACCTCCGCGAGGCAGAGCGCCAGCAGCCGGCCCACGTCGTCGCACGCCGCAATCCCGCGGGCCGCGTTGCCCCGGCTCAGGTAATAGCCGGCCGTGTTGATTTCGCCCTGCAGGCTCCTCAGCCGCCCTCCATCCAGACGGCCGGGCGCGGCCTCCGCCACGGCGGCCAAATCGATGCCGATCTCCTCCAGGGCCTTCCGGTAGAGATCCGCGCGCCGCTGCAGCGCCGTCTGCTCCGGACTCTCCCCGCCCGGGCGATCCTTCAACCGGTCGGCGGCCTGGGCTGCGGCCCATCCCCGGATGGCCTCCGCATCCGCCAGCGGCGGCGGCCCTGCCGGCGGCCGCAGCAGGCGGTCCGCCGCCGTCGCGGCCAGGGCGACCAGCTCCGGCGCCGGCAGGGGAAGCGGCTGCCCTTTCCGACCCTCCACCCAGCGGGCCGTCGCCTCGGCTGCCCAGGCCGCGATCAGCCGTTTGCGTTCCGCCGCAGCCCCGGCCAGCTGCCGGTTGAGTTCCGCCAGCTGTTTCGCCTGCTCCGGGGTCTTCGCCGCAACCTCCACGTCCAGCTCGGTCTGCGCGAACGGGTTCGCCACAACCTCGCCCTCCTCCTT
>CAYZVY010000491.1:0-2159 GCA_964481675.1 uncultured Verrucomicrobiota bacterium
GGCGCGAAGAGGAAGGCGATGCCGATCTCGTTGAGCGCCTGCTCCATGATCTCGGGATGGACCTGCAGGTTGAGGCCCGCCGCCTCCAGCACGTCGGCGCTGCCGCAGACGCTGGAAACCGAGCGGTTGCCGTGCTTCGCCACCGCCACCCCGGCCCCGGCCACCACGAAGGCCGTGGTGGTGGAGATGTTGAAGGTGCCCAGGCCGTCCCCGCCCGTGCCGCAGGTGTCCACCACCACCGGGGCCGTGCACTGCACCCGCACGGCCTTGCGGCGCATGGCCCGCGCCGCGCCGGTCACCTCGTCCACGGTCTCGCCCTTGGCCGCCAGCGCCGCCAGGAAGGCCCCGATCTGGGCGTCCGTCCACTGCCCCTCGAGAATGGCGTCCACGGCGTCGGCCGCCTGGACCTCGGCCAGGTTCCGGCGCGCGACGAGCGCGGCGAGAATGTCCTTGAACACGATGCTCATGAGCGGATCCTTACAGGTGGCACAGTTTGAGGAAGTTGCGCAGCAGGCGCTTGCCGACCGGCGTCATGATCGATTCCGGGTGGAACTGGATGCCCTCGGTGGGGTGGGTCCGGTGGCGGACGCCCATGATCTCGCCATCCTCCGAGGTCGCGGTGACGACGAGGTCGGCCGGGAAGGCGTCGCGGCTGATCACGAGCGAGTGGTAGCGCATGGCCTTGAAGGGCTTGTCGCCCAGGCCGGCGAACAGCCCCTGGCCGTCGCTGGTGATGTCGGACGTCTTCCCGTGCATGAGCCGCTTCGCGTTCGTGATCGTGCCGCCGAACACCTGGCCGATGGCCTGGTGGCCGAGGCAGACGCCGAGGATGGGAATGCGCCCCGAGAAGCGGCGGATGGCCTCGCAGGAGAGGCCGGCGTCCTCGGGCCGGCCCGGTCCGGGCGAGATGAGCAGCGCCTTCGGCGCCAGCGCCTCCAGCCCGGCGGCGTCGATCGCGTCGTTGCGGAGGACGGTCACGTCGGGCGTCATCTCGCGCAGGTACTGCACGAGGTTGTAGGTGAAGGAGTCGTAGTTGTCGAGCACGAGGATCATGGCCGCCCTCCGGGAAGCAGTTCGAGCGCGCGCATCACGGCGCGGGCCTTGTTGACGGTTTCGAGGCGTTCGGATTCGGGAACGGAGTCGGCCACGATGCCGGCGCCCGCGCGGATGGTGAGGCGGCCCGATTCGATGCTGGCGGTGCGGATGCAGATGGCGAAGTCCATGCCGCCGTCGAAGCCGATGTAGCCGACCGCCCCGCCGTAGGGGCCGCGGGGCGTCGCCTCGAGTTCGGCGATCAGCTCCATGGCTCGCACCTTGGGGGCCCCGGAGAGCGTGCCGGCGGGGAAGGAGGCGCGGAGCAGGTCGAAGGCGTCCTTGCCCGGCTCGAGCTCGGCCACGATGTTGGAGACCAGGTGCATGACGTGGGAGTAGCGCTCGACGACCATGAGGTCGTTCACCTGCACGCTTCCCGGCAGGGCCACGCGGCCGAGCTCGTTGCGGCCCAGGTCCACCAGCATGAGGTGCTCGGCGCGCTCCTTCTCGTCCTGCAGCAGGCTGTTGGCGTGGTCGCGGTCCTGCTGCTCGTCGGCCCCGCGCGGCCGCGTGCCGGCGATGGGACGCAGGGTGGCGGTGCGGTGCTCGAGGCGCACCATGGTTTCGGGGGAGGAGCCGGCGAGGACCAGGCCGCCGAGCTTGAGGAAGTACATGTAGGGGGAGGGGTTGACGAAGCGCTGGGCGCGGTAGAGGCCCAGCAGGTCGGCCGGCGGCTCGCCCACGAATTCCTGGGAGATGACCGTCTGGATCACGTCGCCCTGGTAGATGTGGCGCTTGATGGTGTCGACCATGCCGCGGAAGGCGGCGGGGTCGGTGACGGGCTGGGGCGGGCGGGGAGGCTTGAGCTGGGGCGCCGGACGCGCGGGGGCGGGGCCCTCGAGGGTGGCCACAAGGTCGCTCACGCGGCGGCGGGCCTCCTCGTGGGCGGCGGCGGGGTCGTCGCCGGGATTGAGGAAGGCGAGGACCATGAGGGTGAGGGTGTGCTGGATGTTGTCGAACACGAGCAGCACGTCGGGCATCATGAAGTCGGCCAGCGGCTTTTCGGCGGGGAGGCGGTTGGGCACGCGGGGCTCGAAGAAGTGGACGGCCTCGTAGGCGAGCATGCC
>CAYZVY010000492.1:0-2154 GCA_964481675.1 uncultured Verrucomicrobiota bacterium
CCGACCGGCCTGACATGTCTGAACCGGCAGGACGGTTCCCGCTTGCATTTTCCACCGTCTTTTTGTAGTAAAACAAAACGGGTTTCAGGGGAACCCGATGGCGGAGGCGAATAATCCGGAAGGAGACACGGGTATGAGGCACATGCGTAAGATTCTGGCCGTCGGCGTGGGGTTGCTGGCTTTTGCGGGAACGGTTCGCGCGGCTCCGGCCCCCGAAGCCAAACCGATCGAGCTGACCTATTCCATTTTCTTCCCGGCCACCCACCAGAACACCCTGCTCGCCAATGAGTGGGCGGCGGAGATCGGGAAGCGCACGGCCGGCCGGGTCAAGATCACCGTGTTCCCGGGCGGCACGCTGACCCCGGCCGACAAGTGTTACGACGGCGTGGAGAAGGGCCTCTCGGACATCGGCATGTCCGTGCTGGGCTACACGCGGGGCAAGTTCCCCCTGTCCGAGGTGATCGACCTGCCGCTCGGCTATCGCAGCGGAGCCGACGCCACCGCGCTGGTCAACGCGTTCCACAAGAAGTTCAAGCCGAAGGAATTCGACCAGGTGCAGATCATGTTCCTGCACGCCCACGGGCCGGGGTTCCTGCACACCAAGAAGCCCGTGGCCACGATGGCCGACCTCAAGGGCATGAAGATCCGCTGCACGGGGCTGGCCTCGAAAATCGTGACGGCCCTCGGCGGCACGCCGGTGGCCATGCCGATGGGCGAAACCTACGACGCCCTGAGCCGCGGCGTGGTGGACGGTTCCATGGCCCCGCAGGAATCCCTGGAGGGCTGGAAGTGGGGCGAGGTCGTGAAGAGCTCCAGCCAATGCTACGGCGCCGCCTATTCGACCGCCTTTTTCGTCTGCATGAACAAGGGCAAATGGAACGCCCTGCCGCCGGATATCCAGGCGACGATTGAAGCGGTCAACCAGGAGTGGATTGCCAGGACCGGCAAGGCCTGGGACGACATGGATGCCGCCGGCCGGGCGTTCACCGTGGCGCGGGGCAACACCCTCATCACCTTTTCCGACGAGGAGAACGCCGCCTGGGCGAAAGCGGTCCGCCCGATTCTGGACACCTATGTCGAGAACATGGCGGGCAAGGGGCTGCCCGGAAAAGAGGCTCTTGCATTCTGCCAGGAGTTTTTGGCGAAGCCGAAATGATGGCGAAGTCCCCTCTCGAGCATGTCCGGGCGTTCAGCCAGCTGCTGCACGGCATTGCCGGCATCAGCCTGGTTTTCTTCATGGCGCTCACCATTGCCGACGTCGCGCTCCGGTTTTTTTACCGGCCCATTCCCGGCACCTATGAACTGGTCGGCTTTGCCGGCGCCCTGGCCATCGGGCTGGCCATGCCATACACCTCCTGGACCCGCGGCCACGTGCATGTGGATTCCCTGATCGACCGGCTGCCGCCGCGCGGGCGGCAGGCCGTGCAGATCGCGACGCGCCTCGCGGGGGCCGGCCTGTTCCTGACGCTCGCCTACAACCTGGCCCTGTACGCCCTGGACCTGCGCGCCTCCGGCGAAGTCTCGCCCACGTTGGAAATGCGGTTCTACCCGGTTGTCTTCGGTCTGGCCGTGGCCGCGCTGCTCCAGGCGGGGGTCCTGCTGTGCGACATTGCCAAGGTGCGGGGAGGGACGTATGAGTGACGTCCTGATCGGCATCGTCGGCCTGCTGGCGCTGCTGGCCCTCTTCACGACCGGCATCGAGCTCGGCTACGCCATGGCGATCGTGGGGTTCATCGGCTTCAGCATCATCGTCAACTTTTCGGCCGGCATGAACCTGGTCGCCAAGGATTTCTTCGACGTCTTCTCGTCCTACGGCTTCACGGTGATCCCGCTGTTCATCCTGATGGGCCAGGTGGCGTTCAACGCGGGGATCGCCCGGCGGCTGTACGATGCCGCCTACCGTTTCATGGGCCACATTCCCGGCGGGCTGGCCATGGCTACGGTCGCCGGCGCGACGGTGTTCAAGGCCATCTGCGGCTCGTCGCCGGCCACCGCGGCCACCTTCGCCAGCGTCGCCGTGCCCGAGATGGACCGGTACAAGTATGACCGGCGGCTGTCGACCGGCGTGGTGGCCACCGTCGGCACGCTGGGCATCCTCATCCCGCCGAGCGTGACGCTGATCGTGTTCGGCGTCATCACCCAGCAGTCCATCGG
>CAYZVY010000493.1:0-2147 GCA_964481675.1 uncultured Verrucomicrobiota bacterium
GATCGGCAGCATGTCTAAGCACCTTGTCACCCTTTGCCTCACGTCGTCCTGCGTTTCGTTCGCGCTTCTGGGAGGAAACCTGTCGGCGTCCGAGCCGTTGGCGTCGTCGTCGGAGTGGCTGGCGGATGCGGCGGCAGGGGTCCGCATCTGGAATCCATCCCCGGCGGCGGGCGAATCCGTCAAATGGCTGGGCGTCAAAGATACGGCCAGCGGTTCGGGGGTGGCCATCTGGTCTGTGGATGGGGAGGAGCGGGAGCAGGCGGCCGGGGAGTGGAAAGAGGGGCGTCTGGATGGGGTTGCCGTCTGGCAGCACGGCAGTGGTGTCCGATACGAAGGGAGCTGGAGCAACGGCCTGCGGCATGGGGCAGGGGTCTACACCTGGCCGGACGGATCCCGTTTCTGCGGACAGTACCGCGAGGGGGTCCGTCAGGATGGCGCGTTTTACAGCAGCGATGGGAAGCCGCTGAATGGCATCCCGCCGGACGCCATCCGCAAGCTGGTGTTTGCCGCCGAAGCGGCCGGATTGCGTGCCAGGCAAGCGGCCACGGCCGCCCGGCGGCATCCTGCGCGCTGAGGACCGTGTCAGGCAAAGCAGTCGAGCTTCATCTGCTCGATCTGCGCTTTGAGGAGCATCAGGTCTGAGCGGAAGCGGTCCTGATGGTCGGAAACAAACTCCAGGAAGCGATCCTGGTAGTAGTTGATCCCGTCCAGGAGGTTCTTCTTGAACTCCTCGTAGTAGGAGAGCTTGCGCTCGTAGATGCCCGCCGCAAAGCGTTCGAGTTCCTTGCGGAGGTGCTCCACATAAAGCGAGAGCTCCCGGATAAACATGTGCGGCCGGTCGCTGTCCTTGATCAGCGAGAGGCGTCCGTAGATATGGCCGACCATCTCGTCCAGGGTGGCCAGTGCCTTGAAGTGCACGATCGAGAGACTCGGGCAGATGGCGGTGTAGGCCTCCTTCACGATCCCGAGCTTGAGCGTCGCCCCGGCGGCGAGGTCGTGGCAGATGCAGGCCTTCGCCAGCACATCCTCGCGAATCCTGGCTTTCGAGGCCTCGCTCATGTCGGCGGCGTCAATCGCGGCCAGCTTGAGTTTCTGGTACGCGCGTGAGGACCGGCAAAGGGGGACCTCCGTGAATTCGGTACAAATCTCCAGATAGCCCTTGGGACAGTCGCTTCCCGGCTCGCCCTTGGCGATCCTCGCCCGGCGCTGCACTTCGCTCTCGGAGGTCCGGAGCGACCAGAAGGGGATCCCCATCGGTGAGGTTGCCCCCAGGGTGACGTCGGCCTCTTCCGCGGCCAGCAGCCGCTTCAGGTGGACATCGTCCACGCTGGTCACCTCCGGCACCAGCAGGAACGGGGTGGCCCATCCCGAGCGGTCCATCTTGAAATACTGCAGCAGCGAGCGGTGCTCCTGGTGGGTCCCGATCCCGCCCTGCACCGTGATCAGCATTTCCCGCGGGGACTCCGCCAGCGGCAGGGAGTGCGCCTCGAGCCCCTTGTTGTAATCCTCGTGCAGGCGCTCCCGCAGCGACTCGCGGTTTTTGGAAAATTCATCCAGGATGGGCCCCATCAGATAGCCCTGCGTGGCAAACGCATGTCCGCCGCAGTTCAGGCCGGACTCGATCCGGAATTCGGACACCCAGATGCCGCGTTTGGCCAGGAAGCGTCCCTGGATCAGGGCTGAGCGGTAATCACTGACCTTCAGGGTCACGGTTTTCCTCGACCGCCCGGTGCGGTCCGGAAGGAAGTCGTCGTACCTGGCGATGGCGCTATAGAGCGGTGCATTCAGGCCGGCTGAAAAGACAATGGAGGACGATAGGCGGCTGGTGGCAAAGCCCCGCAGCGCGGCGATGGCGTCGCTGAACTCCGGGGCGACCGGATGATCTCCCTCGTAGGGCAGGCGGTCCAGTTTCGTCATGATATTGACGTCAATGCTGCCGGGGACGGCTTTTTCCCGCAGCGCCGCCTGGAGCCGTTCCTTTTCCTGTGGATCGGTCGTGGCGCACATGTGCCGGTACTGGTCCTTGAGATTCCCCTCGGGCAGCATGTCGAAGTAGCGGACAATGTCGCTGCCCGGGGCGAAGGGGAGGGCTCGGAGGGTGGCGGACTGCGCCTCGACCAGGTCGTGGACCAGATCCAGGTAGGCGC
>CAYZVY010000494.1:0-2139 GCA_964481675.1 uncultured Verrucomicrobiota bacterium
CCATGGCGCGGCGGATGAACGCCTATGTGGCACGGATCGCCACCTTCCTGAAGAGCGGCACCCCTATTCGTTCGGCGGCTCTGCTGTGTCCGTTTGCGGATCTGATGGCGTTCCTGCGCATCGGGTCCGAGCCCTTCCTGGGTGTGCAGCCGGCGGGTGTCACGACGCCGCAGGATTCCTACCACGCCGCCGCCTGGGAACTCCTGGCGCGCCAGTGCGACTTCGCGGTCGTGGACGAGTTGTTCCTGCAAGAGGGGAGGGTCGAAGGCGGCGGTCTGACCATTGGGCCGGGCCGTTTCGACACCGTGTTGCTTCCGGCGGTGAAGGTTCTCGAGGCCGCGACTTGGGCGCGTCTGTCCGCCTTCGCCGCCGCCGGCGGCAAAGTGATTGCGTCGGGCGAAGGCCCGTCGCTGGTCATGGAGCCGGATGGAACGATGCACGATGCCGGCACCATGCCCCGACTCGACCTTGTCCGCTGCGCAGTGACCGGGGAGTGGCTGTCGCAGTGCGTGCGGGCGGCCGGTCCGCTCGTAGCGTGCGATGGGCCGGAGGAGAGGCTCTATGTCCAGGCGCGCCAGGAGGGCGGCACCCGGCGCTGGCTGCTGGCCAACCTGGACGTCGCGCGGCGGGACTACCGGCTGCGGTGCGCGCCGGACGCGCGCCTGGTCGTGTATGACCCGTGGTCGGCGGCCGTCGAGGAGCGCCCGGCGGATGCCGAAGGCCGGGTCGTCCTCGCGATCGACGGCGGCGCTGCCGTCATCGTCGAACACCACGGCAGCGCGGACGTCGAAAGGAGCGGCTCGTGACCCGGCGGCAAACCCTGCGGCAGTTCGACAACACCCCGGCGCGCCGGGCGGCGGCGGCCGGAAACCCCCTGTGTCCCGGGCGGGGCCTGACCGATCCCCATGTCACGATCCACGGATGGCCCGCTGTCGTTTCAAGATCAGGAGAAACATCATGACGAACCGTAGGCAAGTCTCAACCCAGTTCAAGATCAGGAGAAACATCATGACGAACCGTAGGCAAGTCTCAACCCAGTGGATCAGGGTGGCGGTGGCGGCGTTGGCAACGGCGGCGGTCCTGAGGTCTGCCGGTGCCGCCGCACCCGGGGACCAGCGCCCTGTGGCGGGGACGAATGGCGCGGCCTCCCTGGCTTCGACCGCGGGGGACACTGCGTTCCTGCTGCGGCAGCGCCGCTTCGGCGGCGCGCCCATGTTCGACTTTGTCACCGACAGCGGGCAACATGATATGCTCGAAAACAATACCGCCCTGCGGGACGGTATCCTTGCCGGCACGGCCGACTTTGTTCCCAAACCGGAAGACAAGCGCAAGTACTATGGCGAGTATGTGTTGACCGGATGGTGGACGCGCAACCAGAAGATGTTCCGTCAGCTCCACGCGATGGCTTACCAGTATGACCAGATCCGCACTTCCCATTGGTCTGAGCCGTATGTGCAGTGCGGCAACGGCGGCAAAGGCGGCACCAATGGCGAAATGGTCTCGGTCGACATCGATATCCCCGAGGCCGGGGCGTACAACGTGTGGGTGCTCGCCAGCGGCAAGTGCAGGTTCTGGTGTAAAGACCCCGCTGGGGCTCGGGTTGGTGGAAATATTAACGCGAACCCATTTGCATGGTCCTGGATGCGTGTCAGGGAACCGAACGGCAATGACCCGGCCAATCTGCCCAAAGGAACATCGAAGTTTTCGATTAGTTCATTTGGAGAAGCTCCCTTGCGCGTGGCGGCGGTGATGTTGGTCGACACATCGGCGCAAGTGACACCCGTGGCCCCACAGATCCCCGCGGGCAAGGGCATCGTCACCATGGTGTTGCGCAAGGATGACCCGCGCACGCGCCTGGGCTCCGGCGCGGCCTGGGGCCACACGCCGCAGGTGCCGGAGGAAGCGGAGCGCTATGCGCGGGCGGTGATCGTCGCGCTCAAAGACATCGGCAAATACTACCTGGAATACCCGCGCATTGACTGGAAGGGATCCGATGCGGACCGCGGCGGCAAGAGCGGCGGCCCCAACTCGCACTTGTCCGCGCTCGGCTATCACGCCCTGCAGGAGTCCTGGATGATGGCCCACTTCATCCGCGTCTGGGATCGGATGCGATTTTGGGACGTGTTGTCGGACGACGAC
>CAYZVY010000495.1:0-2128 GCA_964481675.1 uncultured Verrucomicrobiota bacterium
CACCAAGGTTGAAAAAATCGCCGTTACACGCACTTCTCGATCGCATGAATCGTCTTCATGTCGCACCGGATCGTGCCCTCCTTCAGGGCCCAGAGAAGGTAGTTGAACGTCTGCCGCTTGCATGAGGAGGCCGCCGTGTTGCGCAGGTCGGTGAAGCAGGAGACGAAGTCGGCGAAGGCCTTCGGGGGGATTTTGCCCTCGAACGTCCTGATGTCCGCCAGGATCGCCTCCGCCCGCGCCATCACCGCGTCCTTCTCAGCGATGATTTTCCCGAGGTTGGCGGGGCTGCGGCTCATGAGGCTCTTCCAGCCTTTGACGGTCGGGCCGTAGCGCAGCATCTGGTAATACATCTCTTCAAGCTCCCGGCCGGTGGCGCGGATGCCGCGGATGTTGATCGACCCGGCCTTGATGTCCTGGCTCTCCAGGACATAGCCGGCCAGCCGCGCGGGGAGCGCGACGCCATAGCGCTTCCGGAGCGCCTTGCGGATCACGGCCTTCATATCGGCGTCCGGGTTTTTCGACACGGCCTCCACCACGTCGAAGTTCAGCAGGCCGAGCCGCCACCAGGCGTCGCCCAGGAAGCCGCGCGGCGGATTGCGCTCGTTGTACTTGTCGCCCCAGTCGACCGGGATCCCGGCCACGCCGGCCGCGCCGCAATCGCGGGCGAAGCGGGCCGCGCGCTGGAACTGGTTGCCCAGCACATGGAAGCCGTTGGCGTTGAGGGAGGCGCTTTCGAAGGACAGCTCCACGATCGTGTCGCGCCCCTTGAGCGCCTTGATCCACGGGTTGAGGGGCAGGTCGATGGAGACGTCGGCCCAGGTGGCCTTGGCGATGAAGCCCAGCCCCGTGTTCCGTTGTAGGGCGAGGTATTTGGGAAGGTCCTCGGACGGCTTGTAATGCATGTTCCGGGGCGCGTAAATCCGCGCGTGCGCCGGCAGCCAGGCCTTGGTCCAGTCGCCCTTCGAGAACTCCATCTGCCGCACGATGTTCCGCTGGTAGACATCGTCGTGCTCGTTCAGGCCCCACAACCGGTGGAAGAGGCGGATCTTCGGGTCGACGCTGTTGACGCCGTCCCGCACGGCCTCGGCCAGCCACTGGATCATCTGCCAGAACGGGATGTCGCGGCAGCGCTCGCAGCGGTGGCGGATCTTGGTGAGCGACAGGCACTCGTTGAAGCTGAAGGCGTAGGCATCCAGCCCGGGAACGAGGCGGACGGTCTCCGCGACCTTGAGGGAGACGAGCTCGCGCACGCGGGGGTCCGACAGGCAGGGCTCGCGGTTGGCCCGCGTTTCGGCGGAGCAGTTCCGGTACTCCTTCACCATCGGGCGGTAGAGGGAGGGGTAGACCGTTTGCAGTTCGGGCGGGAGGCTCACTTCGTAACTGTGGATCATGGTCTTCAGCCCCAGCCGGCGGGCATGTTCGACCGACTCGCACAGGATCCGCTTTTCAAATTCGATGGCCTTCCGCCTGCTCCGGCGGAGGGCGGCGACCTTCGGCTCCGGCGTGAAGTAAAACGGCAGGTCATCGTTGGGCAGCGGGTTTTCGAGGGAACGGTGGGCCTTGTGGCCGAGGGTGTGGACCAGGGCCCAGTTGCAGCCCATGGCGGCGGCCTTTTCGCGCGCGGGCGGGGTGATGGCGTAGAGCATGCGGATCGGGAAGGGGGGCATGGCGTGATCTCCTTTCAGGGAAGCCTGTCGAGGCCGGGCTTGTCCCAGGGCTCGTCGAGCCCGAGGCCGCGCAGGTCGGCGGCCACGTTGCGTTCCTCGGCCTCGTAGAGGCGCCAGATGACGCGGAGGCTCTGCAGGCTTCCCGGCCCGTCGGTCAATGGCCGGCGGCCGGTGCGGATGCAGTCGAGGAAGTGGGCCATCTGGGGCTCCGTGTGCTTGGCCGTGCCGGCCTCGAAGACCAGCTGCTCGCCCTCCTTGAACCGGTTGAGGTAGACCTTGCCCTCGTGGAGGCGGGCATCGATCATGCCCTCGGTGCCGTGGATGTGGATGCTGTAGCGGAGGCGGGATCCCTTGGCGCCCCAGGTGCCGAAGTGGTAGGCCGTGGCGCCGCTATCGAACTGGAAGACCACGTTGCTGGTGCCTTCCTTCTCCATCCAGGGCGTTCCGAAATTGGTTCCAAG
>CAYZVY010000496.1:0-2125 GCA_964481675.1 uncultured Verrucomicrobiota bacterium
CGTTCCGCCTGAACATGGAGTATTTCGGCTATCTCGACGGGCTGACCATGACGAACGACAAGTTCGCCGCGCTCTTTGGCGGGCCCGCGCGCAAGGCGGAGTCCGAGATCACGGAACGCGAGATGAACCTGGCCCGCTCCATCCAGGTCGTGACTGAGGAGATTGTGCTGCGCATGGCCCGGCATGTGAAAACTGTGACGGGCCAGGAGAATCTCTGCCTGGCCGGCGGTGTGGCGCTCAACTGCGTGGCCAATGGCCGCCTGCTCCGCGAAAAGATATTCAAGCATATCTGGATCCAGCCCGCGGCGGGCGATGCCGGCGGCGCGCTTGGCGCGGCGCTCTTCACCTGGCACCAGATCAAGGGAGGAGCCCGCCAGGCCGATGGCGTGCATGACGCCATGAAGGGCGCCTACCTGGGGCCTGATTTTTCCGACGATGAGGTCGGCGCCTTCCTCCAGGCGCGCGGCTATCCCGCCCGGCGCCTGACCGCCGCCGAGTGGCCCGCCGTGCTGGCCGACGAGATTGCGGCCGAGAAAGTCATCGGCCTGGTGCAGGGCCGCATGGAGTTCGGGCCGCGCGCGCTGGGCGCCCGCTCCGTGATCGGCGACGCCCGGTCGACGAAGATGCAGTCGATCATGAATCTCAAGATCAAATACCGGGAGTCGTTCCGTCCCTTCGCGCCCTCCTGCCTGGTGGAGCGGGTGTCGGATTATTTCGAGATGGACGAGCCGTCGCCCTACATGCTGCTGGTGGCGCCGGTCAAGCGCGGGCGGTGCAAGGGTCTGGAGGGGCCTCCCGTCCCGCTGCGCGAGCGCATCAACCAGGTGCGGTCCGATGTGCCGGCCATCACCCACGTGGACTATTCCGCCCGGGTGCAGACCGTGGCGCCCGACACGTCCCCGCGCTACCACGCCTTGCTGAAGGCGTTCGAGGCGAAGACCGGGTGCGGGCTGATCATCAACACCTCTTTCAACGTCCGCGGCGAGCCGATCGTCTGCACGCCCGAGGACGCCTATCGCTGCTTCATGCGCACGGAAATGGACCGGCTCGTGCTGGGCTCGTGGCTGTTGCGAAAAGAGGAACAGCCGGCGTGGAAGGACGCGCGCGACTGGCGGCAGGATTACGTGCTGGATTAAACGAGGGGAACGCATGCTCTTTTTGAAACATCTCTGGCGGCTGCTCAAGGAGACCGGACAGTTTGCCAAGCAAAACAAGGCCTGGTGGATGGTGCCGCTGGTGTTGATTCTCCTCCTGCTGGCGCTCGTGGTGGTGGCCGTCATCAACGGGGCCCCCTTCATCTATACCATGTTTTAAATGAACGCCGCTCTTCCATCCGGTCCCCTGGGAGGACCCCTGTTGGTCCTGGCGCCCCACTTTGACGACGAGGTGCTGGGGTGTGGCGGGCTGTTGGCCGGGCTGGATGACAAGGCGCAGGTGCGCGTGGTCATCGTGTGCGATGGTCGCGGCTCCGCCGAATGGGGCCGGCCCGCCCCGGCTTCGGGCGCTCCCGATATCGGCGCCATCCGCGCCGCTGAATCCCGCGCCGCGCTCGGGCTGCTGGGCATAGCCGGAAGCCAGGTGAGCGGGCTCAATTTTCCGGATGGGACGCTGACGGCGCGCGAGCGGGAACTGGCTGTGGCCCTGGAGCGCCTGGTTGTGGATGTGAACCCGCGCTATATCCTGGCGCCCTTCCGGTTCGACCGGCATCCCGATCACATGGCGCTCGGCCGGGCGGCGATGCGCCTGCCCGCCGTGAAGGAGGGGCGCGCCACGCTGCTCGAGTATTTCGTCTATTTCCGGTTCCGCCTGTTTCCGGGCGGGGATATCCGCCGCGTGGTGAAGCCGGAGTTCCTGCAACAGCGGGATCTGGCGGATGTGGCGTTCCTGAAACGCCGCGCGCTGGACTGTTTTGTCACGCAGACCACCCGTTATTTTCCCTGGCAGACCCGGCCCGTGTTGACGGAGGCGGTGCTGAGGGAGACAGCCGCCGGGCCCGAGGCCTATCTGGTGGCTCCGCCCGGCCTGCCGGATGCGGCCGTGCTGCGGTGGCCGGTCTGGATCGTGCGGCTGATTCTGGCCGTGGAGTCACGCGCGAAGCGGGCTGTCTATGTCTGGCGACTCAACC
>CAYZVY010000497.1:0-2123 GCA_964481675.1 uncultured Verrucomicrobiota bacterium
ATGATAGCGTTGGTAAACGTCCGGGAAGCGGACTCCCCGAGCGCGTTTGACACGCCCAGGGTGACCGTGTAGGCGTTGGTCCGGGCGCTGTAGACGTGGATCGGCGAACCGGTCGACGACCAGTCGAGGCTGGCGCCGTCGCCGAAGAACCAGCGATAGAGAAGCCCGTTGGTGTTGCCGCTGGTTTCCGCGGCAAACGAAACCTGCAACGGAGCCGCACCCGTGGCCGGGGCAAAGGAAAAGCTGTTGGTCAGGAAGCCGGCCTGGGGATAGGCTTCATACGCGCCCATGTCCACCCGCCCCCAGGAGGGGCGGATACGGTAGTTGCCGTCCAGGTCAACGAGGGGATCGGAAGTCATCCACGAGAGGTTTTTGCCCAAGCCGATGCAGGGGGAGTTCGTTTGCAGCCGGTAGTCGCCCAGCACGGCGTTCGTGCCGTAGCCGGAGCCGTTGTCGATGAACAGCGGATCGCTGGTGATATTGCTGCTGGATCCGCCGGCAGTCAGGCTCGGGGAACAGGAAAAAAAGACACCGCCGGTCACGCCCGCGATGTCGTTCGAGACGGCCGCCTGGTTGCCATAGACGATCAGGTTCGTGGCGATCATGTAGGTGGTGGGCGTATAATTGAGCCCGCCGCCAGGGCCGCCGGCCGAGTTGCGCGTAAACGTGCAGTTGGCCAACTGCCGGGACCCGTTGCCGCTCCAGTTCACCCCGCCGCCGCTGCCGTCCGCCCGGTTGCCGGCGAACAGGCAATTGCGCACGATAGCCTCGCTGTTGTTCAAGCCGCCGCCGTTGGCCGTGGCGTAATTCTTCGTGACGACACAATTGAGCAGATTGCCCCGGTTGATGGAGACGCCGCCGCTGTTCACCGAACGATTGCATGTGATGACGCAGTTCATAGCAATATTATCATAAAACCCATAAAAGGTGAGACCTCCACCCTGGGTACGCGCCACATTGTTGCTCAGAAGACATCCCGTGATGATGCCGCCCTGAAGATAGGCGCCACCGCCTAAATTGCCATAGTTGCCGATGAAAACACAGTTGGAAACCGTCAAATCGGCCGCAACATATCCCGTGAGATACTGATCAACACAAAGCCCGCCTCCATTTCCGCTGTTACTGCCCGATATGTTGTTCGTGAACAGGCAATCCCGGATCAAACCTCTGCAGCCGAACAGGTAAGCGCCCGCGCCGCCGCCGCTGTTCGGATTGTAATTCGTATTGCCGCCGAAGATGCAATCGGCGACCAGAACAGCCGGGCTCCGGATAACGGCCAGGCCCCCGCCGAACCCGTTGGTCATCCCGGCGCGATTCTGGAAAAAGGCGCAATTCCGCACGGTCGCGGAGCTGTTGGTGACAAACAGGCCACCCCCTGAGGCCTGGCTGCAGGAAAACGCGTTGCTGATCGTGAAGCCGTCGATCGTGACCGTGCCGACTGCGTCCTGGACCAGGATGCAGCGATTGGTGGTCCAAGGCATGTTGCCGTTGAGGGCGGTGGCATCCCGCCCGTTCACGCTGCGCAGCGTGATCCCCTTGCTGATCAGGATCTGGCTGGTCAACGTGTAGGTGCCATTGGACACCAGCACCACGCAGTCGGTCGTTCCCGGCACATAGGCTGCCTGGGCGGCATCCACCGCCGCCTGGATATCCGTGGCCGCCGCGGCCCAGGTATCGTAGGGATACGCGGCGGACGGGTTCACGGGAACCACGTAATAGGAATTCGTGTCGGCCCGGACAACCGGCGCCGCCAGCAGCGCCGCCAATCCGATTACCACCATTCGCTTCCATCCCGGCCTTTGCATGACGGGCATAACCACCTCCTCGGGCTTTCGCTTTGTCCAGTGTACTCCTTCTCGCGAAAAGAAGCTAGCGGATCAGGATCAGGGATCCGCGGCCCGGCCTGGTTTTCTCGAAGGCGCCCCTGTTGGGCCCGGCTCCCATGATGCGCGGGTTTCCTTCAAGATCCACCGCGGTGGCCATCCAGCCCAGATTGGACGCCGTGTCGATGCAGGGCGAACCGGCCTTGAGATGGTAATCGCCCCGGACATAGGCCAGCCCGACGCCACTGCCGGCCTTCGCAAACTGCGGATCGGCGGTGATGTTGTTGCTCACGCCGGCGA
>CAYZVY010000498.1:0-2103 GCA_964481675.1 uncultured Verrucomicrobiota bacterium
TTCAATCGACATTCACGCGAATTAAAGTTCCGCCGCGGTTGCCGTACAGGTCCTTTCCGATCCAGACCGGATGGCTGATGCCGTCTTCTATTTTTCCTGCCGGCTTGAGCGCCAGGGTGGCGGGATCGAAGCGCTGGAGCGTGTCGCCGGTGAACGCCCACCAGGTCTGGTCGGCCTGGCGGAGCAGGAGGTTGTCGATTTCAACAGGGACGTCGGCCTGCGCCACGATTTTTTTCAGGGGCAGGTCGTAGCGGTAGACGGTGAACCGGTTCGACTCGGGGCCCGCCACGAAGCCGAAGAACTGGGTGGGGGAGTCCGAGGCGTAGAGCGCGCCGCCGGATTGCAGGCCGGGACGGATTTCCAGCCGGTCGACTTCCTTCAGGTCCAGATCATAGACAAAGAGGCGGGCGTCGCCGCCTTTTTCGGGCTTCCCCGAGAACACCAGGCGGCCGGTCTGGGGCAGGACCACGATGTCCTCGGGGTGCATGTCCTTGTGGGCCGTTCCAAGGCCGAAGAACTTTTTGGCGGCGGGCTCGTAATAGCCCAGGCCGGTGCCGGTGGACCACCTTTCGCGAAGCCCCATCATGTAGAGGCGGCCGTTGCCGCCATTGACGAGTTTGCGGCAATAATGCGCCTCGGTGCAGCCCTGTCCCATGGTTCCGAGCTGGAGGGGGTTGTCGTTGGTTCCCTTGCCGGCGCTTTCCGAAGTGGCGGTCCAGGGCTTGGTGGGATCCAACACATACAGCGTGGTGTTGGGGTAGCCCGAGAAGTAGACCTTGTCGTCGAGGAGGGCCGTGTGGGGCCGGCTGGGGCCGAATTTTCCGAAATAATCGAGTTTCTTCGAATCGGGATAGTAGTGGAAGAACCCGCTGTAGGCCACGGCGTTGCCGAGGAGCGAGCCATCGGGCAGGGCGGTGAGCGATTCGATCTGCACGGGTTCCGCGTTGCTGATGGAGAAGGCCAGCGTATTCCAATCGCCGGTTGCGCCGGCGGGCCGCCAGGTGATTTCGCCCCGGCCGGTCCGGTCGATGGAGATGACCCGCTTCCCGGCCTCGAGCTGCGGCTTGCCGGACAGGTCCATCGGCTTGGTCTTTTTCCATTCCACGGACTTGTAGACCTTGTCCCGGAAAGAGGGAATGCCGGCTGTTTTCTCGGAGGGGTTGAACGGAATGGCCGTGCCGTCGATCAGGCGCAGGTTCACTTTGGGGGCGCCTGGCTTGATGATCTCCGCGGTGCAGTAATCGTCGCCCCGGGCGCACGTAATGCGGGAGCCGTCGCCCTGGATGTCGGCCAGCAGGTTGGTGGCGCCCGTTTCGGTGTTGACGGCGACCAGTTCCCAGTTGCCCTGGCCCACGGCGACATACATCCAGGGCGGATCCACGGCGAGGTAGTAGCCGTAGGTGAGCCCTTCCCGGCGGCCTTTCACCCCGACATTCCGGAACAGCTTGTATTCCAGCGTGTCGGGGTTCAGCTGGATCAGCATGGTCAGCCCCGCGGACGTTTGGGCGGAGCCGTAGATGAAGCCATCGGGGCCGAGGATGAACTTGTAGAAACCCCGGAGTTCAACCCGGTCGTCCCACACCCGGCCCAGGGGCTTGAGGGTGTCCTCCGCGGGCTCGTAATAGTAAATATGCCCGTAATCCAGGGCGAAGAAAAGGCGTCCGTTTCCGGCCAGCGCGGCGCCGATCTCGCCGGCATGAAAGCCGGGCCAGCGGAGGATTTTGGTCTGGCCTGTCTTGAGGTCGGTGATGACCCATTCGGCTTCCGGCCGGGCCTTGAGGTCCTTGAAGGCGAGGTAGTGGTTGCCGTTGGGCAGGGGGAGGGTCACCGTCTCCAGGTCCCAGGTGCCGTAGTAATTCATGAACTGGCCGATGAAGGACCAGCCGCCGCGGTTGTTGGGCGCCACCCCGTTCTGGTTGGCGCGGGCCGACACGATCGGCACGCAAAGTTTTTCAGCCTTGAGAAGCGGGATGTTCGTCACGTCCGAGCCATAGGCAAGGCCGGCGGTCAGCAGCGTGGTCACAACAGCGGAGAGTCGATTCATGGTGGGTCCTTCGCGGGGTTGGGGAGAATCAGAAAGGCGTCGAAATCGGGGGAGGCAGG
>CAYZVY010000499.1:0-2092 GCA_964481675.1 uncultured Verrucomicrobiota bacterium
GCCCATGCGGTTCGAGGCGATTGTGGGCGGCAAGCGGGTTGCCGCCGAGGTCGTCTCCCCGGCCAAGGCGGTCCGCACCGGCCAGAGCGAGATTGAATACGCCTCGACCCTGCGGATCGGGCCGCTGGAAGCGGCGCTCAACACCCGCTATGATTGCGACGGCTCCCTGCACGCCACGCTGACGTACGGAAGCGACAAGCCGGTGACGATCGACGGCCTCGACATGATCACCGAGTTGGCGGGGCAGGTTGACCTGCTGGCCTCGGAGACCGGCGGGGGCGGCATGACGGGGGCGGACCGCTGGGACTGCACGCTGACGAACGGCGTGGGCGTGATCTGGGACAGCCGGTGCACGACCCTGGAGCTGTTCCACGGCAAGTTCATTCCCTGGGTCTGGTTCGGCAGCGCCGACCGCGCCTGGTCGTGGTATTGCGACAGCGACGAGGGCTGGCTGCTGGACCGCGAGGGCTCTTCCATGGCCATGGAGCGCGATGCCGCCGGGGCGGCCCTGTGGCGCGTCCGCTTCGTCAACCACCCGGCGGAGATCAAGGGCCGGCGCACCATCGCCTTTTCGGTCCTGACTCACCCGGCCAAGCCGAAGCCCGCGAATTTCCGCAAGGCCGCCTGGCACTACCTGGTCGGGACCGCCTGGGCCGAGGGGTACCAGACCGAGCAGCCCGACCTGCCGGACGAGTACCTGCTCAAGAACTGGCGCCGGGCCGCGAGCGCGCCCAAGGACACGCCCGAGGAGCAGCGCACGACCTTCCGCAAGGACACCCCGCCCTTCCACCGGTACGGCTGGTGGCGGAACGTGCAGATGCGCACGCCGGAGCTGGACCAGATGTGGGAGGACAAGGCCACCTTCGTGTTCGAGCGCTTCATCCGCGTCGGCCGGCGCGTGGGCTGGTGGATGGACGAGTACTTCCCGGTCTCGTTCGGCCGGTCCGACAACCTGGCCATGGGCAACGCCTATTTCCGCGACCCCGCCACCGTCGAGGCCGACGAGCTGCCCTGGCAGTCGACCTTCCTGACCGGCTCCATGCGCAACCATTACAAGCGGCTCTCCCGCGTGTTCGCGGCGAACAACGTGCCCCAGCGGCAGCACACGTGGTCGGCCGCCGGCGCCAACCTGCTGGAGCCGTTCCTGTGGAACAGCCTGCTGGTGGAGGAGTGCGGGGCCGGGAACCGGGCCTACGAGATCGACCTCATCACCCAGTTCCCCAATTCGCTCTACCGCCAGATGGGCAAGAACTACACCGGCCTGATCGCGACGCTGTGCGCGGATGTGACCGAGTCCATGGCCGGCGACGACAAGCGGCAGGACCGCCAGCGCTTCGGGCTGGCGCTCCTGCACGACTTCGGCGTGACGCCGAACGGGCCGCACGGGACGATCCAGCACAAGGAGCAGGGCGTCCGCCTGCTGGGCGCCCTCGCCGACTTCGGCTATTTCGAGGACCCGGGCATCGAGAAGCTGCCGTTCTGGCGGAACGCGCGCGCCGTGACGATCGGCGACAAGCCGTCGGCCGAAAGCAAGGTCTATGTGACCGTCTACCGCCGCCCTCTGGCGAACGGCAAGGGGTATAAGGCGCTCTTCGTGATCCTGAACGAAAGCGACGGCCCGGTGGAGTTGCCGCTGACGCTGCGGGATCCGGCCCGCCTCCTGGGCGGATCCAATACGCTGACCCGCGCCGCCATTCTCGCGAAGGCGGCCGTGCCGGCCTATTTCAAGGAGACCTGGGAGGCGCTGCCCCTGGTCCGTCCCGACGTCGTCCGGCCGGCGCTCATGGATCTTGAAACGGGGGAGGCCGTGGGCCGCGTGGCGGATCAGCCCTCCGAAACCTATGGCCCGGTTTACGTTCCCTACCACGACTACCGCGTCCTCTATGCGGAGAGCCAGACACCATGAGGAATCCCATGATGCTTTTCCGCCGGCTCCCGGGCCTTTTCGCCGCGCTCCTGCTTTCCGTTCTGTTTTGGGAACAAGCCGGCGCCGCGCCGTCGCTCGACGGCAACGTGGTCCGGACCCGCCGGCAGGCCATCACCCTCGACGGCAGCGGGCTGCCGGCCCAGATCGTCATCGCCGCCGACCCGG
>CAYZVY010000500.1:0-2072 GCA_964481675.1 uncultured Verrucomicrobiota bacterium
CGGCACGGGACGGGGAAGGGCCATGGCCATGCCGATTCGCTGAGCCTGGAATACTACGCCCACGGCCTGAGGGCCCTGCCGGATTCCGGAAACCGGGGCGGCTCGCCCCATCCGGGGGACATGCGCTGCCATCTGGGCGTGACCGTGGACGGCGCCGGCATGCGCAACAGCGGGGAAATCAACGTGTCGGGAACGGCCTGGACCACGGCATTCGCCCCGGCGCCCGGCGCGCAATATGTCTCCGGTTCGGCCCGTTTCGCCGCGGTCCCGCAGGCGGCCCGCTACGAGCGGCAGGCGGTCCTGGTGGACGTGGCGGGGACGAACGCCGGTTATGTGTTCGATGTGTTGCGCGTGGCCGGCGGCAAGGCGCACACGTGGAGTACGCACGGACCCGCGCGCGCCACGAACGCGCCGCCCGTGTTCGGTTTCGCGGTCAAGCCCGCCTCATCCGACCTGGCGAAACAGGTGCTGTCCGATCACGTCGGACCACTCGAGGGGATGGCGGGCCCTGCGGCGTCGGCCGCGTGGACGGTGGCGCCGGAGTTCGAGGCCAAGATGCTCGACGCGGCGTACAAGAAGGATCGGCCTCCCGTCATGACGCGCTGCACGCTCTTCGGCCATGCCGGCGAGCCGGTGTTCGCGGGCGACAGCAGCCCTGACGAGCACGGGCTGGAGAATAGCCAGTGGCTCTGCACGGTCGGGTTCATGCACGTGCGCAAGGAGGGGGGCGAGGGGCTGCAGACCGTCTGGCCGCAGCTGATCGAGAGCTGGCGGGGCGCGCCCGCCGTCAAGGCGGCGACTCCGCTGGCGGCGACGCCGGCCGACGGGACGGCCTCGGCGCCGGCCGCGCTGGCCGTGGAGACGGTTACGGGGCAGAAGGATATCCTGGTGGCGGACGGCGCGGGCGACCGCGAGGTGAAGGCCGGCACGGCGACGATGTCGGGGCGGTTCGGTCTCGTGTCGCGCGACGCCAAGGGGCTGCGGCTGGCGCATCTGGTCGGCGGGACGATGCTGGCGGAAGGCGATCTGGCGATCGCGGCCGAGGCCGCCGGATTCGAGCGGAAAATCACGGCGGTGGATTATGCCAAACGGACTGTCACGCTGGACAAGCCCTTGCCGCCCGAGGTGGTCGCCGGCCAGGAGTTCCTGATCGGGGCTCCGGTTCATCCCCAGGTCTGGCGGGCGACTGCCGTGAACGGCGCGACGTTGACGCTTCACTATAGCCCGCTGCTGTACCAGGCCGAGATCCTGAACATTGACGAGAAGGCCGGCGAGGTGGTCTGCGCGATGAACCCGAACATGCTGCTGGCCGACCCCGCGTATTATGACGGCGTGACGGCCCTGGCGGAGTCGTCCGGCCGCGCCTGGCGCGTGAAGAGCATGCGGGCCAAATATATCTTCATGTTCCTCCAGGAGCCGATGCAGGACTGGCGCGAGGTGTTCACGGACGCCGATTTCCCGGATGCGGATGGCGACGGGAAGCGGACGGTCACGATCACGAACTGGGGCGGCAGCGAGGGGAGCCCGGCGATCGAGAAGCTCGTTCTGGAAGTGGCGTTTCTCGACAAGGAGCGGCAGGTGCTGTACTTCAAGCTGCCGGACGATCCCGCGGTGGTGGCGGCCAGCGGCTGGGCGTGGTCCGGGAGCCGGCTGATGGATCCCGCGAAGGGGCGGTGGCTGGTGAATGAAAAGGGCCGCAAGTGGATCCCGAATTACACCGGCAAGCAGAACGCCATCGCGCTCGAGGGCGAGGTGAAGGACGCCTTCTTCACGGATGCCGACAAGGATGGCCGGCGCGTGCTGCGGATGGCTCATTTCGGAATCGGGGACACCGTGACGATGCAGACCTCCGTGAGCGTGACGCGCCGGGAGGACGGATCGTTCAAGGTGGTTTCGTCGTCGCCCGCGACGGTGACGGTGGCGGGGAAGGATGTCAGGTAGGGGGGGGGCTGGAGGCTTTAGGCTGTAGGCTATAGGCTGTAGGCTGTAGGGGGAGGCTTTAGGCTGTAGGCTGTAGGGGGGAGGCTTTAGGCTGTAGGCTGTAGGGGGAGGCTTTAGGCTGTAGGCTGTAG
>CAYZVY010000501.1:0-2070 GCA_964481675.1 uncultured Verrucomicrobiota bacterium
CGCTTCGAGGAACGCCACGCCCGCGAAAAGACCGACCACCGCGCCCGGGTCGAACCGCTGAGCATGACCAGCGCCTGCGCGGGGAGGGAGGTGCATCGTCCGCCAGGTGGGGAGCGTGGCGGCAGGCTGGGTCACCGTGGGTGCCATTCTGCTTGCGAGCGGCTGCCGGGTGATGCAGCATAAGGAAGCGACTATGCAAACGGACACAACCCGGGATCAGCGCTGGACTAATCGTCTCGCCGCAGAGAAGTCACCCTATCTGCTGCAGCACCAGCACAACCCTGTTGACTGGCATCCCTGGGGGGAAGAGGCGTTCGCCAGGGCGAGGGCCGAGAAGAAGCCGATCTTCCTCAGCGTGGGGTACTCCACCTGCCATTGGTGTCACGTCATGGAGCGGGAATCCTTTGAGAACGAGACAATTGCCCGCTTTCTGAACGCGCACTTCGTGAGCATCAAAGTGGACCGCGAAGAGCGTCCGGACGTCGACCGGATTTACATGACCTTCGTGCAGGCCACGACCGGCCAGGGCGGCTGGCCCCTGAGCCTCTTTCTGACGCCGGACCGGAAACCCTTTTTCGGCGGCACGTATTTCCCGCCGGCAAGCCGCCACGGACAGCCCGGTTTCCTGGAAGTGTTGACGCGCATCCAGGAGCTCTGGGCGACGCGCCCGGGCGATCTGCGGCAGTCCGCCGACGACGTCCTCCGCCACCTGCAGGCGGCCGCGGCTCAGGCGGCAACCTCCACCGTGGCGCTCTCGACGGGTACGCTCCGGGCCGCGGCTGCGCGGCTGAAGGAATCCTACGATCCCCGGCACGGCGGCTTCGGCGGGGCTCCCAAATTCCCTCACCCGAGCCAATTGCTCTTTCTGTTAAGCCATGGCGCCACGCAAGGCGACCGGGAGGCTGTGCGCATGGTCCTGAACACCTGCGACCATATGGCGGCCGGAGGCATTTACGATCAGCTGGGCGGGGGATTCGCGCGGTACGCCACGGACGACGCATGGCTGATCCCGCACTTCGAGAAGATGCTGTATGACAACGCGCTCCTGGTGCGGTTGTACCTGGAGGCCTGGCAGGTGAGTGGCGAGGCCCGGCATGCGGACGTGGTCCGCGGCACGCTGCGTTATCTGCTCCGTGACATGACCGCTCCCGAAGGGGGCTTCTACTCGGCCGAGGATGCCGACAGCGAGGGGCGGGAGGGCACGTTCTATGCCTGGACCCTCGAGGAGATGACGGCGCTCCTGACGGCGGAGGAACTCCGGGTGGCGGCCCGGTGCTACGGCGTGACGCGGCAGGGTAACTTCGTGGACCACAGCGATCCCCAGCCCCTCCCGGGGCTGAACGTGCTCAGCCTCCGGGAGCGGGACCCAACGCCCGGGGAGGCCGCCCTGCTGGGCTCGGCGAGCGAAAAGCTGTTCGCGGCGAGGTCGCACCGGCCTCGGCCGCATTGCGACGACAAGATCCTGGCCTCGTGGAACGGATTGATGCTGGGGGCCCTTGCGCAGGCGTACGCCATCCTGGGCGACCGGACCCACCTGGAAGCCGCCCGGCGTAACCTCGCATTCCTGCGCGGCCACCTGTGGGATGCCGCGAGCCGGACGCTTTATCACCGCTGGCGCGACGGGGAGAGGGATGCCGTGCAGTTACTCAGCGCCTACGCGTTTCTGCTTTCCGGGGTGATCGATCTCTATGAGGCCACGCTGGACGCCGACACCCTGGAATTCGCCGTGGCGCTGGCCGACGCCATGGTGGCTCGATTCTTCGACCGCGAGAACGGCGGCTTCTGGCAAAGCGGCGCCGGGAGCGAGGATCTCATTTTGCGCACCAAGGAGGATTACGATGGAGCGGAACCCTCCGGAAATTCCGTGGCGACGCTCGCCCTGCTCAGGCTGGGGGAGATCACCGGCCGGGAGGATTTTACCAGGGCGTCCGAGCAGACGCTGCGCCGCCAGGCCTCACGCCTTCAGGACCAACCCGGGGCGTTGCCGCACCTGTTCATCGCCGCCGCCTGGTGGATGGAGCCGCAGCGCCCCCGGGTGGTGATTGCCGGAGACCCGGGGTCGACAGCGGG
>CAYZVY010000502.1:0-2069 GCA_964481675.1 uncultured Verrucomicrobiota bacterium
CCTTTCCACGACACGGAGCGGCACAGGCTGTTGCCCATGACGACATCCGCGTCGTCAAACCCGTATCCGGGCAGCGCCTTTCCTTCGGCGTCCAGCACCTCGACCTTCATCCAGCCGCCGGCGCTGCCCTCCACATTGACTTCCAGACGGCTGCCCTCGAAAGTCATCGGCGGCGTGGTGAATTCGCCGCCGCCGTAGCCGGCATCCAAGGAGACGAAGCCGTCCCGCCGGATCGAGGCCCGGAACAGGCCGGACTGCTTCGGTGTCCCGTCGCTTGCCACGTGCCGCCGGCTGGTGCCGCAATAGTAGAGCCACCACTCGTTGCCGGCCGGAACCAGCCAGGGATTGGCGTACAGCATCCCGCTGGTCGCGGCGCCGTCGAAGCCGTGCCGCAGGAACGGCCGGCGCTCCCCCGCCCGGCGCCAGCGGATGCCGTCCCGGCTCGTGGCCAGCTGGACATCCAGGGCCGCCGGCGCCTCGCCTTCGCCCCAGTGATAATAGATCGACGGGAACATCAGGTAGGCGTCCTGCGCGCCCGGATAGGGCATGGCGCAGTTCGTGTAGACGTCCAGAGGCGGCCTCGGACCCACTTTGGGGACAGGCAGCGGAATGGCCCGGTCCTCGTCGTCGGCTTCGAACGTGATCGCGGTGGACGACCAGGTCTTGAAGTCGGGCGAGGTGATCCGCCCGACGGTCCGGTACCGCCCCCGCCCCATCTCCGCGGCCTCGTCGATATGTTGCGTCTCCGTCACGCGGGTATAACCCGCCCATCCGCCCGCGCGGGGATCCCGGAAAAACATGTTCTGCGTGTCGCACATCTGCGAGCGCGGGTTCGGCTGGTCGGGGTAAAGTGACCAATGGATGCCGTCGGGCGAATGCATGGCGTAAAGGCCCGAGATCCAGCCCGCCCCGCATTGGGCGTCGGAGGGCCGGAACTTGGTCCACAGCTTGTAGCGTTCCGCCTCGGGCGCCTGCTCGTCGCGATACACCGTCGCGCCCTGCTGGCTCTGCAGCTCGTCCGTGGGCGCCACGATGTTGTTGTCGCGCGAGCCCCTGAACGGGATCAGCCCCAGGTTCGGCTTGCGCCAGGAAAGGCCGTCATCCGATTCGGCGTAGCACAGGCGGATGGCCCCCTCGCTCGGCAGGCCGGTCTTCATCATGGCCCCGTACCAGAGCCGGAAGCGGCCGTCCGCCTCGCGCAGCGCGGTGTTGTAGCCGCAGATGCCCTGCGCCTCCCAAGGCTTGTCCGGAACCAGGACCGGCTCCGGATGCTGGACAGGCGCGTTCATGCAAAGCTGAACGCCTTTTGCGCGGTCCAGGAAAAGCTCGTCGAAAAGAAGCTGCCATTGCCGAGTGAGATGCATGCCATTATGCCGCGTCATACAGGGTCTCCGTTATATGGCAGAATGCCTCAAGCTGTTCCCTTGGGATCTGGATTCCATATCGTATCATGATGATCCTCATGCCATCTTTTACCTACTGACGAAATGTCTAACAGTTTCAATCAAAAGATAACAGAATATACGACACTCTTGACGTCCGCTATCCCCCCAGTGCCGGTGATTCTTGTAGCTTTTCGCTAGCTCTATTGGACAGACACTGATAGCTTCATCAGCACGTGTGAGGATTTGCCTTCTGGTTCCGGGCAGGGGCGGGGAAACGGAAGGGAATTGATTTTCGGAAAGTCACGCGGCTTTGAATCCTGGGCAGCGAGGCCGGTCAAGGGGCCGGAGCATATCGACATTCAAGGAGCACGACCATGACCCGACCGATCGCACACTGGCCCCTGAAAGGCGATGCCGGGGACAAGGCCGGCCGGCATCCGGGTGTCGCCCATGACGTCACATTCGTCGAGGGCCCCTTGCCGGGAATGGGCGCCGTTCGTTTCGGCCAGGGCCAAAGCCGGATCGAAGTGCCGCCGGCGCCGGAACTGATGTTGGGAAGCCGCGATTTCACGTTTTCAGCCTGGATCCGCTGCCCGGCGGTCATGCGTGGCAATTTTGGAGAAATTCTAGGCAAGTTCCACGGCCCGGCCCGGTGCGGCTTCACGCTCTGCGTGGCCGGCAGTT
>CAYZVY010000503.1:0-2057 GCA_964481675.1 uncultured Verrucomicrobiota bacterium
GGGATGAACACTTCATCCAGAGGCTGGCTGGCGGGTATGGATCCCGACGTCTTGAGAAAAAAAATCCGGCAGGCGCCGTATGACGTGTTATGGGCCCGGCTGAAGCGCCGCACCGCGGACGTCATCGCCGCGGCGCGCGCCTCGTCGTTCGAGCGGGGCTGGTCCACGCTCGGGTGGCATTCCCGGACGCCGATGGTGGTGGAGGCGGCCCTGGTCCACGCGCTTGAGGGTGATCCCGCCATGCTGGCCTGGGTGACGGATTGCCTGGCTTACGTGGAGCGCCGCGAGCGGGCCGAATCCCGGGAGGCGCTGCTGGGGTCCAGCAAGATGCTGATCCTGTCGCACGGCGAGCTGGCCCTGGCGGCCGACCTGTGCCGGGAGTCCCTGAGCCCGGCCGCCCGCGAGTCCCTGCTGGGCCTGGTGCGGGATCTCTGGATCGATTTCCGGCCCGGCCGCACCGGCTATGTCGGCTTTTCGGGCGGCAACAACATCACGCTGACCAAGGCCCTCCAGGCGGGCTTCGCGGCGCTGACGTGGGGGGCCGAGGCGGGTCATCCCGAGGCCGAAGAGGCCATCCGCGACGCGGTGCTGCACGTGCGCGCCTATCTGCGGCGCGGCCTGGACGCCGGCGGGTTCGGGTATGAGGGCACGGGCTACTCCCATTCCGTGTTCGGGTTCCTGTACCCGTTTTGCCAGATCCTGAAGCAGGCCGGGCGGGAGGACCTGTTCGCCTCCGAGCCCGTGCTGAAGAGCGCGGTCGACGCCTCGCTGGCGCTGACCTTTCCCGGGGCGGTCGGCATGGTCAACATCAGCGACTCGGGGCTGTACTGGCCGCTGGGCCTGCCGTGGCTGCTGGTTACCGCGGCGCATTACGGAGAGCCCCTGCACCGCGGGCTGTGGGAAGCGTACTCGGGGCCCGACCATCCGGTGAGGCCGTATGGCGACGCCAGCGAGTGGTATGCCCGGACCGTGGATCCGGGCCACCTCCCGGTCGACCAGGTGGGGGCCATGCTCCAGGCGGTCCTGTATTGGGATGCGAAGGCGCCGGTTGTCCCGCTGGCGGCGGCCGACCGGCCGACCGCCGTGTATTCGCCTGGCACGGAGATCGTGTGCGCCCGCTCGGGGTGGGGGCCGGAGGCGACGTATGTCAATTTCCTGGGCGCGGGGCGGAGCCATGCGAGCCTCACGCACTGGCATGCGGATGCCGGCCATTTTTCGCTGTTCGCCCGGGGGGAGTACCTGGCTATCGATACCGGCCGGTACAACGTGGACGAGGATCACCACAATACGGTGCTGGTGGATGGCGACTGCTTTTTGCCGACCGGCGGCTGGGCCAACAGCTTGCGGGGCGGGCGGATGAGCGCGTTCCGGCGCCATGCGCTGCTGGATTACGCCTGCGCCGATATGGCGGGGCAGAAGAATGGCGTGTGGGCGGACCGGCACCTGCTGTTCGTGAAGACGGAGGACGGGGACGCCTATGTGGTGACCGTGGACAACGTGAATGCCGACAACGCGGCGCACACGTTCTGGTGGCAGCTGCACGCGAATCCCGAGTGCCGGCTGGAGGTGGATGCGCCCGCGGTCGCGCGGGTCATCGGCAATAAGGCGCGGCTGGATCTGACGTTCGTGGCGCCGTCGCCTCTGGATTTTCCGAAGCAGCCGCACCGGCTGAGCCTGGTGACGGACCTGGCGTGGTGGTCCTGGCCCTATGGGCGGAATACCAAGGATCTCGCGCGCAACCTGCAGAAGACGGGCATTTGCACCACGGCGGTCAGCCGGCCCCGGCTGGTGGCGAAGGTGGACGGCCTGAACGGACAGCTGATGACGGTCATGATCCCGCGCGGGACGGAGCAGGCGCCGCTGAAGGTGCGGGCGGTTCCAGAGCTCAAGGTGTTGCGGGTCGAGGTGCAGTCGGAGGCTTTCACCGATACGATCCTGGCGGCCCTGGATCACCACTGCCTGGATTTGCCGGACGTCAAGGGCTTCACGGAACTGGCCCTCATCCGCCGGTATCGCGACGGCCGCCCGCCGGCGGTGTGGACGTCCAGCGGGGAATC
>CAYZVY010000504.1:0-2051 GCA_964481675.1 uncultured Verrucomicrobiota bacterium
GGTTCCCTTTTTCGCGCGAATCGACGTCAGATCCGGGCGCCGGTTCTGGCTTGGGGTCTGTGTATCCTGGAAGATTTGTGGGATAGCTCGGGTAATCCTGAGTCATGAGGGCGGCATCCGGATCCTCGAGGTACGCCTCGTCAATCCGGGGGTGGCGGCGCCAGCTCAGCGATCGTCCCCGTCCCGTGAATGCCTCGGTCCTGCCGGTGGCTTCCAGATGTTGCAGGAGGCGCTGCTTCAGTTCCCTTTTGGGGTCCTTCCCGTCCGGGGATCGCGCCAGATTCCGGGTCTCGGAGGGGTCGCTCCGGCGATCGAACAGCCACTCGGCATGATCGCCGGCGGAATAGACGTATTTCCACGCGGTGTTGGCCGCCATGTAGATGGCCTTGCCTCCTTCGGCGAACTGCGAATACACGGTTCGGGTGGGCTCCGGTGTCGCAGCGATTTCGGCCAGATCCCGCCCGTCAAGGTCCAAGCCCTCGGGCGACAGACCGCACGCGCCGAGTACGGTTGGAAACAGGTCGCAGAGCGACGTGGCGGTCGGGCATGTCCTTCCGGGGGGGAAGCGTGACGGCAGCCGGGCCAGCATGGGCACCCGTGCCGATGCGTCATGCATGCTCCGTTTTCCGAAACAGCCGAAATCGCCGAGATGCTCCCCATGATCCGAGGTGAACAGGATGAGCGTGTTATCCAGCGCGTCGATCTCTTCCAGCGTGCGGAAGATTCGACCGACCTGATAATCCACGAACGAGATGGCGCCATAATAGTACGCCTTGATCAGGCGCAGCAAGTTCAGGTCCTGCCCCCGGTCCCGGTGCTTGCAGCGATTCTGCTGGCGATTGATCCAGGTGTGGAGGTGGGCGCTGTCGGCAGGAAGCAAGGGTAGCGGCATGTCGGCTGCCCGATAGAGTTTGTGCCAGGGTTTGGGCAGGGCAAACGGAGGATGGGGGTGGATGAAGCTCGAAAAGAGGCACCACGGCTGCGCGCCGCCGGCCGCCTCCCGGATCCACCGGACGCTTTCGGTTCCAATCCACTGGGAAGGATGCGCCTCGGCCGGCAGGGATGAAACCTGCGGGATGTAGTACATCTGCCCCCGTGGGCCATGGGGTTCGTAGTAGTCATAGCGATGGTCGCGGAGCCAGGCGACATAGTCGTCGGTTTCCGGATCGGACGTTACTTCCTCCTGGGACTGCCGGGATTGAAAGCCCCGCAACGCACGCGTGTCGGGCGTGAAGTGGCATTTGCCGATGGCGTGCGTGCGGTAGCCGTTGCGCCCCAACACCTCCGGATACGACGCCCCGTTGTCATCCAGCATACGCCCGTTGTCGAAGAGACCCGTCTTCTGGGGATAGAGACCGTAGTGCATGCAGCACCGGGCCGGGACACAGACGGGCGACGGGGAGTAACAACTCGTAAAGGCGGACCCCTCGTTGACAAGGCGATCCAGATTCGGGGTCCGGATGTGCGGGTTGCCCAAGGCCCGGATCGTATCCGCGCGCTGCATGTCCGTGAACAGAATCAGTACGTTGGGTCTTTGTTGCGTCATGTTGGGAGGCCGTTTGGTCATGGTGAAGCTGCCTGGAAAGTGTCCTTGGTCGCCGCCTGCCATTCCGTCAGCAACCGGCGATGGCGCTGGAGTTCGTCCGCGAATTCCGGGTTGGCCGCCAGGTTACACGTTTCGCCGGGATCGTTCTTTAAGTCAAACAGCATCTCCGGGCGTTGGCCGCAGGAGAAGACGATGTACTTGAATCGGTCCGTGCGCACCATGCGGCCGGTCTTGGCTGGGGCGTCCGGATCGGGATCCAGCTCGGCCACCACATACGGCTGGCCGGGCCGGTCGGGTTGCTCGATCACGGATCGCAGGCTGACGCCCGTAACCCGCGGATCCACGGGAACGCCGGCGAAATCACAGAGGGTGGGCAAAAGGTCAACGCCGGAAGCGAGGTGTGTCTGGTCCACCCGGTTCGGCTCGATCACGCCGGGCCAGCGGAACACCAGCGGCACCGTGACCGGGTTTTCGTACAGCATCTGCTTGACTACCCATTTGTGAG
>CAYZVY010000505.1:0-2045 GCA_964481675.1 uncultured Verrucomicrobiota bacterium
TGGAGGGCATCACCGTCTCGAACAGCCCCGTCTTGCGCAGGTGCACCAGGCACACATCGGTCAGGGCCAGGAAATCCGGCATACTGTCCTTGGGTTGGAGCCCGGTGAAGCGGACGTTGTCCAGCCCCTCCCGCCGGGCCTGCTCCTCCAGCCCCGCCCGGACGGCGCCATCCCCCACCGCCAGCAGCACGATGTCCGTGCGCCCCGCCTCCTTGAGCCGGCGCCCCGCGCGCAACAGGATGTCCAGCCCGCTCGCCATGCCGATGGTGCCGATATAGCTGCACACGAACGCCTTCTCCAGGCCCCAGCGCGTCCGCAGCGGCCCCGGATCCGGAATATGGGCGGCCAGCAGGTCCCGGTCCACGCCGTTCATCACGATGGCGATCTTCCCGCCCGGCACGCCCCGCTCGAGCAGCCGGCGGCGGTACCCGTCGCCCACGGTCACGATCCGCTGCGCCGTCCGGTACATGATCCGCTCCATGCCCTCCAGGAAACGCAGCACCGCCTTGTTGCGGATGGCGTCCACCGCCCCGATCGACTCGGGCCAGATATCGCGGATCTCCAGCACAAAGGGGGTCCGCCGGAACCAGCGCAGCAGCACGCCGGTCCAGCCGCAGAAGAACTGGGGGGACGTGGCGATCATGACATCCGGCCGCGGCCGGACCACGGCCCACAGGAACGCGCTGAGCATGTAGGAGACATAGTTTACGATCCGGCGCAGCGTCCCCTTGTTGGGGGCGATGGACGTCCAGACCCGGACCACCCGGACGCCGTCCACCACGCTCGTCTGGGGCCGCAGCCGGTTCCGGTAGCCGGGATACACCACCCCGTCGGGCACGTTCGGCACCCCCGTGATCACCGTCACCGCGTGGCCCGCCTTCACCCAGCGGCGGGCCAGGGCCGACACCCGCGTGGCGGGGGCGTTTCCCTCAGGGGGATAATAATGGGTGAAGTAAAAGATTTTCATCGGTTTCACAGGATAGGTCCTATCCGTCCTATAGGTCCTATCTTAATAATGCACCACCTTAAACAGACATTTCATGGCCAGCGCCCGCTTCCGGCAGAGCGGCGAGCCCGCGTACCCGCTCCACCGCTCCCGGGTCCGCAAAAAGACGGGCCGGCCGCTAAGCCGGTGCATGATCTCCAGTTGCGTCACATGCAGCGCGTGATAGAACGGGCTGGCGGGATTGCGGAGGCGCAGCGGCGCCAGGTCGTAAGTCGACCAGTACCCCAGATCAAATCGCGGCAAATTCACTTCCAGCGTCAGCAGGCTCTGCTCCCAGAGCCGGGCCGCCTGGTCGCTCAGCGCCGAGTCGACACCCTCGGCCCGCATCAGGTCGTAGACGCCCCAGAGCGCCCACATGAAGCCGTTCAGAATATGGGTGGGCGGCTCCGTCAGGTATTCCTCGATCCAGACATGACCCGCGTCGTCGTCAAACCGGCAGCCGCCGGCGGCGAGGGGCGCGGCAAGCGCCTCGAAAGCCGCTTCGGCCGCATCCCGGTACCGGGCGGCGTCCGGGCCAGGAGAGCGGGACAGCCGCAGCAGCAGCGAAAGGCCCTGCCCCTGGGCCAGGCCCGAATACCAGGGCGAGCGGAGCAGCTGGAAATACTCCCAGTCAAAGTGGTGCATCCAGACCCGCTTGCCCCCGGCGTTTACCTCCAGGTGCTCCGCCAGCCAATCCCCCGCCCGCCGCGCGGCTTCGAGATCCTCCGCCTGCGCCCATTCGCACCACTTGTTCCAGCGGGCCAGGCCGTATTGCGCGATCGCGATCGGATTATACTGGACACCCAGCGAGCCGCGATAATTCAACTGGGGAATGCCATCCTTGTCGAATGGCCCGGCATAGCGCGCCTTTTCGCGAAACGGCATGAAATACTGCCGCGGATCGCTGCCGAAGGCAGCCTCGTTCACCGCCGGCTCGTCGTGCCAGAACGACAGCTGGCTCCGCCCCCCGCCCAGGTAGGCGGCCGCTATCCGACGATAGTAAGCCAGTTTGAGCATGAGTTTCCCGTGAGGCGCAACCAGTAATCAGTGATCAGTGATC
>CAYZVY010000506.1:0-2035 GCA_964481675.1 uncultured Verrucomicrobiota bacterium
GCGGTCCATCTCCCAGGCGTGGCGCATGTTGTACTGCCCCACCCCGTGATAGCCCTGCCACTTCTCGTTCCACTCCAGCCCGAGCGACCACGGTGCAAACCAGACTTCGGCCAGCTGCTCGCCGTTTTCCGCCATGGCCTTGAAGTACCGGCGGTACACCGAGGTCCCCTCGTCGAAGCGCTGCTGCCACGGGAACGCCGCGTCGTGCCGCGTGTCGAAGGGCGAGCGGATGTTGTGGCCGATCGGGAAATAATAGCTGCCGTCGGTATATTCGAAGAAGCGGGGATCCCGGGCCGACACGCGGATGAACCCGTGCGAAACGGCCGGCGTGGCGGTGAACCGGGCGGGGCCCCAGATCGCCTCGCCGCCCGCGTCCCGCACGGTCAGACGGTACTGGTAGACCCCCTCCTGCCGAGGAGCATACCGCACGCGCCACAGGGGCACGCCCTGCGGCGTGATCCGCTCGCCCGCCGGCGTCGTCTCGCGGTAAAAATCGTTGGCATAAAAGCCGTTCACGGTGGTGACCGAGCCGTCGGGCGCCGTGAACGCGGCCGTCACCTGCACCTCGTTCGTGTCAAAAGGGTCCACGTGCCGGTCCGGAATGCGGAAGGACACTTCGAATTTGTCGTCCTTCGGAACCCGGGTGGATTCCGGCCGCACATCGCGGATGGTCGGCGGCGGCGGCACCGCCGGCTTGAGCCGGATCTCCGGCGCCACGATCGAGACCCGGCCCGTCCACGCCGCGTTCTTGCAGAAGATCCGCACGCCGAGGCTGCGCGGGTCGGCCAGCGTGCGGCCGTTCCAGCGGTAATCGTGCCCCACGGGGGACCAGGCCTCGGATTCGGCGGTCAGCGAGAGGACCACCTGGGTGCTGACGCCGGGAACCAGGCAGCCGGGAACGAGGTGCTGGTACCACAGGTAATCCCAGTCCTTCACGAACACGAGCGCTTCGCAATTGGTCGGCGCCCCGGGCGGCAGGCTCACGTTGAACCGCAGCGACTCGGCCCGGTGCCAGGGAACCCGGCTCCACAGCTCGATCTCCCGCTCGCCCGGAAAAACCGAGTCGAGTTCCGCCGTGGCGGTCCGGCGCGCCTCCAGCGCGGCCCGGCCCTGCTGGTACTGCTCCTTGACGGCCGCGGCGTCGAGCGCCCGGTCCCAGATCTCCAACCCGCCCAGCGCGCCCTTGCCGCGGGCGCGCATCTGCGGACCGCTGCCCGCCACAACCGGCTCCTGCGTGCTCCGAAGCCCCTCGAACCCCTCCCCCTTTTCCTCCACGACGCCCTGGACCAGGGGCTCGCCGTCGCGGTAGAGCGCCACGCGGGGGGCGGGCCCGGCGTCCTGGACCACCGCGCAATAGTGGTGCCAGGCGCGCTCGTCCGCCGTCAGCGGCGGCGACAGCCGGCTCCAGCGCCGGCGCTCCTCGCCGCCGGCCAGGGTCAGGGCCAGCCGGTCCAGCCGGTCCAGGCCGAAGAGCCATTCCCGGCCATCCGCCTTGCAGGCGAGGGTGAACCAGGTGGCGTCCTTCATCCAGACCCAACCCGACAGCGTGAACGCCGCCGGATTGCTGGCGGCAAAATCAAGGGACGGCACGTGGGGAGCGGACATCCGCTGGGTGGCGGTGGTGAGAACCAGCGAGCCCGCGCCGGCGCCGTCGGACAGCCAGCGGGTGCCGGCCGGCACGGTGAGGCGGGTGGCGGTGCCGGTGCCGGCCAGCGCGGCCGCCGGCAGGTCGGCCAGGAAAAACACGGAGGTCCAGCCGTCCGTCGCGGCCGGGGTGGCGGCCACGGAGCCGCGGATCCCGCCGGCCGGGCACTCCAGGGGCAGCCGGAACACGGGAGCGGGCGCCTGGGCCAGAAGGGCCGGGACAAGAGCCGCGGTCCCGAGCAGGGCAGCCAGCCTTCGAACGAGGGTCATCATCTGCACGTTCATTCCAATTCCGTTCGCCGCCGGGCGGCGCTTCGCCTCTAAAACATGTTATTTTATGGCCTCCCGCCCCACCCTGTCCATGAAAAAGGGCGAGGGGGGGCCGGAGGGG
>CAYZVY010000507.1:0-2026 GCA_964481675.1 uncultured Verrucomicrobiota bacterium
GGCGTATCGGCGGTGGCGTGACGGCGGTGCCAGCGGTCGAGGCCCAGGAAAAGGGCGGCCAGCAGCAGCAGGAGAATCGCGCCGATCAGGAGCGGCGGCGGGCCTGGCTGGGTGGGCCGGGAAGGGAGGCGGTCGAAGTTTGTTCTCATGTCCATGAAGGGATGGATTATTCTCTCCGGCAGAACGAGAATCAAGACAATTGCGGCAGGAAGTGTGATGCGGGTTACCCAGCGGGGGTGCGGCGTTTCGGCCGCGGCCTGACGGGTGCTTTGGCGCGCTAAGGGGCTCCGACTAGATGAGTCGGGGCCGGAAGCCCACGCCTCATCGTCGTCGCCCCTTATCATCGCCAAATCACCTCGTCATGCCGCAGCTATCGAAACGCCGCACCCGACTTGCCCTCGCTCGCCCTGGCCGAAGCGGCCTCGGGCGGCTCGCGATGGTTCCCATGAAACGCCCACTGGAAAATGGACTGCTTTTATGTGGGCGGTTCTTCGGGAACCAAACTCGCGCGCCGCCCGAGAGTGCCCGACAGGGCCGAGGGCGCGCGAAGGCAACGTCGTTGTGGCGTTTCGATCAGCGGGCATGAACGCCGAAACGCCACAACAGCATCGGGTCATGCCGTGAATCCCACCTAATCGCTGATGCGCCCCGGTTTAAATGAACTTGGAACGGAGGGCGGGCTTTGCTACAAGAGGCTCATGAAACACGAGACACCCCTGCTGGGCCTGGCGCCGATCGGCAAGTTTGTTTTTTCGCATGAGGACGCGGTCCGCTACAAGGCCCGCATCGAGGCGCTCCTGAAGCAGATGGGCGTCCGGTACGTGAACCTGGACGGCGTCATTCCCGACGGCATGGTCCGCGACCAGCGCCATGTGGACCCCGTGGTGGCCCACCTGAAGCGGGAAGGGGTGGACGCCCTGTTCATGCCGCACTGCAACTTCGGCACCGAGGGCGCCTGCGGCATGATCGGGAAGAAGATGGACGTCCCGACCCTCCTGTGGGGGCCCCGCGACGAGGCGCCCCTGACGGACGGCACCCGGCTGCGCGACACCCTCTGCGGCCTGTTCGCCAGCTCCAAGGTCCTGCACAAGCTGGGCGTTCCCTTCACCTATCTCGAAAACTGCCGCATGGACGAGCCGCTTCTCGCGAGCGGCATCCGCGACTTCATGGCCGCGGCCAACGTGGTCAAGGGCATGCGCCGGATGCGGATCGGCATGATCGGCAAGCGCATCGACTTCTTCTGGACCTGCATCGTCAACGAAAGCGAACTCCTGGAGCGCTTCGGCATCGAGATCCTGCCGATCGACATGATTGCCGTCATCAAGGCGGTGAAAGCCCGCGCGTTGAACGGCCGGAAGGCGTATCTGGAGGAGATCGACGCCTTCGGCAAGAAGGGCGTCAAGTTCGAGGGCTTCGCGACCATGGACCCGGTCATCAACGTGCTGGCCTTCCGCGACGAGATGCTGTACCTGGCCGAGGATCAGGGCCTCACGGGCTTCGCCGTGGAGAGCTTCATGTCGATCTGCGAGGAGCTGGGCGCCATGGTGGAATTCAGCCTGGCGGAGCTCTCCGAGCGCGGCATCCCGGCGGCCACGGAGACCGATATCCACGGCGCCATCAGCTCCATCCTGCTGCAGAAGGCCTCGCTGGACAAGTCGATGACCTTCCTGGCCGACCTCACCATCCGCCACCCCGGGCGGGACGACGCCGTGCTGCTCTGGCATTGCGGCTTCCCGCTGAGCCTGCGCGACCCGAAGCAGCCCGCCACCATCGGCACGCACTGGATCCTGCCCGGCATCCAGCCCGGCAGCACGCACTGGAAGATGAAGGACGGCCCCCTCACGATCTGCCGCTTCGACGGCGACCGCGGCGAGTATGCGCTGGTGTCGGGCGAGGGCAAGACCTGCGACGGCCCCTCCACGCAGAACGTCTATTGCTGGATGCAGGTGGACGACTGGCCCCGTTGGGAGCGCCATTTCATCGAAGGCCCGTTCATCCACCACGTGGCGGCCTCCTACGGCCACCA
>CAYZVY010000508.1:0-2007 GCA_964481675.1 uncultured Verrucomicrobiota bacterium
CGCGCGCCAGCGCATCTGGCGGGCGATGCCCATCAGGATATTCACGTCGTCCACGGTCATCTTGCCGCGCGACCAGACCCGGCGCAGGCCGAGCATCATGTGGTCGGCCTTGTCGTCGTTCATGAACCCGATGTCGAGCAGGACGTCCCGCCAGATCGCGAAGAGCCGCTCCCGCAGTTCGCCGGGCGCCTCGGCCGACTTTTCGACCGACGGCTCGAAGATGCCGGCCGCCGTGAAGAGCTCGTAGGCGCAGACCATGACGGCCTGGGCGAGGTTGAGCGACGTGTAGGCGGGATGGGAGGGGATGCGGATCAACTGGGTGCAGAGGGCGATTTCCTCGTTGAACAGCCCCTTGTCCTCCCGGCCGAAGACGAGGGCCACGGGGGACTGCTCGGCCGCCTCCAGGGCGCGCGGGGCCAACTCGCGCGGGGTGACGGCATGCTGGCGGTAGAGGCCGATGCGCGCGGTGGCGCCCATCACCAAGCCGCAGTCGGCGACGGCCTCCGCGAGGGTCGCCACCTCCCGCCGGGCTTCCAGGATGGCACCGGCGTTGACCGCCATTTTGCGGGCCTCCTCCATGTCGATGGTTTGGGGGGCTACGAGGACCAGGTCGGTCAATCCCGTGTTGGCCATGGCGCGGCAGACCGAGCCCACATTGCCGCCGTAAAGCGGGGCGACGAGCACGATCCGGATGCGGTCCAGGCGGGCCATGGGCGTGTCCTTTCTATTGTCAGCCTAAAGCGAACATGATAACTTGGATTGAATACCGACTCAACTCAAACCTGAGTCCGCCGGCGGCGGCGGACCGGAGGCACGGCCATGGACGACTTGCTTAAGCTGTTGCGCCAGAATGCGATGGAGACGCCCGAGAACCTGTCGCGCCTGCTGGCCATTCCCCAGGACGAAGTCCGGGCTCGCATCCGGGACTACGAGCAGAAGGGCGTGATCCGCGGGTATCACGCCATTGTCAACGAGGAGCTGATGGAGCTCGAGGTGGTGCACGCGGTGATCGAGGTGAAGATCACCCCCGAGCGGGACGGCGGGTTCGACCGCATCGCCTCGCGCATCGCGCGCTTTTCCGAGGTGGACTCGCTGTTCCTGATGTCGGGCGGCTACGACCTGCTGGTGTTCGTCTCGGGCCGCACGCTCAAGGAAGTGGCGTCCTTCGTGGCCGCCAAGCTGTCGACCATGGAGGGCGTCGTCTCGACGGCCACCCATTTCATGCTCAAGCCCTACAAGGATCATGGCATTCTGATGGAAGAGAAGGATACGCATGAGCGGCTCAAAGTCTCCCCGTAATCCCGTTGCCGACTATCTCCGGAATGTGCCGCGCTCCGGCATCCGCGATTTCTTCGACCTGGTCAGCACGCGGAAGGATGTGATCAGCCTCGGCATCGGCGAACCCGACTTCGTGACCCCGTGGCGCATCCGCGAGGCCTCCATGTTCGCGCTGGACCACGGGGCGACGAGCTACACCTCGAACCGCGGCCTGCTGAAGCTCCGTGTGGCGATCTCCGGCTACGTGTCGCGGGCCTTCGGCGTCACGTATGATCCGGCCACCGAGATTTTGATCACGGTGGGCGTGAGCGAGGCGCTGGACCTGGCCGTGCGGGCCCTGTGCAACCCCGGCGACGAGGTGCTGTACCACGAGCCGTGCTACGTGTCCTACCCGGCGGTGGTCACCTTCGCCCACGCCAAACCCGTTCCGATCCCGACCTGCCGGGAGCAGGGCTTCGGGCTCACCCGCGCCATGATCGAGCCGCGGCTGACGCCCCGGTCCCGCGCGCTGATGCTGAACTTCCCGACGAATCCCACGGGCGCCGTCATGAACCGGCGCGACCTGGAGGGGATCGCCGCGCTGGCCGTGGAGCGCGACCTCGTGGTGCTGGCGGACGAGATCTATTCCGAGCTCACGTACGAGGGGGAGCGCCTGTCCATCGCGGCCATGCCGGGCATGAAGGAGCGGACCGTGTTCCTGCACGGCTTCTCCAAGGGGTGGGCCATGAC
>CAYZVY010000509.1:0-2005 GCA_964481675.1 uncultured Verrucomicrobiota bacterium
AGATGACCCCCGAGCAGCTCGCCGAGGTGGAGCGGATCGTGAACGAGCAGATCGGACGCGACCTGCCCATCGTCTGCGAGGTGATGACCCTCGAGCAGGCGAAGGAGTCGGGCGCCATGGCCCTGTTCAGCACCAAGTACGGCGAGCAGGTGAAAGTGTATGCCGCCGGCGACTTCTCCAAGGAAGTCTGCGGCGGCCCCCACGCCGCCCGCACCGGGGAACTCGGCCGGTTCAAGATCCAGAAGGAAGAGTCGTCCAGCGCGGGCGTCCGGCGCATCCGGGCCGTGCTGGAGAAACCGTAAAGCGGGTCCGCCATGGCGGATTTGAAATCCATTTTCGGCGGCGATGCGGAGCCCAAGAAGGCCAAGCCGTCGATTTTCAACGACGCGGACAAGCCCGCCGCCCCGAATGTGTTTTCGACGGATGAGAAGCCGGCGGTTCCCAGAGTGTTTTCGGACGACGAACGGCCGGACGCGCCCAAGGTATTCAAGGAAACCGAAAAGGGGCGCTTCTGCCGCTACTGCAAACATTACGTGGTGAACCCGTTCGTCCAGCGCTGCGCGCTGCACCGGAAATCGGTTGAAGCGACCGACACCTGTTCACGGTTTGAGGTGCCGCCGGTGGAGCAAAAGGAAGAATAGGTCCTATAGGACCTATAGGACCTATTTCTGAAAACCCTTTGCGCCCCTCTGCCTCACCGCCTCATACAGCAGCAAGGTGGCGGCCTGAGCCACGTTCAGCGAATCCGCTTTGCCCAGCATGGGGATGCGCACCTGCAGGTCGGCGGCCTGCATCCAGGTGTCGCTGAGTCCCACCTGCTCCGTGCCCACCACGATGGCCACGCCTTCCGTCATGTCGACATCGGTGTAGGCCTTGTCCGTGTGCGGGGTGGCGGCCAGGATGCGGATTTTCCGCTCCCGCAGCCAGGCGATCACATCGGCGGTTTCGGCCACGGCCAGGGGCACGGCGAAGAGCATGCCCGTGCTGGCGCGGACCACGTTCGGGTTGTGCACATCCGTGCGCGGATCGGCCACGATCACGGCATGGGCGCCCGCGGCATCGGCCGTCCGGAGCATGGTGCCCAGGTTGCCTGGCTTTTCGATCGATTCCGCCACCAGCAGGAGGGGGCGGTCGGGCAGGACCAGGCGATCCAGCCGGCAGTCGAGCTGGGGGGCCAGCGCCAGCAGCCCCTCGGGGCGGTCCCGGTAGGCCATTTTCTCGAACACCGGCGCGGAGCATTCGAACAGTTCGGCGCCCGCGGCCCGGCAGCGGGCGATGAGGGCGGGCTCGTTTTCGCCCAGGAAAAGGGCGGGGCAGGTGAACAGCCGCGTGGGAAGATGGGCGTTGTCGAGCGCGCGCAGGAGCTCCCGGTAGCCTTCGATGATCATCAGGCCGGCTTCATCGCGATGGGAGCGCTGCCGAAGCCGCACCACCTCCTTGACGAGCGGATTCTGGAGGCTGGTCAGGATCATGGGCGTCCCAGACAGGCTACTTGCCCGCTTGAATGATGATGGCCGAAGCGGAGGTGATGCTCTGGATGCCGTTGGTATTGACGATATTGGTCGGATTGTTTCCCGAGGCGCCGATGATGAACGACCGGACCGTGATGGTCTGCGTGCCGACGTTGGTGGACAAGTTGATGTAGCCGACTTCGTCGCCGCTGCGGTTGCTTAACTCCCCCAGAGTCTCGTCCGACAGGGACCACCGGTATTCAAACCCGCCGGAGACCTTGAACTGGGCCGACTGGAGATACTTGAGCGTCACCCGACGAGGGGTGAGGGTGAGTTCGGCGTCCGCCGACGATTCCGTTTCGCATCCCAGGAAGAGCAAAGCCGAAAACATAACCGCTAAGCTGAAAGCCGAAATCAAGAGTAGACGCTTCATAAGGATCTCCATGCGCTGATTGGGATCATAGTAGACCGTGCCGTTTTCCCTGTCAATGAGGGAACAGGCCAGGGCAAACGCATCTAAATTCTCATAAGCGCGTCTTCCTTTGAGTTCGAGG
>CAYZVY010000510.1:0-2005 GCA_964481675.1 uncultured Verrucomicrobiota bacterium
GCCGGCCGGAAGCGCCCATTTCTGCCGGCCGAAATAACATATTAAATTGGGAACACGCCGGTGGTCGATGTTCGGGTCGGGCGCCTTCAGCCCCCAGTTCTTCGGATAGCGGGAAAAGCTGGACTTCATGTCCTCGTGAACCAGCCGCTGGAGATCGACTCCCTGCCTGCGCAGCGCGCGGATCACCACATCGCAGCACACTCCCGTTTCCGGGGGCACATCGCCGCCGGGATAAACCAGCTTCCGGTACGCCGGATCATAGCCCGTGGTCACGCCCACCTGCGCCCGGGCATCGGCGACCAGCTGCGTGGCGTCAATGCCCGCCGACGCCCCGCCGGCGAGGCCGCACAACACCAGGACTACGGCACAAACGGCTTTCATTCCAATCAGGTTAGCCCATCCCCATCTTCTTATCCACCTTTTTAGACCATGACGTGGCACGGCCTTTCCAGGCCGTGTCCCCTGTGAGATCAGCCAACCTTGCTCTTCTGTGGATGCGGCCGCCGGCCGCGTAACATGCCCATTTCGTCATGCTCTTCATGGCCACCCCGCGCTCCGCCTTCCCCGGCCGCCGCACCAAGCGCAAGGCCCGTTACCGCGGCCAGCGGCCGCGGCCACAGCAGACCTTCGGGCTTTTCGTGGGCACCATCGCGCGCCGCCCGAGGCCGCTTCGGCCAGGGCGCGCGAGGGCAAGTCGGGTGCGGCGTTTCGATCAGCGGAAACGGGCGAGCCGATTTTTAGGCGCAGCCGCCGGATGGCGATGGGACGTGGCCTTCCGGGCCCGGCCCATCCAGCCATCTGGCGGATCCGCCAAAAAGCGGCCGTCCGTTAACGCCGAAACGCCGCACCCCCGCTGGGCCATCCCCCGCCATGCAACCCCTAGCAACCCCTAGCAATCCTTTCCGCTTGTCCCCCTATGCAAACGCGACTATAGTCAGCCCATCAAAACGCCGCAACCAGCCGTACGATGGGCGCCTGCCCTGCTCCCGCTGTGGGTCCTCCTCCTGGCCTTCGTCTTCGCCAACGTGGAGATCCAGATCGAGGGCCCCAACGGCTGGGCCGCCGGCCTGCCCACCTGGCGGATCGAGCACGGCGGCTTCCTCCAGGACTGGTTCTGGGGCGGCCGACCGCTCACCGGCTACCACGTCTGGATCTTCGCCTTCATGGCCCTGGTCTTCCACCTCCCCCTCTTCCTCGACGGCTGCTTCACCCCCCGGCGCGAGATCCGCATCCTCGGCTGCCTCATGCTCTTCTGGATCATCGAGGACTTCATCTGGTTCGTCCTCAACCCCGCCTTCGGCCTCGCCAAGTTCAATCCCGCCAACGTCCCCTGGCACAAGCACTGGATCCTGGGCATGCCCACCGACTACCCCCTCTTCCTCTGCATCGGCATCCTCCTGCTCGCCTTCTCCTACACCCGCTGGGCGGGAAAGAACGAGGTCCCATGAAAATCCTGCTCCTCCACGCCTCCGCCGGCGCCGGCCACAAGCGCGCCGCCCAGGCGCTCGAAAAAGGGTTCCGCGCCGCCAGCCCCGAGGCCGAGATCCGGGTGTGCGACATTCTCGACTTCACCGCCCCCCTCTTCCGCAAGACCTACGGCGAGGGCTACCTCGACGTGGTGCGCAAGGCGCCCGAGCTGTGGGGCTACATGTACGCCCAGTCGGACAGGCAGGCCTCCGACCCGATCCAGAAAAAGCTGCGCTCGTTCATCAACAAGACCAATACCCTCACCTTCACCCGGTTTTTCAACGACTTCGCGCCCGACATCGCGGTCTGCACCCACTTCATGCCGCTGGAAATCCTCTCCAGCCGGCTACAAGGCGGCACCACCACCGCCTCGCTCTTCTGTTCGGTCACCGACTTCGCGGTCCACTCCCTCTGGATCCTCGAAAACGTGGCCTGCTACTACGTGGCCACGGAAGAGGCGCGCCGCCAATTGCTGCGAAGAGGCCAGCCCGACGACCGCATCGCCGTCAGCGGCATTCCCATCGACCCGGTTTTCTCG
>CAYZVY010000511.1:0-2004 GCA_964481675.1 uncultured Verrucomicrobiota bacterium
CTGTGGAAGGAAAACCCCACCTTCCGCATCGTGCTCGGCATGTGCCCCACCCTCGCCGTCACCACCTCCCTGCAGAACGGCCTCGGCATGGGCGTGGCCACGCTCTTCGTGCTGGTGGGCTCGAACCTGCTGATCTCGATGGTCCGCAACGTCATCCCCGACAAGGTCCGCATCCCCTGCTACATCGTGATCGCCGCCACGCTGGTGACCATGGTGGACCTGCTCATGAAAGCCTACACCCCCGCGCTCAGCAAGAACCTCGGCATCTTCATCCCGCTGATCGTGGTCAACTGCATCATCCTCGGCCGGGCCGAGGCGTATGCCTCCAAGAACAGCCCCCTGCTCTCCCTCGCCGACGGCATCGGCATGGGCCTCGGCTTCACGCTCTCCCTCGCCGTCATCTCCACCCTCCGCGAAGTGCTCGGGAATGGCTCGCTCACGATCTGGGGCGACCTGGCCTTCAACCTCAAGGACTACACCGCGATCCTGCTGGTGACCCTGCCGCCGGGCGGCTTCATCACTCTCGGCGCCCTGCTGGCGCTGATGAACAAGATCGAGATCCGGACCGCGGAACGCGAAGGCCGCGCCTACGTGCCCTCCCGCATGGCCAACTGCCGCCAGTGCGTGATCGGGTGCTGGAATTCAACGGACGAAAAAACCTCCGGCAGCCCCTCGTGAGCCGCGAGGCCGCCCTGGCCATCTGGCGGGCCGGCGTCGAGGCCGTGCAGCCCGCCTCCCTGCTCCCGCCGTTTGTGCGGGTCCGCGACGGCAGCCTGCTGATCGGCGACCAGGCGATTCCCCTCTCCGGCGGCGGCGCCCTGGCTGTGGTAGGGGCGGGCAAAGCCGGCGCCGGCATGGCGAAGGCGCTCGAAGCCGCGCTCGGACCTGACCTTCTCCCGCGCGTGAAGGGCCTCGTCAATGTTCTCAACTCCGCCGCCGACGACTATCGCTCCCCCATCCGGCTGCACGGCGCGCGCCCGGAAGGCGATCCGCTCCCGACTGCCGAAGGCGTGGCCGGCAGCCGCGACATGCTGGAGCTGGTCGCCGGCCTGGGAGCGGCCGATACCGTCATCGCCCTGCTGTCGGGCGGCGCCTCCGCCCTGCTCCCGCTGCCGGTGCCCGGCGTGACGCTGGCGGAAAAAAGAGACCTCACCGCCCTGCTCAGCAAGGCGGGTGCCTCGATCGGCGAACTGAACGCCGTGCGTAAGCACCTCTCGCTCGTCAAGGGCGGCCGCCTGGCCGAAGCCTCCCGCGCCGGCCGCTGGATCAGCCTGATCCTGAGCGACGTCATCGGCAATCCGCTGGACGTGATCGCCTCCGGCCCCTCGGCGCCCGATCCCACCACCTTTGCCGATGCGCTGGCCGTCATCCGGAAATTCAAGCTGGAGCCCCGCCTCGCGCCCTCGATCAAGAAACACCTTGAACGGGGCGCCCAGGGCCAGGAAGCCGAAACGCCGAAAACGCTTCCCGGAACCGTGACAAACCTGATCCTGGCGGACAATTCAACCGCGCTCGCGGCGGCCGCCCGGGCGGCGGAAGCCCTGGGGTATGCGGTCATGATCGACCCGGCGCCGATCCAGGGAGTGGCGCGCGTGGAAGGCGCGGGCCTGATGGATCGGGCGCTAAAGCAGCGTGCGGCGACGGGCGACAAACCGCTCTGCCTGCTGGCCGGCGGTGAACCCGTCGTGCCGCGCGTGGTGCCCGGCGGCAAGGGCGGCCGCAACCAGGAGATGGCGCTCGGCGCCTTCGCCCGGCTGGGTTCAACCGCCTTCACCGGCTGCTTCCTGGCCGCCGGCACGGACGGCGAGGACGGCCCTACCGACGCCGCCGGAGCTTTCTGCGACGAGACCGTCATGAAGGCCGCCCGCGGCCTGCGGCTCGATCCGGCCGCCTACTTCATCGCCAGCCGCTCCTACGATTTCTTCGCCCGCACAAACGGCCTTCTCAAAACCGGCCCCACCGGCACCAATGTCATGGACCTGGTGGTGGTCCTGATCCCTTAAT
>CAYZVY010000512.1:0-2003 GCA_964481675.1 uncultured Verrucomicrobiota bacterium
ATCGGCCATATCGACATCGATCCCTCCGCCATCTCCAAGAGCGTGGAGACGCACATCCCCGTGGTGGGCCACGTGAAGCAGGTTCTCCAGGCGCTGCTCCTGGAGGTGGAGAAGGCCGAACATGCCGAGTGGCTGGCGCAGATCGAGGACTGGACAAACAAGTCCCCGCTGGCGTATGACCTCAAGACGGAAACCCTCCTGCCCCAGTTCGTGATCGAGAAGATCTACGAGGTGTCGAAGGGCGACGCTATCGTGGTGACCGACGTGGGCCAGCACCAGATGTGGTCGGCGCACTATTACAAGTATACCCAGCCCCGCACCTTCCTCTCGTCGGGCGGCCTCGGCACCATGGGCTTCGGGCTGCCCGCGGCCATCGGGGCCCAGATGGGCCGGCCCGACAAGCGCGTGGTGGCGATCTGCGGCGACGGCGGCGTGCAGATGAACTTCCAGGAGCTGGTGGTGGCGGTGGAGCAGAAGCTGCCCGTGGCCATCGTCATCCTGAACAACGGCCACCTCGGCATGGTGCGGCAGTGGCAGGAGATGTTCTACGGCAAGAACTACTCCGCCTCCGTCCTGACGCGGGACAAGCGGCCGGTCAACGAGGGGATGGGCGACGCCAGGCCCGGGGCCTACCGCCCCGACTTCGTGATGCTGGCCGAGGCGCACGGGGCCGTCGGGATCCGCGTGACCCGCAAGGACGAGGTGGTGAAAGCCCTGCAGCGGGCCCTCACCGCCACGGGGCCCGTGGTGGTGGAGTTCGTGGTGGCGCCGGAGGAGAACGTGTATCCCATGGTGCCCCCGGGCGCCTCGCTGAACGAAATGATCCAGAGCATGGCCTAACAGGGAAGGATGTCGCCATGAAGCATATTGTGACGTTGCTGGTGGAAAACAGGCCGGGCGTGCTGGCCCGGATCGTGGGTCTCATCTCGGGCCGCGGCTACAACATCGACGGGCTGACCGTGGCGCCGACGCTCGATGCGGACGTCTCCAAGATGACCATCGAGGTGCCGGGCGACGACCGCGTGATCGAGCAGGTGACCAAGCAGCTCAACAAGCTGATCGACGTGATCAAGGTGACCGACCTCACGGCCCAGCGCTTCATCGGCCAGGAGATGGTCCTGATCAAGGTGGCGGCGGGCGAGGAGCAGCGCGCGGCCGTCATGGATCTCGTGAACGTGTTCGCCGCCAAGGTCATCCTGGTGCAGACCAACTCGCTGGTCATCCGCCTGGTGGACGACCAGGAGAAGATCGCCGACTTCATCAACCTGATGAAACCGTACCGGGTCACGGACATCAACCGCTCGGGGCTCATCGCCATGGCGGCGGATTAAGGCCATGAACGAAATCATTGAGATCGGCTACCCGTTCTTCACCCTGCTGGCCTTCTTCTGGGGCGCCTGCCTGGGCAGCTTCCTGAACGTCTGCATTTACCGGATCCCGCGGCGCCTCTCGGTGGTGGCGCCGCGCTCCCACTGCCCCGGCTGCAAGAACCTGATCGCCTGGTACGACAACATTCCGCTGGTCAGCTGGATCGTGCTGCGCGCCCGGTGCCGCCACTGCGGGACGGCCATCTCGGCCCGCTACATCATCGTGGAACTGCTCACGGCCCTCCTGTTCCTGCTGGCCTGGTTCAAGTTCGGCGTCCAGCCGGACGGGCGCGTCCTGGGGCTGGCCGCCGTTCAGCATGTGGGACTGGTGCCGGTCTACTGGCTGATCATCGGCGGCCTGCTGCTGGGCGCGTTCGTGGACTGCCGGCATATGATCATTCCGGACCGCGTGACGATTGGCGGCATGATCGCGGGCGTGCTCTTCAGCCTGCTGGTCCCGGCGCTGCATGAGGAGACGACGGCGCTCAAGGGGCTTCAATACGCCGCCATCGGGGGCGCCTTCGGGTTCGGATTGCTGTGGCTGGTGGCCCTGCTCGGCAAGCTGCTGTTCAAGAAGGAGGCCATGGGCTTCGGCGACGTGAAGCTGATGGGCGCGCTGGGCGCCTTCTTCGGCGT
>CAYZVY010000513.1:0-2001 GCA_964481675.1 uncultured Verrucomicrobiota bacterium
CCGCAAAGCCGCCCTTGGGAAGATCGTAGTAGCCGGCATTCCCCCCCACCATGCCCGACGCATACAGACACTTGAGAAAACCGGTATACCGGTCGATATCGCCCAGTCCGCCGTCGCCCAGAAGGTCGGCGCTGCCGCTTCCCAGCCCCTTCGCGCGCGGCCAACCGGCGCACAGCCAGTCGTATGCCAGCGGCTGCCCGTTCGCGATCTCCCACCCCTTGGCGTTGAGCGCCTGGGTCAGCAGGTCGTCTTTACCCGTCCAGCCCGAGTTGAAATGCCGGTAGTAATGCTCGCTGCTGGCCAGGTCCGAAACCGGCTTCATCCACTCGTAGCCGGCGCTCCAATCCTTCCAGTCCGGCGTGAGGTTCCGATGCGAGCCGCCGGTGGTCGTATAATAGATATACAGCTGGCGGTCGGGAACGACCTGGCGGACCGCATTGGCGATCAGCAGCTCGGCGCGCGCCTTGCGCTCGGAGATGTAGTCGAACCATGGCTTGTCGCCCTTGGCCTTGAGGATGGCTGTGTCCTGGGACCACACCTTGCCGGCAAACCCGATGACTCCAAGACCATACTCCCCGCCGTTGAGCACGATGGCGATCGGGCACTTTTCGCGGATGAGCCGGATGGGGTCCGCCCGCAGCCGGCCGGCCTCCGCCCAGACGGAGTCGGGAGCGGCCGGGCTGTAGACCACGTCCATGCCCTTGTGCCATTCGGTCCCGTCCATGGAGTTGGCCTTGCCGTTCAGGAACCTGCCCTCGGCATTGCGGGTCCAGGTTTCGGGGGGCACGCTGTCGTTGGGCGGCAGGCTGCGGGAGCAGATGACCGCGAGCTTGAACGTCTTCGGGTCCGCCGCCGCAAGGGCGATGCACCGGGCCCCGAGGTCGTTGGTGGTGCCCAGCGCGCGCGCCACGGACCCGCTGTCGGCATACCCGCCGAACTCCAGGGCATAGCCCCAGTGCTCCGCCAGCTCCACGCGCGTGTCGAAGTCGAGCGTCCAGCCATACCGTGTGAGAGGCGGCAGGGTATGGCCGTCCTTGAACGCGAGTTTGGGCTGCGCTTTCAGCCACGCGGCCGGCGTGACCAGAACGGCCGCAGGCCTGTTTGTCGGGCTCACGGGCCCCTCCTCCGCCAGGGCGGCCCCGACCGCCGCCACTATGATCGCCGTCATCATGCTCATTCGTTGTGTCCCTGTATTAGAAAATCTGAATCAACGTGCCCGGGGGCTGGGTAATGTCCGACAGCCGCACCTCGTTGGCCGTCTTGTCGACCGTGACCGTGCCGCCGCGCCACTCGGGCCGCTGCAGGTTCACGATGAATTGCGAGGCGTCGCCGGCCGGGTCCGCCCCGGTCCAGGTGAGCAGCACATAGGTCCTGTGGCGGGGCGAGGCGTAGCCGTCGTTGGTGACGTTCAGCATCACCTGCCCGGCGGCGGGCAGCACGAAATCGCCGTTCACCACGATTTTATCGCAACCGGCCGCGCCCAGTTCCACATCCCAAGCCGGACGATTCGTTTCATTGGCTGACGTCTCGAAGGTGAACGACCGCGGGGTGACGCCGTCTCCCACGGTGAAGGTTCCCGCGCCCATGCCGGGGGCCACGCGGCCGCCCGCGTTGGTCACGGTCCCCGCCGCCACGAGCACAGGCCGGTAGACGGCGCCGGTGCCGCCCAGCGTGCCGCCGTTGGTGCAGATCACCCCGGATACCGTGTTGCTGAGAACGCCGTTGATCAGCAACTTTCCGCCGCGGACGGTGGTCAGGTTGGTGTAGGTGCTGAGGCGACTGTTGAGTATCCAGGTTCCGGGTCCCTCTTTCGCCAGGGCCACCTGGCCCGGGGTGGCGGCCAGCACCGCGCCCAGCATGTTGGAGCCGGTGTTATTCCCGGCCAGCAGGAGGGTCTTGACGCCGCCCGTGCCACGGCTAGTGAAGGTGACGCTCGTGCCGCCGGCGTTCAGGCTCAGCGGCCCGACGCCGTCGGCGATAATCTGAAGCGAAGCGTCGGTG
>CAYZVY010000514.1:0-1992 GCA_964481675.1 uncultured Verrucomicrobiota bacterium
TAAAGTAGTCGAGCCGCTCGCACGCCTCCGGCTGAAGGCGGAGGGGATTGGCCGGATCAAGAAGGCCGGACGGGTAGGCGCTCGTGTCCATGTGGTGCAGCCGGACACCGTTGATGCCGGCTTGCGCCATGCGGGCGGCCACGCGCTCCGCTTCCTGGTGTGACGGAACCGTCGCGGCAAAGCAAAGGTTCACGCCCCAGATCCGGACCCGCTTGCCATCGACCCGAAAATGTCCGTCTCGCGCCTCAAGCCGCGGACTATTGGTCAGAATCGGCGACGACTCAAACGCTATCCGGCTCACGTTGGTCGTGACCATGGGGATCACGAAAGGAACCCATTCCGCCACCGCCGACGTTGCCGTCAGCAGAACCATCCCCATCCATCCTGCCCTGGTCATGCTTACACTCCTGATTGGCCGTCAAACAACACTCCACCTTCCCTCACTGTAGACTCCCGGCAGGGTGACTCAAGTGGAAAACCGATACGGGAGGAAACAGGGGGCTACTCCCCGGGTTGAATCACGCGGATGTGTTTCCAACGGCCGGAAAAGAACCGGACCAGCCACACCGTTGCGAGCACCATCACAAAGACCGTGGCCATCCACCATTCCGTGTGCAGCCCAAGCCGCCAATGGTCGGCCGAGACGAGCGCCGCCGTGAACACACTGTAGGTCGAGACCGTGGCCCAGAGCGTCCAGCGGGTATCCCCGGCGGCCACCAAGGCCCCGCAGACGAGAATGTTGACCGCATCGAGCAGGCAATAGGCGGCCACATAAGGCAATAGCCCCACCCCTACCCGGGTCACCACCTCCGAGCCCGGCCCAGTCCCCAGGAACAGCGCATACCATTGCGAAGGGAACATGAGAAACAATGCCGCCGTGCCCAGCATCCATATTTCGGCCAACAACAACCCCTGCCAGGTCACGTGGCCTGACTGATCGGAGTCGTTCCGTCCCTGGGCCTGCCCCACCAAAACCCGGACCGCCTCCGAAAGGCCGACGATCGGGAAGAAAGCCACGCCGTTGATCCGCCAGGCGATGCTCGTGGCCGCCAACTCGGTGGTGCCGATGCGGCCCACAAAAAACAGGAAACAGGACCAGGCGCCAATTTCCACGAAGAAACGGAACCCGTTGGGCAGACCGAACCGGAGAAGCCGGGCCATCATTTCATCATCACGATGGCGCCCCTTCCACGTATGAAAGGTCTCCCGGTTTCTCTTGCTGAGAAACGCGATCATAAAGGCCACCGCGGAAAACGCCTGGGCGATCACCGTCGCCACGGCGGCGCCGGCAACGCCCCATTCCGGCAACCCGAGCCGTCCGAACACCAGCCCGTACGCCAGGCCGGTGTTCAACATGACAGCGACCAACTGGATGTTCATCACCGTCAGCATCTTCCCGCGCCCGGCGAAGAACCCGGAAAGCGAGGTCGTCACAAACGAGCCCACCATTCCGAAACTGATGATCGCGAAGTACTGGGCCTCGTAGGCCTGGACCTGCGGCGCGTGACCGATCCAGGCGAAGACCGGCCGGCCCAGCAAGCCGACCGCGGCGGAGAGTATCCCGGCCAGAGCGGAAAGACGCAGTCCCTGCCAGACGGCGGGGCCGATCCGTGTCCATTGCGCCGCGCCATAATACTGGGCGGTCAGCACGCACGTATAGCCCACCGCCCCGGACACCAGGCTGCCGAGACAGAACGAGGCCATTGCCGCGGGCGTAACCGCCGCCACAGCCTCCTCCGAATAGCGCGCCAGGAACAGGCCATCGATGAACTGCATCGCCATGTTCGCGGTCATCGACAGGATCAACGGTCCCGCCAGGGTCAGTATCTGACGCCACAAAAATAGATCCGGCCTCATACCGGTTGCCCGTTATCCTGCCGCGGCCATCGGCCATAGCTGAAGGAAACCTTCTTCTCCATCGATCGTTCTCCCCGTTTGAGCGTTCCATGTTATCCGGAAAATCAACCGCTGAACAGGATGCAGATGCGCCCG
>CAYZVY010000515.1:0-1987 GCA_964481675.1 uncultured Verrucomicrobiota bacterium
CTTTCCCGGTCGTTGCCGCTGCAAATCGAGCCTTTCCGGGGAAAGCATGCGCGTCCGTTCTTTGCCGGCATTCTTCCCGATGCGGGGCCGAGGAGCCAGATTGCCGCCATTCTCGGGATCAGCGAGCGTAATGATTACGCCATGCTGGAACGTATCGGCGGCGAGTGCGCGGGAGCGGTCAGCCTGCTGCCGGAAGACGCGCCGCCTCCGAGCGCGGGCGAGTCGCGTGTTCGCGAACTCGGCGAGAAGGAACTGGAAGACATCGTCGCGGAACTGCCTCGCCGCCCGATGATGGCAGGCCGGGAAGGGCTCCGGCTTTCGCTGGCCGGATCCCAGCCGAAGCTGCCGGTATTGATTCGGGATGCCGCCATCGCGCTGCCTCTCGGCAACACACCCAGCACGCACATTATCAAGCCGGAGCCCGAGCGATTTCCCGGACTGGCGGCCACAGAGGTGCTCTGCATGACGCTGGCGAAAGCGGTCGGACTGAATGTCCCTCCGGTGGCTATCCGCCGGGTCGGCGCCAAGCCGTGCATCGTGGTTCAGCGATACGACCGGACACTCGGTACGGACGGCGTGGTCACGCGGGTTCACCAGGAGGATTTTTGTCAGGCGCTGGGATTCCCCCCGGAGCGGAAGTACCAGCAGGAAGGCGGGCCGCTCCTGCGGGATTGCATCCGTTTGCTTCGCGAATGGTCCACCGTCGCGGCGCTGGATATCCGGGAATTCCTGGATGGGCTCATCTTCAATGTTTTGATCGGGAATGCCGACGCCCACGGCAAGAATTTCTCGATCCTCTATCGCAAGGGCGAACGGCGTCTCGCGCCATTTTATGATCTGGTCTGCACGCTGGCTTGGCCGGAATTGTCCAAGACCCCCGCCATGAAGATCGGGAAGAGCGAGTCCATCAAGACGATCACGCCCGCGCAGTGGCAGAAGATGGCCCAGGAATCCCATGTGGGCTGGCCCATGCTGCGAGAACGGATCAGGGACCTTTGCGGCAAGACCGTAGAGGAATTGCGGAACAAGGACATTCTCGCTGCAGCCGACGACACCGTTATGGCGGAACGCGTGGCGGGCATCATCGAAGAACGGGCCTCTTCGCTACTCCAGAGCCTGGAATAAACACGAAGAGGAAGGCCTGCCTTTTAACGGCCGCGGATCAGCTGCCCTAGCACCAGCAGGACAAATCGGGTGTTGCCGATCAGGTAGCGTTTCCAGAGCCGGCGCGGCTCCATGAGCAGGCGGAAGAGCCATTCGAGGCCGATCCGGCCCATCCAGCGGGGCGCCTGCCGGACCGCGCCGGCGTGGAAATTGAAGGCCGCGCCGACCGGAATCAGCACCGGCGCCTCAAGCCTGTCCCGGAAGGCCTTGATCCAGAAATCCTGTTTCGGCGTGCCGATGCCGACCCAGACGATATCCGGCCGCGCCGCATTGATTCGCTCCGCCACCTCGGCCTCTTCCGCCGGCGTCAGGGGCCGGAACGGCGGCGCCCAGGAGCCCGCGACGATCAGGCCGGGAAAACGGCCGGTCAACTTTCCGGCCAGCGCGGCCAGCAGTTCCGGTGTTCCCCCGTAAAAGTAATGGCGCACCCCCGGGCCCCGGCCGCGGTCGCAGAGCATCAGCATCAGGTCGGGGCCGTAAACGCGTGTGACGTGAAAGCCTTTCAGGCGGCCGATCCAGACCACCGGCATGCCGTCCGGCACCGCCAGGCCCGAACCGTTGACGATGGCGGCCAGATCCGGCTGGTCGTGGCATTGCAGGATGGTGTCGGCGGGGCAGACGCTCAGGTACCGCCGCTCGCGGGCCTCCACCCAGCCGAGCACGGTGTCCACCGCCTGGCCGGGCGTGAGGGCGCTGATCCCCACGTCGAGCACCTGGAAACGGGCGGGAAGGGGCGGCGTCATGGCCGGCTCCAGAGGGTGAAGCCGGGAAGGGTTTCCTTCACGCGGTAGTTGCGCAGCTGGAGCCAGGCGGCCAGGCGGCC
>CAYZVY010000516.1:0-1979 GCA_964481675.1 uncultured Verrucomicrobiota bacterium
AGGCCTACGGCTTCGTGGACCTGTGCGGCCAGCTCCGGTTCCAGCAGCGCTGGGCGCAGACGCCGCGGATGCCGAGCACCTCGGTGCTGGGCCACTCCCTGTTCACCGCGATCCTGGCGTATCTGTTTGGCGCCGGCCGCGGGTTCTGTGCCGCCCGCCGCCGGAACAATTTCATCGGCGGCCTCATGCATGACCTGCCCGAGGTCTTCACGCGCGACATCATCTCGCCGATCAAGCGATCGATCGAGGGGCTGGAGCGTTTCGTGGAGGAGGAGGAGCGGTCGCTGGTCCGGGAAAATCTCCTGCCGCTGCTGCCCGAGTCCTGGCATGAGCAGATGATCTATTTTGTGGAAAAGCCGTTTGAAAACCGGATTCGCGAGAAAGGCGTCCGGCGCACCGTCACGTCAGCCGAATTGGACGCGACGTATAACCAGGACGGCTTCGATCCGGTGGACGGCGTGCTCATCAAGAGTTGCGACCTGCTGAGCGCCATGGTGGAGGCCGGCAAGTCGATCGAGATCGGCATCGCGCCGCCGGCGCTGCGGAAGGGCGTGGACGAGATCCTGAAGGCGCGCAAGGAAAAGACCGCCGATGCCATTCCGCTCAAATATTTCGAGATGTTCAAGCCGGGGTGATCAGTACGAAAAAGCGGCGAAAAGGGGAACGGAGCCGAGCTTCGCGCGTCCCTTGAGGAATGCCAGCTCGATCAGGACATCGGCTTCGGCCACCTTGGCGCCGGCCTGTTCCAGCAGCTGGCAGGCGGCGAAAAGCGTGCCGCCGGTGGCCAGCAGGTCGTCGATCAGCAGGACTTTTTCGCCGGGCTTCACGGCGTCCACATGCATGGCCAGCTCGGCCGTGCCGTATTCCAGCGCGTAGGACTGGCTGATCGTCTTGTAGGGCAGCTTGCCTTTTTTCCGGATCGGCACGAGGCCGGCCTTCAATGCGTAGGCCACGGCGGAGCCCAGAAGGAAGCCGCGCGCGTCGATGCAGGCGACCTTGCAGATGCCGCTTTTCTCGTGGCGGCGGACGAACAGATCCACGGCGGTCCGGAAGAGGACCGGATCGCCGAGGATCGGCGTGATATCCTTGAACAGGATTCCCGGGATCGGGAAATCCGGCACATCGCGAACGGCGTTTTTCAAAGACTCGATCGGGGACATACCTGATCTCCTTTCCATAAGAATAGCGGATAGCTAATAGCGGATAGCGGATTCGCTATTCGCTATTCGCTATTGGTTTTATTTCTTCGCCGCCTTCAGCGCCGCCTGCGCCGCCGCGAGGCGGGCCAGCGGGATTCGGAACGCGCTGCAGCTCACGTAGTTCAGCCCCGTCTGGAAGCAGAACTCCACGGTCGCCGCGTCGCCGCCCTGCTCGCCGCAGATGCCGACCTTCAGGTTCTTCTTCACGCTGCGGCCGCGCTCGGTCGCGATCTTGACCATCTGACCCACGCCGTCGATGTCCAGCGTCTGGAACGGATCGGCGGGCAGGAGCTTCTTCTCGAGGTAGTCGTGCAGGAACTTGTCGGTGTCGTCGCGGCTGAACCCGAAGGTCATCTGGGTCAGGTCGTTGGTGCCGAACGAGAAGAAGTCGGCTTCAGCGGCCATGCGGTCGGCCAGCAGCGCGGCGCGGGGAATCTCGATCATCGTGCCGAACAGGTAGTCGAGGGTCTTCAGGTTGTACTTGGTCCGCACCTCGCGGTTGACGCGGTCGCAGATCACCTTCTGGTGCCGGAGTTCGGACACGTCGCACGTGACCGGGATCATGATTTCGGGCTTGCAGGCCTTCTTCTGCGTGATCAGCTCGGCAGCGGCCTCGAAGACGGCGCGGAACTGCATCTCGGCCACCTCGGGGTAGGTGATGCCGAGGCGCACGCCGCGATGGCCCATCATCGGATTCGTCTCATGCAGCTGGTCGGCGCGGTCGCGGATTTCCTTCACCGTGATGCCGAGGCTGTCGGCCAGCTCCTTCTGCTTGGCGGG
>CAYZVY010000517.1:0-1955 GCA_964481675.1 uncultured Verrucomicrobiota bacterium
ACCGGCGTCTACCACCGCGGCCTCGCCCGGGAGGATGTCTGCCGCTGGCTGCAGGAGGCCGGGTTCACGGACGCCCGCGCCGTCGACGCCCATTGCATCAAGCGGCCCGGCTCGGATGGTGCCCCCCACGAGTATGGGGTTTTCCTGATCACCGCCCGGATCCAATAGGCTGTGCGGCATTCGCCTTCCGGCGAAAACACCTCACCCCGTAGCGGATAAGGGGGACCGGCGCCGCCAACGCCGGAAGGGCGCACATGGTGACGCAAATGGTTTGATTGGTCGGCAAATCGGCCTTGAACGATATGCACAGGCCCGCCAGCGTAGACGCCACGGCCGTGATGACAGCCACGATCATGACATGTTTCAGTCTGTTCGCCAGGATCAGGGCGACTGTCGCGGGCGCGATCAGGCAGCAAAACACGAGAAGCGTGCCGGCGATCTTCGAGGCGGCGGCCACCACCAGTCCAAGAACCAGGAAGAATCCCCACTCCCACCGGCCCGGCCGGATACTCAGCACGGCAGCCGATTCGCGGTCCAGGAAGGAATAGAGGACGGGCCGGATGAACAGCAGGAGGCCGGCCAGCGCGGGAATCAGGATGCCGCACACCACGCGGAAATCGGTCGGCGTCGTCAGGATCAGGTCGCCATAGAGCAGCGCCTTGATCTCCTGCAACCCGTGCCCGCTGCCCGAGACCAGCAGCACGCTCAGGCTCGAGGCCGAGACAAACAGCACCCCGAGCACGGCGTCGCGGGGAATCCGCCGGCTTTCAAACGGGATCGCCAGGACCGACACCCCGGCCAGCGTCAGCGCCGTGGCGCCGAGGACCGGAGCGATTCCCAGCAACAGGGCCACCGCCATTCCGCAGGCCGCCATCTCCGAAAGGGTGATGCCGATAAACACGACGCGCTTGAGAACCACAAACACGCCCAGCAGGGAACAGACAACGGCCACGAGCACCCCGGCCATGATGGCGTAGGGGAACGACAGGAACAGCTGGCTCAGCGTATCATGCATGCGGAACTCCTCCGGCGCTCGACGTGCCGGCCAGCAGCCGGCGGGCCTGGTCAACATCCACCACGCTGGCCCGGCCGTGCTGCACCACGCAGACCCGGGACGACAGCAACCCCGCCTGGTGCATCCCGTGATGCGACAGCAGGACCGTTTTCCCGCCTTCCAGACTCAGCGACGCCAAGTGGGCCAGTACGTCCTTTTCCGACTCCTCATCCAGCTCCGACGTGGGTTCATCCATGATAAACACATCGGCGCCGCTGACCAGCGCGCGGCCCAACAGGGCCTTCTGCTTCATGCCGCCCGAGAGCTCGCTGAAGGTCTTGCCCTGATGCCGGGCCAGATCGAACCTGTCCAGCACGCCATCCACCCTCCGTCGCTGGCGCTGATCGGGCCGCCGCCACCAGCCCAGCTCGGGATAAAGGCCCATCTCCACAATTTGCCGCGTCGTGACCGGATAGAGCGGATCGATGGTCTTCTGCTGCGGCACATACCCGGCCGGGTTCTTGTCAAACGGCGTGCGGATGCTCCCTTTCTCGGGCCTGAGCAGCCCCAGGATGGCACGGAGCAAGGTGGTCTTCCCCGCGCCGTTCGGGCCGACGAACGGCAGCAGAATGCCCGACGGGATCTCCAGGCAGACGTCGTGCAGAACCTCCTGCCGTCCAAACACGACGTGGACATGCTCGCACGCAATGATGACGTCGGATGGTGGAGCAAGCATGTCCATTCCTTTATTTTGTTTCGGAGATGCGCTTCACAATCAAGTCGAACAACGCGAGGTAATCCGTCGCTTCCGGCTGGCCTCCAACCGAATTGGCGACGACGACGACTTTCGCTCCGCTTTTACCCGCGATCTGATTCGCCGCCTTCGCGCTGTAGAACAGCTCTTGCAGGACGATTTTGACACCCTCGGCTTTGGCCGTTTCCGCGACTTCCGCCAGATGCG
>CAYZVY010000518.1:0-1939 GCA_964481675.1 uncultured Verrucomicrobiota bacterium
GAATATGCACTCTCAATTGCCCGACCCGATTTTTAAACGCATTCAACAATGTGGCATTATTGCCGTCCTCGTCATCGAAGACGCGCGGCACGCCGTGCCGCTGGCCAGGGCATTGATCGAAGGAGGCGTCCAGGCCATGGAACTTACACTGCGCACGCCGGCCGCCCTTGAAGCGCTGCGCCTGGTGAAAGCTGAGGTGCCGGAAATGCTCGCCGGGGTCGGCACTGTTATTACACCGGAACAAGTCGCCGACATTGTCCGGCTCAAAGCCGACTTCGCCGTGGCGCCGGGGACCAGCCCGCGCGTGATTGCGGCGGCGCGCGAGCACGGATTGCCGTTTGTGCCGGGAGTCGCGACGCCTTCCGACATCTCCACCGCCGTCGAATTGGGCTGCCGTGAACTGAAGTTTTTCCCGGCGGAGCCCAGCGGCGGCATTCCGTATTTGAAGAGCATAGCAGCGCCGTTTGCGCATCTGGGCCTCGGTTTTATTCCCCTCGGCGGTGTGTCGGCGGCGAACCTGAAAAACTACCTGCAAACGCCTTCGATCCTGGCGGTGGGCGGATCGTGGCTGGCGCCAAACCACTTGATTCAAGATGAGGCCTGGGACAAAATCCGCGCGCTCGCTCTTGAAGCGCGAAGTATTGCCGATTCAGTGCGCGGACAAAGCGGGAGCAATTAACATTCAACCTCCGAATTTTATGATCGTCACCTTTGGGGAAATCATGGGCCGTATCGCCCCGCCCGGTTTTCAGCGTCTGCGCCAGGCTTTGCCTGGGACCGTTCAAATTACGTTTGCTGGCGCCGAGGCCAACGCGGCTGTCTCTGTGGCCATGCTGGGCGGGCAGGCCCGCTTCGTCACCGCCTTGCCCGGAAATGCAATTGCCGACGCTTGCATTGACCGGCTTCGCGGGTTGGGGGTGGATACTCGCCACGTTCTGCGCACGAAAGAGGGACGGCTGGGTTTTTATTTTCTCGAAACGGGCGCCAACCAACGGGCGAGCCAAGTGATCTATGATCGGGAGGGTGCCAGTGTTTCGTTGACTCCGGCGGACTCCTACCCGTGGCCGGAAATCTTCAAAGACGCCCAATGGTTTCATATCTCGGGCATTACTCCGGCCATCTCGCGAATGGCGGCAGAGGCCGCATTGACGGCGGTGCAGGCCGCCAAAAATGCCGGCGCAACGGTTTCCTGCGATCTGAACTTTCGTAAAAAATTGTGGCGCTGGGATGCTTCCCGGAAACCGCAAACGCTGGCGGAAACCACCCTGCGCGGATTACTGCGTTACACCGACGTCATCATTGCCAACGAAGAGGATTGCGGCGATGTGCTCGGCATCCGCGCGGGCGCTACGGACGTCCATGCGGGCAAGCTGGAAATTGGCCGTTATGCGGACGTCGCCCGGCAAGTAACAAGGCAGTTTCCAAACGCGGGCAGGGTGGCGATCACATTGCGCGAAAGCCTTTCGGCATCGCACAACAACTGGGGGGCGATGCTCTACGTTGCCAAGGAAGATCAGGCGCATTTCGCTCCGAAATCGGGCGACGAATACCGGCCTTACGAGATTCGAAACATCGTGGATCGGGTGGGCGCGGGCGATTCCTTCGCTGGTGGATTGATTTTTGCCCTCACCACGCCAGAACTGAGCGAACCGCAAACCGCTTTGCGCTTCGCCACGGCGGCCTCATGCCTCGCTCACTCCGTGGAGGGGGATTTCAACTTTGTCAGCCGCCAGGAGGTCGAAGCGTTGATGGGCGGTTCCGCCTCGGGCAGAGTGGTGCGCTGATCCCTGCGAAACTGGTTTTGACTCCTGCAAAAGGCTTCTTGTTGCTGACAAATTGCCGCGCACATTCTTTGGCAGGTCGCCTTCTTCTGCTTGCATTGGAGGGGCGCCATTCCCGCGCAGGCGCGCCCGGTATTGGCGCGGCGTGGTGCCGCACA
>CAYZVY010000519.1:0-1932 GCA_964481675.1 uncultured Verrucomicrobiota bacterium
CCGATCTGCTCGTTCACGATCCGCTCCACCTCGGCGAGCTGCTCGGGGGTCATCTTGTCGGGATGAGTGAAATCGAACCGCAGCCGCTCGGGGGTGATGTTCGACCCCTTCTGCTGGGCGTGGGACCCCAGCACGATCTGCAGCGCGCGGTGCAGCAGGTGCGTGGCCGTGTGCAGGCGCGTGGTGGCTTCGGAGTTGTCGCCCAGCCCGCCCTTGAAGGACTTGTCGCCCTGCTTGGAGAGCTCCTGGTGCTTCTTGAACGCCTCCTCGAACCCGGGGCGGTCGACCGTCAGGCCGTTCTCCTGGCACCATTCCTCGGTGAACTCCAGGGGGAACCCGTACGTGTCATAAAGCATGAACGCCTTGCGGCCGGGAACCACGGTCTGCCCGTGCTCCTTGAGCACCTGGATCAGCTTGGTCAATTCCTTCTGCCCGTCGGCCAGCGTCTTCTCGAAGCGGTCCTCCTCGGCCGACAGCTCGCTGATGATGCGGTCGCGGTGCTGTTCCAATTCCGGGTACACCTTGCCGTAGATCGCGATCACCGCCCGGGCCAGCTCGCTGGTGTAGCCCACGGGGATGCCCAGCTGCTTGGCGTAGCGCACGGAGCGGCGGATCAGGCGGCGGAGCACGTAATTGGCGCCGATGTTGCCCGGCTTCACGCCGCCCTTCGGGTCGCCCAGGATGAAGACGGAGCTGCGGATGTGGTCGGCCACGATGCGGGCCGCCCGCACCCCCTCGCTCGGCTGGTCCGAGGCGCCGTTGGAGAGGCTCCGGATCTGCGCCATGAGCGGGGCGAACAGCTCGGTCTCGAACACGGACGGACGGCCCTGGAGCATGGCGATGGTCCGCTCCACGCCCATGCCGGTATCCACGTTGCTCTGCTTGAGCGGCTCGTAGGTGCCGTCGGCCTTCTTGTTGTACTGCATGAAGACATCGTTCCAGATCTCGATGTGCTTCCCGCAGCGGCAGCCGGGGCGGCAGCCGGTCCCGCAGGCCGTCTTGCCGGTGTCGATGAACATCTCGGTGTCGGGCCCGCAGGGGCCGGTCTGGCCCGCGGGCCCCCACCAGTTGTCCTCCCGGGGCAGGCGGTGGATCCGCGACTCCGGAATGCCCAGGCTCTTCCATACCCGGGCCGCCTCCTCGTCCGCCGGCACCTCCGCGTCGCCCTCGTACACGGTCACGCTCAGGCAGTCGGGCGAAAAGCCCAGCCAGTCCTTCGAGGTGAGGAACTCGTAGGACCAGCGGATGGCCTCGTCCTTGAAGTAGTCGCCCAGCGACCAGTTGCCGAGCATTTCGAAGAAGGTCAGGTGCGTGGCGTCGCCGACGGCCTCGATGTCGCCGGTGCGCACGCACTTCTGCACATCCGCCAGCCGCCGGCCGGCCGGATGCGGTTCGCCGAGGAGATAGGGCACCAGGGGGTGCATGCCCGCCGTGGTGAACAGGACGGTCGGGTCGTTTTCGGGCACCAGCGAGCTGCCCGAAATGACCGCGTGCCCCTTGCTCTTGAAAAAGGACAGGTAAAGCGTCCTGAGTTCATCCGCCGTTAATGCGCGTGCCATGGTGCCTATCTTCCTCCGACGATTATTCGGCTTCCGCGGCCGGCGCCGCGCCCTTGCCCGCCGGCACCAGGCCTGCGGCCAGCTTCTCCCGGACCTTCTCGATCATCTTCTTCTGCAGGGCCACATCGCCCTCCAGGAATTCAACGGCGGCATCGCGCCCCTGCCCGATCTGCACGCCTTCGAACGCCAGCCACGACCCCCGCTTGTCCACGAGCCCGTGCAGCACGGCGGCGTCGATAATGGAGCCGGTCCACGAAATGCCCTTGGAAAACAGGATGTCGAACTCCGCTTCCGTGAACGGCGGCGCCATCTTGTTCTTCACCACCTTGACGCGCGTGCGGTTGCCCATGACGCGGCCGGTGGCGTCCTTGAT
>CAYZVY010000520.1:0-1928 GCA_964481675.1 uncultured Verrucomicrobiota bacterium
CCCGGTAGGCGTTGACCAGGGCCATGTAATTCGTAACCGGCACGCTGTCCGTGATGGCGTTGCTCGCGGTGAGGATGTGCCCGCCGCCGCCCTGCCCCGCGTCGAGGCAGTCCCGCACCGCCTCGCGGATGGCCTCCGGCGTTCCGAAACTGAGCAGCGTGCCGCAATCCAGGTTGCCCAGGAACGTGGTGCGCGGGCCGTAGGCCGCCTTGAGCCGCGGCAAGTCCATGCCGGCATGCGAGTCGATCTCCAGGTAGCCGTCTGTTCCCGAGGCGACCAGGAAGTCGTCCAGCACGCCCCACAGGTTGCCGTCGCTGGCGTTGACCGACCACCTGCCCGCGCCGCGGATCCGGTCGCTCAGTTTTTTCATTTCAGGGACAATGAAAGTCCGGTAAGCCGCCGGCGAGATCAGCGGCTGATTGCCCGCGAAATCGCCCCCGATGCCGATCAGCTCGATCCCCAGCGAGACATAGCGGTCAATGCGGTCCTCCGCGCGGCGGGTGGCGAAGGCAAAGTGGGCGGCCGCCACGTCCGGCGCCAGCAGCATCGTCTGCATCAGGTCGACATCCGTCCAGACGCCGTGCTCGTAGGCGGGCGCCAGGATTGGAAGGTCTTGTCCCCTTTCAGACAAGGCCTCTTTTATCAGATGATAGATCAACAGGGTGTCGTCGTTGATCCCGGCATAGCGCGCCTCCCCGTTCCGTGTGCGGGCCGCCACCTTTTCAACGGGATCGTCGATCGGCGGCTGCGCGTGCCGTATCGTCCCTGTTTTAGACGGCTTAGGCGGAGCCCGCGTCCCGGGAGCGGCCGGGTTGGGCGTCGCATAGATCAGGTCGTGGCCGAGCGCGCGCGCCAGGTCCAGGTAATCGGCGGCCAGCTGGCGTACCGCCGGCTCCCACCCCCGCTCCCGAACGGCCGTTTCCCAATCCGAAAGAACGGGAAGCCGGCCCAGCAGAGCCTTCCAGACCGCCTTTGATTGGAGCACATACTCGAACACGGGCGTCCGGTCCGGCTCCTCGTGCCGGAACGCCCGCATGACCCGTGTTCCCGAATCGGAAGAGGGGCTCATGGTCTGGCGCCGCACACGCCCCGCAGCCAGGGCAGGTCCCGCTTGGTCCAGCCTTCTCCCAGGTGCGTGATTTCGTTTGCCATACATGCCGCCTCAAAAGCTCGGAAGGCCTGGATTCGCGTTTTCGCCAGCGGCCATCGTTTTCCCAGTCGCCTGGCTGCCGCCCGCATCTCGTCCCACCGCAGCAGCGCGACATACACCAGCGGCAGGCGCGCCCGCGCCACGCGGTCCGTCAGTTCCCTGTTCTTCGCGGCCAGATGGTGCGCGTCCGCGAAATCCGCCAGGCCGCCCAGCACGACGGCGGGCGTCTGCCACGGCGCTTCGGGCTCCGCGTTCAAATCGAGATAGGCGCCTCTCGTTCCCTCGGGATAGCCGCGCTTTTTCAGGCAGTCCCGGATCGACTTCGACCCTGTGTAGTGTTTCACGCGCATCGCCGCCCCGTGCACCCGCCGCATGTACCGGCTGATCGGTCCCGCCGCCGGCCCGTAATAGCCCGCCAGGAACTCGCGGATCAGGGCCGTGCCATCCAAATCCGGATTCCACATCAGCCTCGCCAGCACCCAGGCTTTCAGCTCGGCGAACTCGCCGCCCCGGCTGCTCTGGTTGCCCTGCTCGAAAACGCCCTTTACGGAATGGGCGCGGAAAATCCGCATGTTCTCCGCCAGGACGAACCAGTTCGGGTGCGGCAGCACGTAGTGCGCGTAGTTGGTCGTGTAGTCCCAGATGTAGAGCCGCTTGCAGATCTTCGACCAGCCTTCCAGATCCCGCATGAACGCGCGGTTGTGGACGTGGTCCAGCGGGTGAAGGAAGTCGCACTCGATCGTGCACAGCCGCACGATCACGTTTCGCCGCGGCCGGA
>CAYZVY010000521.1:0-1925 GCA_964481675.1 uncultured Verrucomicrobiota bacterium
GTGGCGCGTTTGACGGCGTCAGCGCGCGGACATGTTGTCCAGTGTGACCTGCGCGCCCAGGGCATTGAGGATTTCGGCACGTTCGCCTCGCGTGGCTTTCAGCGGCCGACTTCCCCGGCTCATCTGGAGTTGTTCTTCAACGACAAGCCGATGACCGTCGCCCAGTGGCCTAAGGCCGGCCAGTTCGCCACCATCACCGGGTTCACCAAACCGATGTCCAACGAGTGGGGCGCGGAAGTGGGCGACTTGACCGGCGGGTTCACCTATGAGGGTGACCGGCCGGCGCGCTGGGCACCGTGCGATGACCTCTGGGTCCATGGCTACTGGGCCTACGACTGGGCCAACTCCTATGAACGAGTCCTTCGCCTGGATCCGCTGGCGAGGGTGGTAGAGACAGCTCCACCGCACGGCAATTACTCATTCACCAAGGGGCAGCGGTTCTGCTTTCTCAACGTGCTCGAGGAACTCGACGGGCCCGGCCAGTTCTATGTGGACCGGAAGTGCGGCCGGCTCTACTTCTGGCCGCCCTGCTTCGCCGATGCGGCTACGAAGGGCAGGCCGGCGTTGGAGGGGGCGGATATCCTGGTTTCGGAATTGAGCGGACCACTCCTGAAACTCAATGGCGTCAGCCACGTGACGTTCCGCGGACTGACGATCGAGGGCGGACGCGGCGACGGGGTTCACATTGACGGCGGCGAAGGCGTCATGATAGCCGGGTGCGTGATTCGCAATCTGGGCAACGGAGCGGTTGTCATCCGGGGAGGAACGAAGCATGTGGTCTCGGGCTGCGACATCTACGGGACCGGCGACGGCGGCGTCAGCCTCACGGGCGGCGATCGGGCGACCCTGGTGGCCTGTGAGCATGCGGTCCTTGATAATCACATCCATCATTATGCCCGCTGGACCCGGACGTATGTGCCGGGGGTGAGCGCGACCGGCGTCGGCATGCGCATCGCCCGCAACCGGATCCATGACGCGCCGCATATCGCGATCCTGTTCTGGGGCAACGACTTTCTGATCGAGCACAACGAGATCCATCACGTCTGCCTGGAGACCGGTGATGCCGGCGCGATCTACACCGGGCGCGACTACACGTTTCGCGGCAACGTGATCCGGCGGAACTTCATCCATCATCTCGGCGGGGTGGGCTATGGCAGCATGGGCATCTACATGGACGACTGTGTCAGCGGCACCGCGATTGTCGAGAACACGATCTGGGAATGTCAGCATGGCATCTTTCTCGGCGGCGGCCGGGATTTCCGGGTTGAGCACAACATTCTGGTGAACTGCCGGCTGCCGATCCATGCCGACGCCCGCGGGATTGATCCCAATCCCGTCTGGCAGAACATGGTCAACAACACCATGCGCGAGCGGTACGAGGCAATGAGGCCTCACGAGCCACCCTATAGCACGCGTTACCCCGAGATCGCGGACATCGCCCCGTACTTGGCGGCGGGCAAGGGCGTGCCGCCGGAGAACAACCGGGTCGAGCGTAACCTGATCGTGCAGCAGGTCGGCAGTTTTCACATCATGACTGACGGCGCGCGGTTTGACCGGAATCTCTACTGGTGCGCGACTGGGCCGGTTCGGTTCGAAAAGAAGGCCGGCCGTGTCTACGGTTCACAGTCGTTCCCCGCGGGATTCAAGGCGGAGTCGACGCGCTTCGCCCCGCTGGCTGAGGAGTTCACGCTCCATCGGTTCGTCACACAAGCCGGCGATGCGGAAGCACCGGCCGGAACCGGCGCACTCCGGTTCACGCGGGAAGGCGATACGCTGCACGTCCGCGGCGAGTTCCGTCGACCGCGGCTCTTCGACCCGGGCCGGGGCGATCTCTGGCTGCGTGAGCATGTGGAGTTGTTTCTCAAGCCGTTTCCCGACCGGCCGGGCATGGTCCAACTCGGACTGGCTTCGGATGGCGAGACGGC
>CAYZVY010000522.1:0-1922 GCA_964481675.1 uncultured Verrucomicrobiota bacterium
ACTGCGTTGGGCGCGATGCTGGTGTATCCCCTTCTGGGCACCTCGCGCCCGCTAAGCGTCACCAGCACGTCGGCCATTGCGATGCTGACGGCGGCCCAGGTGACGGCGGTCTCCTCGGCCGGCGGTGCCGTCGGCGCCACGGCGGTGGCCGCGACGCTGGCCCTGCTCGTGGGCGGCATCCTGCTCGCGGCGCGACTGCTGCGGCTGGGGTTCCTGGCCAACTTCATCTCCAAGCCGGTTTTGGTCGGCTTCGAGGCCGGCGTGGGCGTGGTGATCCTCGTCGGGCAGTTGAAATCGGTGCTGGGCGTCCACGTCGTGAGCCACTCGACGATCGGCACGCTGCTGGAGTTGCCCGGGCTGCTGCCGCAGGTCCACGGACCGACGCTGCTGACGGGCGTGGCGGGGATCGTCGTTCTGCTGGCGCTTCCGCACCTCGTCCCTCGCATTCCCTCGTCCCTCGTCTGGGTGGCGGCGAGCATTGCGGCTTCCGCCGTCTTCGGTCTTGAGGCGCTGGGGGTCAAGTCGGTCGGCGCCCTGCCGCCGGGCTTGCCCTCCCTGGCGGTGCCCGGTCTCGCGCTGGCCGGGGTGCTGTGGCCGGCGGCCCTGGGGATCGCCCTGATGTCGTTCACCGAATCCATGGCGGCCGGGCGGACGTTCAGCGAGCGGGGAGACCCGCCGATCAACGCCAACCGGGAGCTGCTTGCGGTCGGCGCCGCAAACGTGGCTGCCGCCTTCGCGGGCGGCATGCCTGCGGGGGGCGGCACGTCGCAGACGGCGGTTGTTCAGGCGGCCGGTGCGCGCAGCCAGATGGCGCAATGGGTCAACGCGGCTGCCGTTCTCGCCAGCCTGCTCTTCCTGTCGCGCGTAATCGGCCTGCTGCCGCAGGCCGCCCTGGGAGCGGTGGTGCTGGTCGTGGCGGCTTCGATGATCAAGCCGGAGAAGTTCCGCGCCATAGGCCGCATCCGCCGCGATGAACTGGGATGGGCGCTGGTGACGCTGGCCGGCGTCGTCTGCATCGGCACGCTGGAAGGCATCCTGATCGCCGTGGCCATTTCCATCCTGACCCTGTTTTACCAGGCCAACCATCCCCCTGTCTACGCGGTGGCCTACAACCGTGAGAAGGGCGTTTTCCGGCGAGCCGGGGAGCACGCGGACGATGAGATGATCCCCGGGTTGCTGATGCTGCGAACCGAGGGCCGCCTGACGTTTGCGAACGCTGCGAATGCGGCCGAGAAGATGAAGGCCTTGGGGGCGGAATCCAACCCGCGGGTCATCGTGCTGGAGTGCAGTGCGATCCCCGATATCGAGTACACCGCGCTTGTCATGTTGACCGAAGCCGAAGAGAACCTGCGTGCCCGAGGCGTGGCCCTGTGGCTGGCCGCCCTGAATCCGGACCTGCTCAAGATCATCGAGCGCTCGCCCCTGGGGAAGGCGTTGGGCCATGAGCGCATGTTCTTCAACTTGTTCAAGGCGGTGGAGGCGTACAGGACGGCGGAAGGGGTAGAGCGCGCCCGCGCCGCTCCTGACGCCCTGAAATAGCGACGCGCCACCCTTGAGGGCGCATCCCCGTTTCAGTGCAATTGCAGTATGGGTAGTGTCAGGCCCGTGGCCGGGGTTGGCGGCCTCGCGCGCATTCCTTTCGGCGTCGGGGTCGGAGTCGCTATCGGTATCGACCTCGGGCTGCCGGCGGTGGGCGCAGCGGTCGTGAGGCTGACGGGGGATGTGTCGCGGATCGGGTCGAAACGCGGGCACGCGATAGGGGCCCGTCTGCCGCGTTGCCTTCGTGGGGCGCAGACAGGAAGTCTGGCGCCCCCCTCGTCGCCTTGCATCCGGACCCCTCTTGCGCGCCCGGTTTCGAGCGGCGGTTCCGCCGCAACCCGATCCGCGCCACGTTCGCCACCGCCCCGGCCCTGCGGGCGGGG
>CAYZVY010000523.1:0-1892 GCA_964481675.1 uncultured Verrucomicrobiota bacterium
ACAGGGTGGCACAAGGTGGGTGAAAAACACGAGGCGGGTCGGCGTGATCATGGCTCCGGTGGTTCATTGCCCAGTTCGCCAACATCCAACAAACCGGCCTGCCACCCGGCGGCGGGCTGTCGGGCGTCGTCCAGCAACGCGTATCGCATGACCGTGCCGTTGCGTCCGCCGCAGCGCCTGACGCATTCGAATTGCTCCAACCGCTCCAGGTGCGCCCGCACGCGGAACTCACCCCAACCGGTGGCCTCGCGGAGATCCCGCCGCGTGAAATGACACTCGCGTTGGTCGGGCTCGCCCTGGTCCAACATGGCGCGGACGAGGGCTTTGGCGGCCTCCAGAAGATGGCGGGTCTGGGGCGGGAGTTCGTCGAGACCGCAGCGGAGGATTTCCGGGGCGAGGCGGTTGGCGGCGGCGATGTCCCCAAGGGTGGCGCGGATGTGGGGGCCTGCGACCGGATCGTGTTGGAGCGGGCGCTGGTGCTGGTGGAGCAGGGTGATGGTGTCGATGAGAGTAAGGTATTTCTCATGGTCGCGGCGGGTGCGGGTGCGGTCGGCTGTAAAGCGGAGTTGGCCGGCATAGGGATTGACGACAGCAACCGGTTCCAGCAGCCGTTGGGCGTTCTGGAGGAGTTCCACGGTCTCGCGGCGCTGTTTTCTGAGCCGGAGGCCCTCCAGCGTGCGGGCTTCGCGCTGCAGGGCGTGGATGCGCTCGGTTTGCTCGCGGGACTCGTCCACGCTGAGGATGAGGCAGCGGTTGGCCAGTTCCTCGTCGAGATCGGCGGTGGTGGTGGTGATGAGAATGGCGACGGGACCTTCGACGCGGTATTGTTGGGTTTCCATGCGGCCGCTGCGGGGGTCCTTGCCGGTGCTGGCGATGGTGAGTTCCTGCTCGGATTGGAGGAGCTTGAGCGCGTAGCCGGCCTTGCGCGCCCCCTGTTCTTCGACAATGGCGAGGATTTTGTGTTGGAGATTGCCCTCGGCCAGGTAATACAGACTCTGGCCGGTCATGGCGGAGTATTTGACACGGCATTCCGGCGGAAAGAAGGCGAGCACGGAGTCCATGAGAGTGGATTTGCCGGCGGCGCTGGTGGATTGGATGAGCACCCCGAGAGGTTTGTCCATGAAGCGGGAGGTGCAGGCCAGATAGGCGGCGAGTTGGTTAGTCATCTCGCCCACGACACCGGCCGCGCCAAGCGCGGCGGTCACCCGGTCCAGCAGGTCCGGGGCACGGAGCAACTCGAGGGCGGCGGCGCGGGCGGCGGGAGCCGGGATGACGGAGGCATGGCGGGTGGACTCGATGACGGCGGCGGCGTGGCGTTGGTCCCGGATGGTTTCAAGAGCGAGCAGGAGCCTGCCGAGGTCGCGCTTCAGCAGGTCCTTGGTCAGGGCGGTTTCCTCGCTGGCACGTTCGATGAAGCGGCGGCGTTCGCTGTCGCGGCAGAGATCGAGGGCATCGAGGTGGAAGATCCCGTCAGGCGCGGTGAGCCGGAGGGTGATCTTGAGTGACTCGGGGGAAGGGTTCTTGTCAAAGCCGGTGATGCGGTAAAGGCGGTCGCCCAACGTGACCTGCCAGGCCTCGCCGGATTTTTCCGGAAGAGGAATGGCTGGATGAAAAACCGCCGGGCTGCCTGACTCCCAGGCCGACCCGGTGGTTGGCGGTCCAAAGGCTTGGAGGCCCGTGCCACAGGGCGGAACGGGGTTCGTTTCGGCAGCCGAATCAACGGATGCGTGGGCAGTGCCGGTCACGACAGACGACGGCGGAGGAGCCGGAACACCGGAAGACTGCACTGGCGGATACGGATGGGAAGGGGACTCTGGAATAAGGGTGGCCGTTCCACCCCGGTTCACCCGGTTCCTGTCACTGGGATCGAGCCATTCGGCGTTGCGGACGGC
>CAYZVY010000524.1:0-1865 GCA_964481675.1 uncultured Verrucomicrobiota bacterium
CTGATCACTCTCTTCACGGCCGTCCCGGGGGGCGGGCGTCCGCGGGCCCTGAAACCAGGGGATCCTTGGAGACGTCGGCGCCGGGCTTCGCCGGGCCCCGCTCCGCCTCCGACACGGGCGCATAATCGCGCGCTTTCCGCTTCAGCACAATGGGAACAACCGGACCCCAGGGCTCCCACTTGCCCGCGGCCGAATTCGTGAACACATAGTCCCGGCCGCGGTCGAAATGGAATTCCGGCAGGGGCAGCACCATGCAGGCGTACCGGCCCGACGACCCCTTCAGCGACAGGCTCACCACGCCGTTCGTGTCGGTGGCCCCGGTGGCGGTGCTGTAATCGTCCCGCCCCGCGCCTTTGCGGCCGGGAACCCAGCCGTTGTAGGTGCTCACCACCACGCGGGCCCGGACCACGGGCACGTCCGAATCGTCCGTCACCCGCACCCGCACCTCAGCCAGCCGCTCATCCACGCTCTGGGCGACGGCCGACGCGAGGCCGAAGAGGAAAAACAAAGACAGAAAGCGGCATATCATTCCATTAAGATAAAGGACGGCGCGCCTGCCTGTCAATCCCGCGCCCCGCCGCCCGCGCCCCGCCGCCCTACGGCCGCGCCAGGCCGGCAATCTCGTCGGCCGTCAGCACGCGGTTGAAGATCATCACCTCGTCCATGACCCCCTTGAAATGCTCGTTGCCCGGCCGCATGCACCCGATCCGGAACGGCGCGGACACGGTGGCCACCACGGGAACGGAGGCCGTGGTCTCGTAGCCAAACGCGGCCGTGCGCTCCTCGCCGTCGATATAAAAGCGCATCTGGTGGACGGGAAGACCGGGATCGTGCACCATGGCCACGTGGGACCACACGCCATACCGCATCAGCGGAGCCTGGACCACGCCGGAAAAATACGAGCCGGCCCGGCTCCAGAAATAGCCGGACAGGGTGGCGTCGTGCCCCAGCTGAAACTCGATGCCCCGCCGGCCGTTGTCGCTCCCATAGCTCTTGCAGATGAGGCTGAAGGAGCCGCCCGCCGGATCCGGCCGGATCCAGGCGCACAGCGTGAACCCGGTCGTCACCTGCAGGCTGGCGGCGTTGCCGGTATCCACGTAATCGTCGATGCCGTCCAGCGCCAATCCGCTGCCCACCCGGCCCTCCGTCGTGAGCACGGCGCCGCCGCGCACCGTCCCCCGGTTCTCTTTCGCGCTCCGGTCGGCCACCATGCCGTCCTCGATCTGGTCGAAGGAATAGTGCAGCACCAGGTTCTGGCTGAGATCCCCGCCCGGCGAGTCGCCTGCCCTGACCTGGATACGCCGGATATGCGCGAACGCGACGGTGATCTCGCCAAACACCGTACTCAACGCCAGCGCGGGGAGATCCACCGCGCCGCTCAGGCGGTCGCCGTTGCGCAGAAGCAGCATGACCCGTCCCCCACCCTCCCCCGCAGTCAGCTCGCGGATCTTCGCCAGGTCCAGTTGAAGGGAGGCATAGTCCGTCTTGAAAGGCAGCACGGCGATCCGGGGAACGCCCACCACGCACGAGCCATCCGCCAGCGCCAGTTCCAGTGTCAGTTCGGCCCCCGCCTGCGCGCCCCGGTTCCGGAGGGCGACATCCAGCCGGGGCCGCTCGTTGGTGCCGGCCGCGGCCGCCACCTCCTGGAGAAACGCCACCCCCTTGTCCGGCCGGAGCGGGGCCGCGGCGCCCGGCTCCCCGGGGCTTGCCAGGGGGATAACCAGCGCCAGCAGGGAAAACAAGCAGGCAGGCTTCATGATGAACTCCTTGCATGGGACCCATGTCCCCGAATTGACTCCCTTATAGCCCCAATGACCGGACAGGTCAATCTCCTGGCGCAAAATATGCTCAATCGTAATCGTAAT
>CAYZVY010000525.1:0-1864 GCA_964481675.1 uncultured Verrucomicrobiota bacterium
GGCGGCGTCGCCACCTTCCTGGCGGAATCCAGCCGCTCGAACGCCACGCTCTTTATTTGAAGCACCTGGAGGTGGGAGCGCGGCACCGTCCGCGCGAGATGTGAAGGGCAGGCGCATGATCGCGCGGACGGTGCCGCGCTCCCACATTACTGCCTCCGCCCTTGATCCCTTCACCGGGATGCGCTAGCCTCATGCATGATCTACCGGAACCTTGAGCTATATAACGTGGCGGAGGTGCATCCCGCCGGGGATGGGAAGGGATTCCGGCTGTCGCGGCTGCCTGAGCCCCTGCGCCAGGCCATCAACCCCGCCGCGCAGGCCGTGGCGTTTCACGCCGCCGGCTGCGAAATCCGGCTGAACCTGAAGCCGGGCGCCTCGCTCCGGCTGGTCCTTCAACTGGACCCCAGCAAGTTCGCCTGGGAACGGGGAGGCCTTGTGGAAGTCCTCCAGGGCTGCTTCCAGGCGTGCTGGTATTTTGTCGGCACCGAGCCGACCGAAATCCACGTCGGCGTTCCCCCCACGCGGATCGCGCTGGGCAACATCACCCAAAAGGCGAAGCTGCCCTACGACGCCAACCTGACCCGCATCGTCTTGCCGTATCGTCCCGCCCTTCGCCTGCTTGAGCTGGAGGGATCCGACTGGGCGCCCCCCGAGCCCGCCCAGGTTCCCGGCCAGCGGCTGCTGATCTATGGCACGTCGCTGACCCACGGGGCGTGGTCGGTGCGCCCCACCGAAACCTACGCCATGCAACTGGCCCGGGCGCTGGGGATGGATTTGATCAACCTGGGCTTTGGCGGCAGCGCCTATTACGAATCCGCCATGGCCGATCACATTGCCGGGCGGAACGACTGGGACACGCTGCTTCTGGAAACATCCAACCTGGCCGGCGTCGTCGAGCCCGAGGTCTTCCGTGAGCGGTTCACTTATTTCCTGAAGACGATTTCCGCCGCGCATCCCGACAAGCGGCTGTTCTGCACCAGCCTGTTCATGGTCAGCGAGCAGTATCCCGGCCTGCTGGCGAACGACGACAAGCGGCGCGCGCTGCGCCAGGTGATGGAGGAAACGGTCGCGGCCTTGAACCTTCCCCGCGTCACGTTCATCACCACCCGCCAGGCCTTCCGCGATCCATCCGGCCTGAGCGTCGATCTGGTTCACCCGTCCCCGTCCGGCATGGGGGAAATTGCCAGGAGACTGGCGAAGATGATGGGCGCTTCCGGAAGAGAACCACGAATCAACACGAATCAACACGGATAAGAATGTGTTTAATCAGGGGCTTCGCCTGCCGCCCGTTTCAACAAGGCGAGCAGCTCCTCGACCGGCAAACGGGAGAGGGTGGTGGCCATGAAGCCGCCGGAGTGAAGGAACGCGATGCGGGGATCGCCGGCAAGCCGCCCGAAATCGAGGCGCGGATCGTCTCCGAACCGTTTCAACGCGTAGCCGGCGCCGCGCGGGTCTGGCGCCACCCGCGCCGCGATATCCCCGCCCAGCCTCAGGCGGATCTGCTCGAGCCCCAGCCCGGGGTCCGGCGTGTCCGGCGGCAGATCGAAAAACAGGACCTGGAATCCTCCAACCGGAAGCAGGCGTCCCGTTTTTTGAAACAGCGCCCAGCGGGCTTCCAGCGCGTTCAGTTTTTCCAGCAGCCAGGCGCCCGTGGCGGCCAGCCAGTCCCAGAGCGAGTCCCCGGGCTCGAGCACGGCGCGCGACGAGAACGCATCCCGCAGCGCCAGTTCGGCGGGCGACTCCAGCCGCTCCACGGTCAGGGGCGGCCAGCCATAACGCCTGGACGTTTCCTCGTTGCCTTTCGCGTCCACCAGGACCAGGGGGTCGAACCAGGGGAACCAGGCGCGGGCCGCCGATTCGAGGT
>CAYZVY010000526.1:0-1858 GCA_964481675.1 uncultured Verrucomicrobiota bacterium
CCGCGCGATCATGCCCAAGTATGTGGGAGCGCGGCACCGCCCGCGCGATCATGCGCCAGTATGCGCGTTTCGCGCGGACGGTGCCGCGCTCCCACCTTCTGGTAAGGTCCGACCCCTAAAACGCCGTGATGAAGGGCCTGTGGGCCGCGAGCAGCTTCTCGCCCAACTGCGCCACCTGCTTGCCCGTCAGATGGGCGCACACGGGGTCCATCCGCAGGGCCAGCAGGGCCTGCTTCCTGTCTTTCCGGAAACAGGCATCGACCACGGTCGGGAAGACATGGGCATAGGGCTCGACGAACCCCAGCACGGACTCGGGCAAATCCCCGAAGGCGATCGGCGTCACGCCGTTGCCGTCCACGCGCACCGCGGTCTCCACCACCAGCCCCTTGGGCAGGTTGGCAATCTGCCCGATGTTCGGCACGTTCCCCACGTCCGTGAATGCATGCCCCTGGCTGTGGGCGGAGATGATATCCGCCGCCGTCTCACGCGTACGCTTCCTGTACGCCTCCGGAATCTCCCCCTTGATCATCTCCTTCAGCCGGGCGGCGCCCCGCTTCTTTCCGGCCTTGCGCTCGGCGATCGTGGTGCGAATCAATTGATAGTCGGCCATGGCCTTCGGATTGGTGATGAACCACGGGAAAAACTCGGAGGTGTGCCGGTCGCCCATGTAGGGCATCACGCCGGTCAGGCGGAACAGCTCGGTGGCCACCTCGCGTTTGGACTTGAAGCCCATCTGGTCGGCATAGGCTTCCTTCAGCAGGTCCGTGAAGCTCTGCTTCTTCAGGCGGCGGGCGCAATCGGCCAGCACGTCCACCCCGCCGGCCCGGGCCTCGGTGATCCAGAAGAAGTGGTTTAGCCCGGCATACCGGACCGAAATCGCCTCTTCGCTCTCCAGCTTGTACAGCCGCTTGATGAGGGCCAGGTTCTCGAAGAGACCGTGGCACAGGCCGATGACGGGTCCCTTGCACAACCGGCACAGCACGTCGGTCAGCGTGGTCATGGGATTCGTGTAGTTCAGCACGAACGCGCGCGGACAGTGCTGGTTGATGGCCCTGGCGAGCCCCACGAACACGTCGAAGTTGCGGATCAAGCGGGCCCAGCCGCCCGGGCCGGAGGTATCGCCCACCGTGTGGTAGATGCCGAACTTTTCGGGGATGGCCAGGTCGCGACCCATGGCGTCGAGCCCGCCCGTTGAGATGGTGATGATGACATACTGGGCGCCCTTGAGCGCGTCGTGGCGGGTCGCGGTGGAGAACCGGGGCTTCACGCCCAGTTCGGCCGCCAGCTTTTCCAGGAAGGCGCAGGTCAGGGCCGCGGCTCTGGCGTCGGTGTCCAGCAGCACGATCTCGGCGTTGGAGAGCGGCGGGGTCAGCAGCAGGTCGCGGACAATGGCGGGCGTCCAGTTCACGCTTCCGCCGCCCACCATCACAATCTTGATCCGTTCCATGACGTCTCCTTGATTACGACCATGATCAAAAAAACGGAGGGCGCCGTCAACCCCTATCGGTGCGAGGCACGCCACACAACCGGCCTGCTTGCGCATTTTCTTGAAGCCGGCGCCTGTTGCCGTTATTGTTCCATGATGTTTCGCAGAATCGCCTCCCATATCGGACCGGGCTTCATCATCGCCGCGGTGGTGCTGGGACCGGGCTCCATGACGGTGGCCACCAAGGCCGGCGCCCTCTTCGGCCTCGGCCTGCTCTGGTGGCTCTGGCCCCTGTGGGCCTTCATGTGCGCCTACACCGCCATGAGCGCCCAGGTGGGGCTGCTCGAGCCGCGCAGCCTGATGACCCTCGTGGCCGACCGGTTCGGCCGGGCCGCCGCCGTGATCCTGGGCCTGGCGGTCTTCATCATCTGC
>CAYZVY010000527.1:0-1836 GCA_964481675.1 uncultured Verrucomicrobiota bacterium
GCCCGCTCGGGGTGCGGCATCAGGATCGTGACGCGCCCATCGCGGTTGGTGACGCTGGTCAACCCGTCCGGCGAGCCGTTCGGGTTGAGCGGATAGCGCACGGCCGGGCGGCCGTGGTGGTCCACAAACCGCAGGGCCGCCAGGCCTTCGCGCCAGATTCCTTCACGGGAGCCGGTCTTGGTGAAGTTGGCAAACCCTTCGCCATGCGCCACGGGGATGCCCAGCCGTGAGCCTTCCATGCCCTGGAAGAAGATGGACGGTGACCGCAGGATCTCCACGTTGACGTAACGCGCTTCAAACTGCTCGCAGACATTGCGGGTGAAGCGCGGCCAGTGTTCCGCGCCCGGAATGATGTCCTTCAGCAGCGACAGCATCTGGCAGCCGTTGCAGACGCCGAGTGCGAAGGCATCGGGGCGGGCGAAGAAGGCTGAGAACATGTCCCGCAGCCGCTCGTTGAAGAGGATCGACTTTGCCCACCCGGCGCCGGCGCCCAGGACATCGCCGTAGGAAAAACCGCCACAGGCCGCCAGCCCGGCGAACTCCTTCAAGTCAACCTGGCCGCCCAGCAAGTCGGTCATGTGCACGTCGAGGCTGTCGAAGCCGGCGCTTTCGAAGGCGGCGGCCATTTCCAGGTGCCCGTTGACGCCTTGCTCGCGGAGGATCGCCATGCGCGGGCGGGTGCCGCCGATGACCGAGGGTGCGGACGGATCATAGGTGAGGGCGAAGGTCAGGCCGGGATCGGTTTCATCCTTGAGATCGTCGAACTCCTGGCGGGCGCATTCGGCATTGTCGCGGCGTGCCTGCATTTCGTAGGTCAGTTCAGACCAGGCCTGGTTCAGCGAGCCCAGTTTCTCCTCGAGGATGACCCGATCGGCCATTTCGACCGTAAACGTCTTTCCGGCGGCCGGGCCGCCGATCAGCAGGGCCAGATCGCCCAGCCCGTGGCGACGCAGGACGTCGTTCACGCGGGCCAGGTCGCGGTCGGCCACCTGCAGGACCCCGCCCAATTCCTCGGCGAAAAGGAACTGCAGGGGATCGATGTCCGGTTCGTCCAGATGCAGGCGCACGCCTTGTCGGCCCGCCATGGCCATTTCGGCCACGGTGACGAACAGGCCGCCGTCGGAGCGGTCATGGTAGGCTAGCAGCAGGCCCTCCTGCACCAGGTCCTGCAGGGCGGCAAAGAAAGCGGCCAGGTCCGCGGGACGGTCGACATCCGGCGTGGTTCCGCCGACCTGGTTGTAGACCTGGGCCAGGACCGAAGCCCCGAGCCGGTTCTGACCCCGCCCGAGATCGATGAGGATCAGGGAACTGTCGGGCACCGGCTTGAGGTCCGGCGTGACGGTGCGGCGGACATCGGTCACCGGCGCGAAGGCGCTGATGATCAGACTCAGCGGCGCGGTCATCTTGACGGTTTTGCCGTGCGAATCCTTCCAGGTCGTGCGCATGGAGAGGGAATCTTTGCCGACAGGGATCGAGATGCCGAGGGTGGGGCAAAGGTCGATCCCCAGGGCCTTGACGGTGTCAAACAGGGCGGCATCCTCGCCTTCCTCGCCGCAGGCGCACATCCAGTTGGCCGAGAGCTTGACGTTCCCGAGGGCACCGATGGCGGCGCCGGCGATATTCGTCAAGGCCTCGCCGAGGGCCAGGCGTCCTGAGGCGGGCCCGGACACCATGGCGACGGGCGTCCGTTCGCCCATCGCCATGGCCTCGCCGGCAAAACCGTCGTACGTGGCCGTCGTGACGGCCACATCGGAGACGGGGGTCTGCCAGGGGCCGACCATCTGGTCGCGCGCGACCATGCCCATGACGGAGCGGTCGGCGATGGTGATCAGGAAG
>CAYZVY010000528.1:0-1780 GCA_964481675.1 uncultured Verrucomicrobiota bacterium
CGGCCAGGACATACGCGTCGCTGACGACCAGGCGGCCGGGATCGGGCGATTCCCATGTGCGGATCCATTGAGTGAACAGCCCTTCCCAGCCCGGCGTGCAGTCGATCCGGCACGAAAACCGGGTCTTGTCGCCCCGGGCGACCGGCTTCACATCGGCGGTCAGCGGGCACCGGGGCGCCGCCCGGCCTTGCACCTCCTCCGGCGCCAGCATGTTATGGCGCTGGGCGAACTTGAGCTGCAGGGCCAGGGGATGGCTGTAATCGCAGGTGCCGGGATCCATGGCATAGGTGTCGCCCGCATATTCGAGCACAAAGCTGCCCTTGTCCTCGTGCGTATGCCCGGCGCCTTTCTGTCCGCCCATGATCAGCAGCTTGACGGGTTCGCCCCGGTGCATCCGGAAGGACGCCACCGGCCCCATGACGGGCATCCGGACCAGGGCCGGTTGCGGATCCGGTTCGCCGCGGAGGGTTTCCTGGATGATCAGGGGCAGGATGGAGTCGGGCATGCCCTCGCTTCTCGCCAGCTTCTTCCGGAACATCGCGTGCCACCGGCTCCGCGGCGACGCGTAGGCCATGACCCCCAGCAGATCGGATTCCCCAACCGGGCCCGCGTCGCAGATGGGGATCACGTCCTGCCCGGGAACGGTCGACTCGACGAGGGCGCCCAGCGAGGCGGCCCGGCGGAACGCGTCCGGCAGCAGCCGCTTGAAATCAAGACCCTTCGCCCGGCTGTAGTAATACAAGGCCTGGCCGCCGTCCCGGCCGACACAGCGGAAATAGGTGGGGCCTTCGTCGTACCCGCCATCGGACAGGACGGTTTTCTCCAGGCTGGCGACCAGTTCGCGATAGGCGATATCCATGTATTCGATCGTGCGTGGCCAGCGCGGGGCCAGCGCCGCATAGGCCGCCATGCGGCCCGGCGAGAACCAGGCCAGCTGGTTGCAGTCGTGGATATAGGGATGGGCCCAGGAGTTGAAGGTGATGGACGCCAGCCCCTCTTCAGCCAGGCGGCGCATCAGGAACGCCCGCGCCTGCGCGGTCATCCATTCCCCGCACAAATCCAGGGCCAGGGCCACCTCGTGGGCGCAGAGGGACTGGACAAAGGAGCGATGCTCGAAGGTGCCGCCGGGAAACCGGCAGATCATGCCGTCGTCCCAGTGGCCGCACATCCCGATGGCCAGCGCATGGCGGGCCGCGCGCCGCAGCAGCGCCGGATCCCGGGACAGGAACGCCGCCACGGGAAGCGCGCCCGACGGGCCGGGGTGCAGCAGCTGGCGGCCGAATTCACGGTTGCGGCAATACCGCGTGTCGTTCCAGAAGTTGATATAGTCGCCGATCAGCCCTTCCGGCTCGCGGGCCAGGAACGGCTTCGCGGCCTGCAGGAAGGGCGACGACCCATGCTTCCGGACATGGGCCGCATGCCGGGCAGCGAGCGTGTCCCATAGGGGCGCGTCCGCCAGCAGCCGCCCGCCGCTCCAGGCCGGCGTATAGCCGTCAGGCCGCAGACGCTTGTCCCAGGCGGAATCGAACCGATTCCATTCCGCCTCGGCGAACCGGAGCCGCCGGGCATGCTGCAGGCCGATCCAGTTGATCCACCCCGTCCCGATCCCGTCCGCCCCGGCGTCAATGAGCACCGTGATCTTCCGGATCTCCCGCGCCCCGCGCAGGGGAACGGCGATTTCGGCTTTCCGGGCGTCCGCCTGCACATGGCGCTTCTCAACCGGCCCCCTGTCCGTCAGGAGGCGGATCGTCACCCGGGCGGCATGCGGGGGCATGATCGA
>CAYZVY010000529.1:0-1771 GCA_964481675.1 uncultured Verrucomicrobiota bacterium
GCTTTTGGGATTGAAGCCTTTCGGGTCTGTCAGGTCGGTCATGGTTGCTCATTCATCCGAATGGTGACAATCTCGAACGGGCGGACCCGCAAGGTCAGCGAGTCTGTTCCTGAAATCTCTTGAGGCGGAGCCTGTTCGAGCAAATTGACAGGCGTCAGGCGGGCGCCGGCGTTTTCCCCGCGAACGGTGACGGCCTGTTCATCAGCCGCCGCGCTCCAGAAGCGCAGCACCTCCCCGCGGCCGTCCTCGGCCCGCTTGAAGGCGCTGATGACGAGGTGTTCGCCCTCGAGCGAAAAGGGGACGATGTTTCCCGGAACAGCAACATCGCAGAACCGGTCGGGTTCGATCCGGCGCCAGCCGTCGCGGTGGGCGTTGGTGGCATGCCAGGGCGAGCGGTTGGTGTCGACGGGGACTTCGACCCCGCCTGGGCGCCTGGCGTAGAAGCCGACCGTGGCGTGATCCTGGTCCTCATGCGGATGGCAGGAGTCCCCGTTGACGTTGGCCACCGCGGGGTTGAGAAATACGGCGGCGCTTTCGGCGACCCGTCCGGCGCGCCAGTCGCCGGGATGCAGCCGCAGGGCATACTCGTGGACCAGGCGGCCCCGCAACTGGGCGCCCGGCGTTTCCCAGGTGGAGCAGAGGAAGACGAAGTCAACCGAGCGCAGCAGGGTCACTTCGATATCCAAGCCCGCGGTTTGCGGCACGATTTCGTATTCATGCTGGCCGCTACCCAGGAAGGCGAGGCCGCCCGCCTCGTCCGCGATATCGACAAAGGAGCGCATGGGATGGAAATTCTGGCGGTTATCGGCGGGCCAGCGGTCGGGGGAGTTGGCGTGGACAGCGAAACTCGCGTCGGCGTGGACCCGGGCGCCGGCCAGGGCGGTCGGCAGCACCAGTCGCAGCCGCTGGTTGCCGGCCGGGTTGTCGATCACGGTGGTGATGGCCAGCACATCCGTATCGGCGTCAAGTGTGAGGGTTGACGTGAAGGTGATGACGGCGCGGCCGACCCGCTTCTTTTTCAGCCTGTCGTAATGGGAGGGGACGGCGAGGCGGGTTTTCACCTCGAGCACGCCGCGCAGCGGGCCGGAGGCCAGCCGGCGCACCCGCGCCTTGCCGCCGCGGGTGTCGCGCCGGACGTCGCCATCCAGCGGCTCGAAGTGGTAGCCCCCGCCGAGATCGGCCTCCTGGGCGAAGTAGTGGACGCCCGGCAGGGCAAAGCCGGTGCGCGGGTCGGAGAGGTCGAGCGTGCCGTCGGGTTTCACCTCGACCCGCAGCAGGCCGTTTTCGAGAAGGCGGCCGCAACAGCGAACGGGATTGGCGGGCTGGGAGGGGCGTCCCTTTGCCGGACTCAAGCGCCGCACTTCGCCGGGTTTCAGGTCGGGCAGATGAACGACGCCCCGGGCCTCGAAGCAGGTGACGGTGGCATTGGTGTGGACGATGCGCAGTTCTTCCACGTTCAGGATCTGCACGGGACGGAGCGTGCCGTCCGCTTCGGCCAGGCAGAGGTTGCGCGCCGGCTTACCCGGGAGGCGCATCGCGAATTCGACGACCGGATGGCCGGCATTGAGGCCGGCGTAGGCGATGACTCCCGGGGTGTTGCGCCGGCGGGCGTCGTTGTTGAGCAGGTCCAGGGACGAGTCGGCCACATCTGTCCCTATTTCGGATGCTTTCAGGAAGCGGCTGTTGACCTCATCGTGGACGCGGTCCTGGCTGCATCCGCAGATGGAGTCGTGGGCGTGGTTCTGGAACACCAGCTCCCAGGCCTTGCGCA
>CAYZVY010000530.1:0-1763 GCA_964481675.1 uncultured Verrucomicrobiota bacterium
CGCGACTTCCTCAACCTGCAAGGCCGGTACGATGTCATGCGAAGCGCCATCCGCACGGTGTCCATGTATGACGCCGCGGTCGACTCCGGCTTGTTGGCTCCTGCCGAGCGCGCGTTGTTCCGCGCCCAGATGGCCTATCTCGCCTACCAGATGGCCGACCCCCAGACGTGGGATATCGAACGCGGATATCACTCGGGCAATCCCAACATGAGTTGCTCCTACATCCTGTCGCTGGGCGTGATTGCCGCCGCCCTCCGCGATCATCCGATGGCCAAGACCTGGAACGAGGTGGCGTCCCAATGGCAGGACAAGTGGCTGACCGACGAGGTCGGACCCAACGGCGAATGGATCCCCGAGGGGGGCCATTACGGCTATGTTTCCCTGGAACCGCTCGTGACCTATGCCATCGCGGCCCAGCGCGCCGGATTCCGCGACTTCACCAACGACCCGCGCCTGAAGAAGCTGCTGCTGTTTTTTGCCAAGACCCAAACGCCGCGCGATCCGCAGCGCGGCAGCCAGCGTGCCAGCGGCGCCTGGGGAAGGGGAACCAGCGGCGATGTGAATCCTATCTTTGGAGTCGCCGCGCGGATGACCGCCAAGTCCGATCCCGCCTTTTCAAAACTCATGCAATGGACCTGGTCCGAACTCGGGTACCCCATTTTTGTTTCCGACGGCCGCCTTGGCGGGTTCGAGCCTTATTACGAGGACCGCCGGCTCCCCGCCCAGGCCCCGGCCTGGTCCACTGAGTTGTTCCCCAACCTCGGCGTGTTCTTCCGCGCCGGCTTCAACACCCCCGCTGAGAGCTATCTCATTTTCCTTTCGCACACGGACTCGCGTCGGAATCTCGACGTCTGGACTCCGGGCATCGGCGGATTTTCTCAATGGTTCGGCCGCGGCAAGCCGTTGAGCACCTGCTTCAAAATGGATACCGGCTACAACGTCCGGCACGAGTTGCTCCGGGACGGCGTGCGTCTGGCCCGCAACTGGGGCGGAGCCAACGACCCCAAAGGGCCCTTCGGCTACTACACCCGGACGGAGCCCCAGGCGGCCGCCTTCCAGGTTCCGGCCGACTACGTCCGATCGTCCTTCGTTAACACCGCTGTTGACGATCGCGATTGGTTCCCCGCCATCGTACCCCCGGCCTTTCCGCGCGTGACACCCGCCACGGGCACCAACCTCGTGTGGACCCGGCAGGTCCTGTTCCTCAAGGATCCCGAGACCGCCGGCCCCGCCTATATGATCGTTCGCGACACCACCCTGGGCGGCCAGCCCACAACCTGGCAGTTCTGGACGCTTTCCGAGAAGATCGGGGCTTCGGAGCAGACCCAGGATCTGAACGCCTTTCTGGCCGACAAGCCCGGCCCCGTGTTGCTGCCCGCCCGCGAACTTCCCGCCGGCAACCGGTATACGGCCATCGGTCAGTTCGATATGGATGTCGAATACTTCATCGCCAGCCCGGCCGGCACCCCGCGCCACACGCTTCGGTATGGCGGACCCGACAACGGTCGCGTTCCCGAATATCAAGACATGCTCCACCTCCAGCAACCCGGCGATGGGCCCTATTACGTGGCGATCTTCCCGCGCCCGCGCGGCGAGGCTGCGCCAACCTTCACCACCCAGGCGGACGGCAAGATCATCAAGGTGACCGGGTCATTCGGGACGGATTATGGGTTCCTGTCAACGGAATCGACCAGCGCGGCGGTGGAGGACGTGCGTGTGGCCGGCACCGCAGCCGGCATCCAGGTGCGTCCCGCGGCCACAAC
>CAYZVY010000531.1:0-1714 GCA_964481675.1 uncultured Verrucomicrobiota bacterium
TCTTGTTGTCCATGGTGATCAGGGCCGGCGCATCGGCCCACGCCATTCCCGGAACGTCCCAGTAGGTGAAGTAGATGATGCCGTGTGACCCATACGCCAGGGAGGTATAGACCTGCCAGCGCAGATCCGCCTCGCTGCACTCGCGGTAGCCCATGTGTTTTATGGACACGATGATCTGGATCAGCGGAATCCTGGCCTTCAGGCTCTGCTTGCGCATGACCTCGAGATTCTTCCAGTAGTAACTCTCATCCCCGCCTTCAAACATCTGCCGGTAATGGTCCCAGCTCAGCAGGGCCGGTTTCACCTGGTCGATGTACAGGGCCACGCTCTCCTCATAGGCGGGGCCGTTCCAGTCCGGGTGGCCCGCGTAGTTTGGCAGCAGGTTGATGTACGGCAGGTGGGTCGGGTCCTTCTTCAGGAGGTATTGATTGATAGCGCCGAGCCGGGCGAATTTCTCACGGCCGGGCTCGTCGTCGATGACATAACTGTGCAGCGCAGGGTGCGAGGCGTATTTCGCGATTTGCGTGTCCAGAACCTTCTGGAAATCGGGCGCCGTTTCGGAGGCCGGCAGGTCAATGCCGATCATGGCCTTAATCCCGACCTGCCGGCAGAGCTCCAGCCGCGTGAGTGGGTCATCCGGTTCGTTGCATGAAATGAAGGCAACGTTGAACCCGCAATCCGCGACTTCCTGGTAGCGCTCCAGTGTGGCCTCTGCCTTGGGCGGCCCGCACCAGAACGAGATGATGAACGCCGGGTCGAAGGCGGACCGTACCGGTTCGATGCCCACGGGCGCGGCCTCTTCCGCCGCCGCCTTGGCGGGCGCCGCCGTGCCGGGAACGCCGAAGAGCTCGAGCTGCCCAATCGCAAAGCCCGGCGGCCGGGTGGCGTCGGGCACATCCATGGTGGAATCATTGAAGCACGCGAACACCGCCACGCGGTACCAGGTGTAGGCGCCGGTGGGCCGGACAAAGTCCGCCTTCGCGATGGCCTTGCCGTTGAGCTTGGCGACGACCTTCTTCGCGTCCGCAGCCGGCACCGCCTTCGCCAGGTCGGCGGAGGTGAACGAGGTGAACAGGATCGTCTCGATGCGCGGCTCTTCGGTCAGCGGGCTGGATGCGCGGCCCGCCGCGTCGCACCGGTACACGTCGGTCCAGTCGTCCTCCTCGCCGGTGTTCGAGCCCTGGATCGCCCAGACCCGCGGATCGCGCCCGGGCATGTCCTGCCCGGTGGTGAGCGTGAAGTGCGTCAGGACGATGGGCTTGGCGAACTGGACCGCGGCATAGTAGGGCGAGTCCTCTGTCGGGCCGCCATAGCCGCCGTCCTTGAACCCCACGTACCATTTCCGCTCCTGTGGCTTGTTCAGGAAGAGGGCGACCGCCGGCTGGTCCTGCCAGCTCTGGTAGGGGTGGCGCTGGTGCGCCGGCGTCCCGGGCGGATTGCTCGGGAAGGCCTTCATGGTGACCCAGTTGCCCTTCTCAGGCCGGAGTTGGTCTTCCGACAGATCGCCGGAGTATGTGACCTTGTCCACGACGTCATTCTCGGGGTCCGTAAGGTCGCCACCCAGCAAGGCCGAGTCGCCCGCACCGAGCTGAACATGGGCCAGAGCGGGCAACGAGAACACCCCCAGGCTTGTGAGGACAAATAGGAAAGACGCCGCTCGCCATGCGCTGCTCATGTGCACCCCCCCGATTACGACTGGGAACAATAGTGCGGC
>CAYZVY010000532.1:0-1703 GCA_964481675.1 uncultured Verrucomicrobiota bacterium
GCGCAGCTCATCGAACGCCTGTGCCTCCAAGGCCTCCTCGTGAATCAGCCGAAGCCGGGTATACGCGTCGCAGTACGCGCGGAACAGCGGCTGCAGGAACCGCCAGTTCCGGAGCAGGAAGGGATCGGCCGCCTCTTCCATGGCCCGGAAGGCCCTGAGGGTGTCGTCCACTCCCCCGTTTTCGAGCAGCGGACCCTCCCAGTTTTTCTCCAGCGCCAGCAGCCCCCGGGCAAAGGCAGCGGCCTGCTTGTCCCCAATAAAGAAACGGGCATAGTCAAGCGCCACCGCCCCGACGTCCGCCCGGGGATCCCAGGACAGCGCCGACCATACCGCCTTGTTCACGTCGTCGTGCGCGCCTTCGGAATAGCAGAGCCCCCCGCACGTGTGCGGCTGGAGCTGGCGCAAGATGGACGCCATCGCGGCCGGCCGGGGGCAGGTTGGCTCCCGCCCCTGCGTGATGGCGAATGCCAGGTCCCAGTCCGGCACCGGGTACTGGCAGTGCCGCGTGTGCGTGATGTCGGGGTAGAAGCGGATGGGATAATCGGACGGAATCTTCGCGCGGAAATCGGCCAGGTCCATGTTGACCCAGGGGCCGAACACCACGCCCGCCAACCAGCGAGGCCGCTCGTCGCGCAAGGTGCGGAAAAAAAAGTCCATCTGGGCTTCGTCGAATCCCTGGGGCGACACCCACATGGCCGCCTTGGGGTGGAACCGGCGCACATTGGCGATCTGCTTTTCGAGATAGGGAAAAAGCACCTCGGGCGGGGTGTGGCCCGGATCGCCGCCCGGAACGAAGATGGCATCCAGCCGATGAAGCCGGCTGCAGACCGCCGCCCACTCCTTCAGCGCCTTCTCGACAATGGCCGGATCGGCATAGTTGCCGTCCAGGGCAGGCCACCAGACCCAGACATCCAGGCCGTAGCTGTCGATCACGCGGGTCAGCGCCTCCATCATCTCCATCCGGGGGAGCGTGAAATGGGGGCTGACTTCCGGCTCGCCTGTCCTGGTCGGCAGGAGCTCGATGGCGTTCGCCCCCCACAGGGCCAGCTCGCGGATATAACGGTCGAATTGGGCCACATCCCAGCCGTCATAGCAATTGGACAGGAACCGGTAGCCTAGCTGGTGACCGCGCAGCGGCCAATGCGGCGCCGTATCGGCTTCAAAGGGAAGCGGCAGGTCGAACCGGCCCCGCTCCCACCGGAGCGCCTTCAGCAGATGGCCCGCGGCATACAGCAGGCCGCGTTCATCGTTGCCCGCCAGGATCACGCGCTGGGAGGCGGCATCGGCGGACACAAAAAAGCCTTCCGCCGGAGCAAGCTTTCCGGGAGGGAGCAAATCGCAACGAAGACCGATGACGATGGCCGCACCGACGGCGGGGGGCGTATCGACGACGGAAAGCCGGACGCCAGTGCGGGCCTCCACCTCCTCAACCAACACCCGGACGGCCACCCCCGGAAGGTCGGCGGAGGCGACAATGACCGCCCCGTTCAGCGGCAACACGTTGTCCGAGTGAACCATCACAATCCTTCCACCCTCCTGGTACAGCGGAACCTATGGGACCGCTGCGACGTAACATCCCGATCTCACGCCTTGCCTGCTTTTTCCAGATTCAACGCCAGCAGCTTTTCAAGAAGCGCGTCGTCCGACAAGCCCGGATTCCACCCATAGGCCGCAAACACCGCTTCGTCCAGTTTCCGGTGGGC
>CAYZVY010000533.1:0-1701 GCA_964481675.1 uncultured Verrucomicrobiota bacterium
TCGACACCGCCTACTTCACCAACAACGCCAGCTACGCCGTGAACTGGAACGCCGACGCCGCAGTCGCCGGCGCGATCTTCAGCGCCGCGTCCGGCACGGTAACGCTCAACCTCGGCGCCTATACGTGGGCGACTCCGGTAACCGTCGGGAAAGCCGCCGGCTACTCCGCCGTGGTGCAGAACGGCGGGACGCTGCAGGCCACGAACGGGTTGTCGGTGGGGTCCGATGGCAGCAAGCGCGGCAGCATGACGGTAAGCAACGGCGGGCTTCTGTTCACAAAAGGTCCAAACATCGGACAGGGGGGCGGTTCCGGTTGTGCGCTCGTGGTGTCGGGGACGGGGACGGTTATGGAAGTGCGCATCCCCAGTGGGAACTCGCAGTACGACAACGCATCCCAAGTGGTGGTGACCAATGGCGGCGTCCTGCGTGACGCCGGTGATGGTAACATCTACATCGGCCACTTTGGGGGGGCGACGTCCACCAACAACACCTGGCTGGTCACGGGCGCCGGATCGGTCTTTTCCAATACAACGTTAGGGGCTTTCATCCTGGGGAGCGTTGGGTCGGGTAACCGGCTGACCATCAGCGATGGCGGCAGTTTCTACAACAAACAGTTCTTCCATGCGAGAAGCAGCAACAATCAGGTCCTCGTCACCGGCAGCAACTCGACCTTGACTTTGGGGTATCAGACAGCACTTGGCTACAACGCTGGCGGCTACAACACGCTGACCATAACCAACGGCGGGCGGGCGAATCTGATGACCTACACCTACCTCGGTTCCGTGACCAATGCTCCGGGAAACACAATCGTTGTCACCGGTCCCGGCAGTTTGTTGAGGAACGGGAACATCTTTCAACTTGGCGCGGCGAGCATCGGGAACCGCGTGGCCGTCCGGGATGGCGCCCAGTACAACGTCGACGGCGTCCTGGGCGTAGGCGGCGCCTATGATCCATATGTTTGTAAAGATCCTCCGTCGCCATGGAACAACACGGTTGAAGTGTCGGGCACCGGCAGCCTCGTGGTGTGCACCTCCATTATCTGCGTGGGCAGCAATAAAACGGTAGGTGCAGGTATCAATAGCAGCGGCGGGAACTTCATGCTGTGGAACGGAGGTGGCGTGGAGTTGCAGGCGGGTGCGACGCTCGCGAGCGGGCAGGGCGGCACCGGGATCATCAGCAACTACCTGGGCGGCGTCTTCCAGTTCACCACCACCACGCCCACGATCAACAACGGCACACCCGGCAGCATCGTGATCAACGGCGGCACGGTATCGTTCCGGGCGGTCACCACCGCCAGTGTGTTCTGCAACCAGGCCGGGCAGCCGCTCGATTCGACCAACAAGATGAGCTGGTTTGGTGATAACACCTTCCGGCTGAACACGGCGACCAATGTGGCCGGTCAGAACTACACGTTCCAGACCGGCACCGGCACGAACTTCGCGGGGTTGTCGCTGATCAACGGGTCGAAGTATCAGGGCAATGTGACGATCGGCACGGGCGGCACGCTCTCCTTCGCGGGCGGCGCACAGACGATCTCCGGCACGCTGGCGATGCAGTCCGCCGGCACGCTGGCCGCCACCGTGGCCAGCAGCAACGACTACCTCTCGGTGACGGGAACCGTGAACCTGGCGAGCGCGCAACTGCAGGTGACGCTGAACACGGACCCGACGCCGCTCTATCCGATCCGCTTCCTGCGCACCG
>CAYZVY010000534.1:0-1692 GCA_964481675.1 uncultured Verrucomicrobiota bacterium
CGGGCGAGCTCCTCCCCGGCCAGCCGCTGCTGCGCGGGCGTCAGCCCCGCGATGGCGCCGCGGCCCCAGCCATGGGGCCGCTGGGCCAGCGGATCGAAGAAGATGCCGTAGACTTCCCGCTTCTCACCCGTCTTCCGCGAAAAGGCGTCGGCCACCACGGGAACCAGATCGGGGAAGCTGTAGGAAGAGACCGAGCTGAAGCCCTCCCTCTTCGTCCAGCGCTGATGATCCTTCAGGGAAAGATATTCCACGAAAATGGAGCGGTCCCGGTCGCCGACGTCAAAGACCGCCTCCTTCCGGCCCAGCTCCGCCGGCGCCGAATCGTCCATCCCGAGGCGGACGGCGGCGGACGACCCGCGCCTGGACGTCCGGCTTGACCGGGTGACCGCAGAATCGTCGACCGGCTGATAGACGCCGTCCACCTTGACGTTCAGCTCGGGATTCAGGCCCGCCGCCTTCAGCTCCGCCTGGATGATCTCCACGGCCTCCGCCTCCGACAGGATCACGGGCGGGCTCACCGCCACGCAGCCGAACGACCCGCGGCCGTCCTGCGCCAGGGCCTCGGCCAGCACGGGCACCACCCAGGCGGCAAGGCTCGCGGCACTTCTATCCGCCGCCGCCGGCTTCCCGGCCGGGTCGCCCGTGACGGGCAGGGCCGCGGTCGCGGCCGGCTTGGCCGGCCCCTCCTCCGCCTGCAGCTCCACGGGGCGCGCCAGCAGCCCCAGCCCCAGCGCCACGGCCAGGCCGGGCGATGCTGTCCACCTTTTGGGGACAGCCTCCAGCAGGCCCGGGCAGGCGCGCGCCGCCTCCAGCGAGGGATAGCCCGGCAACCGGTTCCGCGTCACGGGTTGGATCTTCATTCGGTCCTCCACTGGGTTTGAAACACGACAAAGCCGGCGGACGAGGCGGCCGGCCGTTCGCCGAAGAATTCCTCGCGGGCCGCCTTTTCGAAATCGCGCCGCGCGTCCGGCGGCGACGAGTCGAACTCGCCCCACCGCTCCGGCGCCGGCTTCCCGAACAGCCGCCAGTCGGCAGCGCCATACACGCCCGAAGCGGCCGCCTGGCCGCTGTAGCCAACTATTTTCCATGTCCCTTTTTTGTCTTCACGCTTCTCTTTTTCCGGGATATAGGCAACGGCGCGGACCACGCAGCCCCCGAAGTTCTCCCCGCGCTCAAGGGAGGCGGTGACGGCATGCAGGAGGCGGGCCTGCGATGCCGCATACTCCTGGAGCAGGCGGACCAGATTCGCGTCCGCGGGCTTGTTCATCCAGGATTTCAAAAGCTTCTCCAGGACCGGGTCCCCCTCGACCACGACATTGGTCACGGTCAGGGCATACGGAGCCAGGGTCCGGTTCAAGGCCGGCTCGTTCGTCAGCATCCCGGCCAATCCGATCCGCTCCGCCAGGGACAACCCACGCACGGCCGCCTCCGCCTCCGCCCGGCTCTTGACCGACGCCAGCGCGGCGGCGACCTTCTTCCAGCCGGCCGCATCCACGTCGCCAGGGCCGGGAAACGGGGGCAGCCGATCTTCCGGCGTTCCGGCCAGACGCGCCAGCGCCCGCCGTTGAGCCAGGGCGCGGCCCTCGTCGCCATACTGGTTGATCAGGGCCATCACATCGGAGGAGGCGTTCATCCGGCCCAGGTTATAATCCTTCGCGCTGTATAGTTCCGTCAGGTCGTTGTTCCGGGCGC
>CAYZVY010000535.1:0-1691 GCA_964481675.1 uncultured Verrucomicrobiota bacterium
GCCGCACTCACGATAGACTGGCGCATGCGGCTCGGCAGGGACGCCTCGCCCTACCTGCTTCGCGCGTAAGCAGGATCAAGAAGCCGCCGAATTATAAAATATTCTTTACATATCATTATGACTATATTACTCTTTGTTACACAAACAAGGGAGAGCCGCCGTGAAACAGGTTGAAAAGAAGGCTGAGCCGGGCGCGGATCTGGTGGACATGGAGGAGGCGATTGCGCTGCTCAAGACGACGCGGCAGACCTTTTACCGCTGGATGAAGTCGGGCAAGTTCAAGGGCATGAAGGTGGGGCGGCAGTGGCGGTTTTACCGGGAGGACGTGGACCGGTTCCTCAAGGGGGAGGGGCCGCGGACCGACCTGGGCAGCCTGAAACCCGTTCTGGCCACTCTTGCAAAGAAATTGGAAGAATTGGGGAAGCCATTGAAGGCCCCGCTGACCGAGAGCGAGGACATCCAGGCCGCCATGCTGATGCTGGCCTTGGGTTATCACCTGAAGGCGAGCGACCTGCACCTGGAGGCGATGGCGAAACCCGGCGGCGAACGAACGGCCCTTCTGCGCTATCGTATCGATGGCGTGCTGCACGTGTTCGCGGAGTTCGATCTGCCGCTGATGCGCCCCATTGTGGAGCGCTGGAAGATCATGGGCAATGTCAATGTGCAGGAATCCAGGAAGCCTCAGGATTGCCGGATCCAGATATCGATCGGGGGAAATCCGCTGGATATGCGGGTGTGCTTCATTCCCGCCACCCTCGGGGAGACGATGACCGCCCGGTTTCTTGATGCGAAGGCCGTGGTGCTGTCGCTCGACAACATGACGTATGCCCCGCATGACCGCCAGGCGCTGGACCAGGCGTTGAAAGCCCCCTGGGGCCTGATCATTGTCACCGGCCCCGTCGGCTGCGGAAAAACCACCACGCTGTACGCCTGTCTCAATGCCTGCGTCAAACCTCAGATCAAGGTGATGACGGTCGAGGATCCCGTGGAATATCTGCTGTCCGGCGTGACCCAGATCCAGGTTCGGGCGGCGGAGGGCGTCACCATCGCGGCAGCCATGCGGTCCATCATGCGGTCGGATCCGGATATCGTCATGGTGGGGGAGATCCGGGACCTGGAGACACTCTGCATGGTCCAGCAGATGGCGCTCACGGGCCACCTGGTCCTCACCACGATGCACACCCAGAATGCGGTCGGGGTGTTGAAGCGCATGGTGGACATCGGAACCGATCCCTTCCTGGCCGCGGACGCCACGAAACTGATCCTCGCCCAGCGGCTGGTGCGCAAGGTGTGTTCGGCCTGCGGCCAGGACGTCAAGCCCGGGCGGGAGGCCATGATCAGGGCCATGGAGATGGCCAAGGCCGGCGGATGGAAGGAAGACATCTCGCGGGGCTCGTTCCGCAAGACGAAGGGATGCCCCGCGTGCCGGCAGACCGGGTACCGCGGCCGGGCGGTCATCTCCGAGGCGTTGGTGATGTCGCCCGAGATCGCCGCCGCCCTGCAGCAGGGCGCGTCGGCGGAGCAGATCCAGGCGATCGCCGTGCGGCAGGGGATGATCACGATGGCGGCCGACGGCGTGCGCCGCGCGGCGGCCGGCGAGACCACGCTGGAGGAGATTTTCCGCATCCTGCCGCAATAAAGGCGGGCTGATGGCGGGGGCCTGCGCGGTCGCGCAGGCCCCTTTTTTTATT
>CAYZVY010000536.1:0-1682 GCA_964481675.1 uncultured Verrucomicrobiota bacterium
TCTGCCTCGCCGAGGATGAGATAGCCGTTGCGGGCAAGCGCGTGGTGAAGCTTCTTAAAGATCCGCACCTGATAGTCCGGGTTGAAGTAAATCAACAGATTGCGGCAGAACACCATATCGAAGCCGCCGAAGACGCTTTCCTGCGGAACGCCGCGTTGTTTATCCAGCATGTCGTAAAGCGAGAAATGAACGGACGCCCCGATCTCGGGAATCAGCCGGAAGGAAGCGCCTTCCGGCGTGAAATACTTCAAGAGAAGCCGGTGCTTCATGTCTTCGATGTCGGACACGGTATAGAGGGCCTTCCGGGCGTCCTTCAACGCGCCGGCGTCGATGTCGGTGGCAAAGAGGTGCGAGTCGAGCTTGCGCCCTTCCTTTTCCTGCAACTCATGGAGCAGGATCGCCACGGAATAGGGCTCCTGCCCCCCGGCGCAACCCGCGGACCAGATCCGCGGCGATGAATCGCCCACCCCGGCCTTCTCCCGAACCATGGCCGGCAGGATCCGGTCGGCGATCAGTTCGAAGGTCAGGGAGTCCCGAAAGAACCGGCTGACATTGATGGTGACGACATCGATCAGCCGGTCCAGCGCCCCGGCATCGCGCCGCAGGCAGGCAAGATACTCGCCGAAATCGCCGCAAGCGGTGGACGCCAGCCGCTTAGCGATGCGACGGACCAGCATCTCCCGGTGACAGCCGGCGAAATCGAAACCCCGCTTTTCTGACAGGAAGTCCAGAATCGACGCCAGCGCTGTGTCGGGTTCCGTCATATTTGACCGTTCCCACCAGCCACCTCGTCCGCGTAGCGGACGGGCTTTCCGATTCTTGCCAGCAGTTCGTTCACCTCGCGCTTGAGTTCGATCACCCGCGCCTCGCGGCCCAGGGTGACCTTGTGCCACCGCTGCAACTCCTCCATTTGCTCCCGGAGCGCCTTGTCCGCCCGCTTGCGCTCGGTGATGTCCGCGGCGATGCTGAGCACGGCGGGGCGGCCGTGCCACTCGATCCTCCTGGCGACCAATGCCAGCGGGAAGGTGGACCCGTCCGCGCGGTAGTGGGCGACTTCAAAGCTGGCCTCGCCATCCCGTTCGATGGCGGCAAAGCGCTCGGCAAGCCGGGCCTCGCTCTCGGGCACGTCCAGCGCGTGCAGGTTGACGGCAAGGAACGACTCCATATCCTTGTAGCCGTGCAACTCCAGCGTCCGGCGGTTGGCGAACAGGAACTGGCCGGCGTTGTCGTGCACGGTGACGGCTGCGGGCGCCTCGTCGAGCATGTGGACAAGCAGCTCGATATGCTCCTGGTGTTCCCTGCGCTCGGTGATGTCGATACCGGTGCCCACCAGGAACGGTCGGCCTGCGATCGTCATGCGTCGGCCCGTCATCAGCATCCAGATGAAGGCCGGCCCACCGTGTAGCAACACCCGGCCCTCCACGATCTCAACCACACCGGTCCGCAACACGTTCGCGATTCGTGCTTGAATCAGCGCTCGGTCGTCCGGATGGATGGTGTCAATCGTCGGGAAGCCGGCGATCTGGTCGTCGGGCTTGCCGACGATTTCGTCGCGCTGATAGGCGTTCCAGCGCACGTATTTGCCGGCTTCATCGAGCATGTAGAACGTGCCGGGGATGCTATCGATGATGCTCTCGGCGAGTTGCTGCGAGGTGAGCAGGGACTCCTCCGCCTGCTTGCGC
>CAYZVY010000537.1:0-1681 GCA_964481675.1 uncultured Verrucomicrobiota bacterium
AAAAAGGCGACCCGGATGCTATCGGAAGGGGTCGCGGCCGGGAACGACCGTGCCATGATAGGCGTTCGACACCGGCGGGGGGGGAGGAGCCGGCTCCAGGCAGGATTAAGATATATAAGCAAGATTAAGATTACGAGAGGATTAGGACTTTGAGCCGGATATGATCTTGTACCCCCCTGCGTTCCGTTGTAACGTGGCGGCTCATCAAGGAGGACCCTCCCATGCGCGCGCCTGTTGAACTCGGATCCCGCCGCGAATTGCTGGCCGACGATTTCCTGATCGATCACCTCGAGGGGGGCGCCCGGCAGATGCTGCATCACCCCGTGCCCCGCGAGGCGATCCTGGTGACCGACCAGCCCTGGGAAGGCTGCATGGGCGCCTTTGCCACCGTCATGCGCGTGGGCGGCCGCTTCCGCCTCTATTACGATTCGTGGCATATCGACCTGACCGCGCCCGGCAAGCTCAACATCCCCAGGCCGCCCACGATCTGCGTGGCGGAAAGCACGGACGGCATCCAGTGGGAGCGCCTCCCGGTGAATCTGCTCGCGTATCCCGGCGCCCCGCACAACAACATCGTGTGGATGGGGGCGGGGGACGACAAGTGGGGCGTCCACGGCTTCGCGCCCTTCCTCGACGCCAATCCCGATTGCGCGCCGGCGGCCCGCTGGAAGGCGTTCGGCGCCGGCTGGAAAACGTCGCACAACGGTCTCTACCTGATGACGTCGCCCGACGGCATCCGCTGGACCCTGGCGCCCAACAAGCCCGTGCTGGCCGGCTACGCCCTTGACTCGCACAACACGGTGCGGTGGAGCCCGGCGGACAACGCCTACCGGGCCTACTTCCGCCACTGGGACAAGACGGCGTACCAGGGCCTGCGCATCATCATGACGGCGACCTCGGCGGACCTGGTCCACTGGAGCGAGCCGCAGGCGCTCGATTATGGGAACACGCCGCTGGAGGCGCTCTACACGAACAATGTGCTGGCCTATGACCGCGCGCCCCACCTGTGGCTGGGCTTCCCGGCGCGCTACGTCGAGCACGCCTGGTCGCCCGCCGTGGAGGCGCTGCCGGAGCCGGAGCACCGGGTCCAGCGCGCGGGCGTCAGCAAGCGGTACGGCTCGGCCGTGACCGACACCCAGTTCATGTGCAGCCGTGACGGCCTGCATTTCAAGCGCTGGCCCGAGGCGTTCGTCCGGCCGGGGCTGAGGTCCGAGGGCAGCTGGTGCTATGGCGACATTTACGCGGCCTGGGGGCTGCTCGAGACGCCGTCGGACCAGCCTGGCGGCGGGAGCGAGCTGTCCCTCTATCTGACCGAGCATTACTGGCGCGGCACGGGGCTGACCCAGCGGCGCTACACGCTGCGGCAGGACGGGTTCGTGTCGGTGAACGCCCCGGTGGCGGGGGGGACGATCCTGACGCATCCCTTCACGTTCAAGGGCGGGCGGCTGTTCCTCAATTTTTCGGCCTCCGCGGCGGGCTCGGTGCGGGTCGAGTGGCAGGAGCCGGACGGCCGCGTTGTTCCCGGATTTTCCATGGACGATTGCTGGCCCGTCCTGGGCGACGACCTGGACCGGCCGGTCCAGTGGAAGGGCGGCTCCGACGTGTCCGCCCTGGCGGGGCGCGGGCTGCGCCTGAAGATCGAGCTGAAGGATGCCGACCTGTTCAGCTTCCGGTTCGGCTA
>CAYZVY010000538.1:0-1673 GCA_964481675.1 uncultured Verrucomicrobiota bacterium
TACTGCCTCACCACTTCCTCGCGCGCCGTCGCCTCGTCCTCCACCATCATCTGCCCCAGCACGCGCCGGTATTCCATGGGGAACACCTTGACGAAGCGGATCCGGGTGTTGTCCCAGTCGGCCAGCAGGGCCCTGGCCTTGGGGCTTCCCGTCAGGGCCGCGTGCCGCTCCAGCAGCCCTTTCAGCTCGCGCTCGTCCGCCGGGGTCAGGATCAGGTCAAGGTCGACCATCTCCAGGTTGCAGCACGAGTCGAACGCCCCGGTTTCATCGTAGACATACGCAATGCCGCCGCTCATGCCGGCGGCGAAATTGACCCCGGTGGGCCCCAGGATCACGACCCGGCCGCCGGTCATGTATTCGCAGCCGTGGTCGCCGCAGCCCTCCACCACCGCGGTGGCCCCGCTGTTGCGGATGCAGAAGCGCTCGCCGGCCTGGCCGTTGACGAACACCTCGCCGGCCGTGGCGCCGTAGAGCATGACGTTGCCGGCAATCACGTTGCGGGCGGGATCGTAGGTGGCGCCCGGATAGGGCCGGATGATAATCCGCCCGCCCGACAGCCCCTTGCCGACATAATCGTTGGCCTCGCCCTGCAGCTGGAGGGTCAGCCCCCGGGACGCGAACGCGCCGAAGCTCTGGCCGGCCGCGCCCGTGAACGACAGGGTGATGCTGTCCGGCGCCAGCCCCGCGTGGCCGTGGCGGCGGGCGATGCGGCTGGACAGGATGGCGCCGACCGTGCGGTGCACATTGCGGATCGCGAGCCCGTCGATCTTCACGGGAGGCCCGCCGGCGATGGCGGACTCGACCTTCGGCAGCAGCGCATAGTCCAGCGCCTGCTCCAGGCCGTGGTCCTGGCTCTGCAGGCACCGGGCCGCGCCGGCCGCGTGATGGTGGAAAATCCTGGAAAAATCGAGCCCGCGCGACTTCCAGAACGTGATGGCGCGGTTGACGTCCAGCCGGTCGCTGTGCCCCACCATCTCGTCGAACGTGCGGTAGCCGAGCCGGGCCATCAGCGCGCGCACCTCCTCGGCGATGAAGGTGAAGAACTGGATGATGTAGTCGGGCTTGCCGCTGTAGCGCTTCCGCAGCTCGGGGTCCTGCGTGGCCACGCCCACGGGGCAGGTGTTGTTGTGGCACTTGCGCATCATCACGCAGCCGCACACCACGAGCGGGGCCGTGGCGAAGCCGAACTCCTCCGCCCCCAGCAGGGCCCCCACCACCACGTCGCGCCCGGTCTTCAGCTGGCCGTCCACCTGGAGCCGCACCCGGCTGCGCAGGCCGTTCAGCACCAGGGTCTGCTGGGTCTCGGACAGCCCCAGCTCCCAGGGCGCGCCCGCGTGCTTGATGGAGGAGAGCGGCGAGGCGCCCGTGCCGCCGTCGTAGCCGCTGATCAGGATCATGTCGGCCCGCGCCTTGGCCACGCCGGCGGCCACCGTGCCCACGCCGACCTCGGACACCAGCTTCACGGACACCCGTGCCTCGTCGTTGGCGTTCTTCAGGTCGTAGATGAGCTGGGCGATGTCCTCGATCGAATAAATGTCGTGATGCGGCGGCGGCGAGATGAGCGTGACGCCGGGCGTCGCGTGCCGCACCCGGGCGATCTCGCGGTCGACCTTGTGGCCGGGCAGCTGGCCGCCCTCGCCCGGCTTCGCGCCCTGGGCGATCTTGATCTGCAG
>CAYZVY010000539.1:0-1658 GCA_964481675.1 uncultured Verrucomicrobiota bacterium
AGAAAGCGTGCCAGTTTCCTGAGTGTTGGCGAGAATTTTGATGCGTTTGCCCTGGCTAATGCCCCTTGCCATGCGGGGGCCGGATGGGGATAATGAAACGGTCATCAACCCGCTCTGCACCGGAGGGAAAGCGCATGGAGACAACCCTGGTATTCGACGTCGAGGATTACACCACGCCCGGCCGTTACGGGCTGGACGACATCCCGGGCTGGATGGCCGAGATCATGACCGAGGAGGAGGTGACGGGCACCTTCATGGTGATCGGCGGCAAGGCCCGCGTCCTGGAGGCGCGCGGTCGCACCGACGTGATCAAGGCCATGGCGCGCCATGAGATCGGCTCCCACACCGACAACGGCTCCCATCACCCGACGCTCTGCGAATCGCTGGCTGGCCTGGATTGGGACGAGGCGGTGTCGGTCTGCCGCGACAAGGAAGGGCGGCATATCCGGGAGTTGGAGCGGATCTTCGGCGTCAAGGTCGCCTGCCTGAGCCGCCATGGCGGCAATTTCGCCGCCCCTCACATTCGCTTTGGCGCCGAACTGGGGCTTCCGTTTGCCTATTCCCAGGCCGCGAGCGCCTCCCGCGATCCGCTCTGGTATTGCGGCGCCCTGAATTTCGGCCACGAGCTGTATATCGACGAGAAGGCGTACGGTCTTCCCCGGGAACTGGACCGCACGCTGGAACGGCTCGACGGGGAGATCCGGCGCGCGGCTGCCGCGGGCTTTGCGTGGCACGCCCTTTTCATGGCCCATCCGCTGATGGTCAAGAGCCGGCAGTACACCGATTCGCTCAATTATGCCGACGGGGTCAACCGCCGGCCGTGGCGGCTGCCTGAGTTTGTGCCCGAGCGACAGGTGCGCGAGGCGCGCAACGGCTTCCGCCGCATGGTCCGGTTTCTGCGCGATCACGACACGCTGCGGATCCGGTCGTTTTCGGACATGGTCCGGCGGTTCGGGCGGAAGAAACGGTTTTTCACGCGCGAGGAGCTGGCCGGTTATGCCGCGCAGGCCTGCCGCGACCTCCGGATTCCCGACGGGGAAGAGGCGAGCGCGGCGGAATGGATCGTGGCGTGGGCGGAGTGTCTGGCCGGCGGACGGCTTCCCGCCCGGCTTCCCGTGCGCGAGGTGCTGGGGCCGATGGAGGAGCCGGACCAGTGCCTGGAGGCGCGGACCTGGCCGCAGGCGGAGCTGGCGGCCCTGGCCGTTCGCGTGGCGGCGTTCGCCCGCGCGAAGGGCTGCCTGCCCGGCAACCTGCCGCTGGGGGACGACGGGGTCAACCGGATCGGCCTGGGCGCCCTGTTCTTCCTGTTCGCGGCGGGCGTCACCCGGCTGGCGGCGAAAAAGGGGGGCGGGATCCGGGGGGCGCCCAGCTATCCCCGGTATCCGGAGATGGCCATGGCGATCGACGCCCGGGCCCGGCACGGGTACCTGCACTGGTCCGTGTTCGACAAGACCATGCCGCTGGACAACCTCTGCCGCCAGGCCCGCCTTCAGGCCTGGACCTGCAAACGGGCGCTCGGCGCCTAGTTCTTCGGTTCGGATCATTGGAATGGGATTGATCTTTATTGCGGGACACGATACCTTCATAACGTTGTCAGCGAATAAGGGGGCTTCATGGCTTTCCGGATTGGCATCATCGGGTGCGGCGGCGTTTCCAAA
>CAYZVY010000540.1:0-1632 GCA_964481675.1 uncultured Verrucomicrobiota bacterium
GGCTTGTCCGCCGTCGGCAGGCCCAGGATGCGCGACGCCGCCCGGATCTCCGCCTTGGTGAAGCCCAGCTCCTGCAGCGGACGCTTGATGCCGTGCTCGGACGCCGCGCGGGTGCCGGGCCGGAAATCGCCCGTGTCGTCGGCATTGCTGCCATCCGCCAGGTCCGCCAGCCCCGCCTGGTCGGCCACCTTGCGCAGGCTGCCGTACAGCTCGGACTTGCAATGGTAGCAGCGGTCCGGCGGATTGGCCGTGAACACGGGGTTGGCCATCTCGTCCGTGGAGATGACCTTGTGCTTCAGCTTGAACGTTTTCGCCAGCGCCTTGGCCTCCCGCAGGTCGGCCCGGGGGAACGACGGCGAATCCGCCGTCACCGCCAGGGTCTTCGCCCCCAGGACGCGGTTCGCCATGACGGCCAGGAAGGTGCTGTCCACCCCGCCGCTCCAGGCCACCAGCACGCCGCCCGCGCGGCTTGCCAGCCACGCCTCAAGCTGCTGCATCTTCGGCTCAAGATCCTTCGGCCATGTCACCGGGATCTGCTTCTTCGCGCTCATGTCGTGCCTCCAATCCATCCACCGCCCAGCACCTCGTCGCCGTCGTACAGGACGGCCGCCTGCCCGGGCGCCACCGCAAATTGCGGCTTGTCGAAAATCGCCAGCCACTCGCCGCCGTCGCGCCGCAGCGCCGCACCCACGCCCTCGTGCCGGTAGCGCAGCCGCACCTCGCAGCGGACGCCGTCCGCCGGCGCCTCGCCGCGGATCCAGTTGACCGCCTCGATGCGGCACGCGCCGCTCTTCAGTTCCTCGTGCGTGCCCAGCACCACGGTGCCCGTCTCCGCCTTCAGCTCTTTCACGTAAAGCCGCCCGCCCGAGGCCACGCCCAGCCCCTTGCGCTGGCCCACCGTGTAGTTGACCAGCCCGCGATGCTCCCCCAGTCGCCGCCCCTGCGAGTCCTCGATCGGTCCCGGCTTGGCGTCCTCCGCCCCGAACAGCGGCGCGTAGCTGTCGCACTCGATGAAGTCCTGGCTCTCCGGCTTGTCGGCATACGCCTCGAACCCCGCCTCGCGCGCCAGCTTCTGCACGTCCGCCTTGAGCAGCCCGCCCAGGGGAAACAGGATCCCGCTCAGCTGGTCCTGAGTCAGGCGCGAGAGGAAATAGGACTGGTCCTTGGTCCGGTCCACGCCCTTCAGCAGATGGTACGGCCCGTCGGGCTCATCCCGCCGGATGCGGGCGTAGTGGCCGGTGGCGAAGGTGTCGAACGGGATACCCAGCGTGTGCGCCCGCTCGAGGAGCAGGCCGAACTTCAGCCGCTGGTTGCAGACCACGCAGGGATTCGGCGTGCGGCCGGCCCGGTATTCACGGCGGAAATAGTCCAGCACGTCGCGGCTGTATTCGCCGGCCAGCGGAATCGTGTGGTGCGGAATGCCCAGCCGCCGGGCGGCTTCGCGGGCGGCCTCCAGGTCCTTGGCCTCGCCGGGGCCGAAGCAGCCCGACCGGTTGGATTCGGGCAGCGACACGGAACCGTCCCAGATGGACATGGTCAGCCCGATGACCTCCCAGCCCTCTTTCTGAAGCAGCCAGGCCGTCACGGTGGAGTCCACCCCCCCGCTCATGCCCACCGCCACCCGGCCCTTAT
>CAYZVY010000541.1:0-1627 GCA_964481675.1 uncultured Verrucomicrobiota bacterium
AGTAGTTGCGGTAGCCGAGGATGTTCTGGCCGCGCAGGAGCATCTGGAGCGGGGTCTTCTTGGCGCGGGCCTTGATCTGGCGCAGGCGCTCCCAGGGGTTTTCGCGCAGGAAGCGCAGGCACACGTCGAACGTGGCGCCGCCCCAGACTTCCAGGGAGTAGTAGCCGGTGTTGTCGATCGTGTCGATGATGTCGAGGATATCCCGGCTCCGCATGCGGGTGGCCCAGAGGGACTGGTGGGCATCGCGCAGGGTGGTGTCGGTGATGCGGAGGGGGATGCGGGCGGCGGATGACGTCGTTTTCATGTTAGAACCGTCCTATTTTGGCAAACTTTTCGTAGCGGCGGTCCAGCAGTTTCTTGGTGCTGAACCCTTTCAGATCGGCGATGTGCTTGAGCAGGGCCTTGCGGACCGCCTTCATGGTGCCGTCCATGTCGCGGTGGGCGCCGCCCGGCGGCTCCGGCACGATCTCATCGATGATCTTGAGCTTGAGAAGGGCGGGGGCCGTGATCTTGAGAGCCTCGGCGGCTTCGGGGGCCTTGGTCCCGTCGCGCCAGAGGATGGAGGCGCAGCCTTCGGGCGAGATGACGGAGTAGACGGAGTGGGAGAGCATCAGGATGCGGTCGCCGACCCCGATGCCGAGGGCGCCGCCGCTGCCGCCTTCGCCGGTCACCAGGACCACGATGGGGACGGCGAGGCTGCTCATGTCGCGCAGGTTGCGGGCGATGGCCTCGGCCTGGCCGCGCTCCTCGGCGTCGAGGCCGGGGAAGGCTCCGGACGTGTCGATGAAGGAGATGACGGGCAGGTGGAATTTTTCCGCCATCCGCAGGAGGCGGAGGGCCTTGCGGTAGCCCTCGGGGCGGGCCATACCGAAGTTGAACTTGATGTTCTCCTCGACGGACTTGCCCTTCTGGTGGCCGATGATCATGACGCGGTGCTTGTCGAAGGTGGCGAAGCCGCCGATGATGGCCTGGTCGTCGCCGAACGCGCGGTCGCCGTGCAGTTCGATGAAGTGGGTGAACAGGCGGCCGATGTAGTCGCGCAGGGAGGGGCGCTCCGGGTGGCGGGCGACCTGCACGGTCTGCCAGGCGGTGAGGGAGGCGTAGATCCCCTTGAGCTTTTCCCCCAGTTGGAGGGTCAGCGTGTCGATTTCCCCCTGCACCTCGGGCTTGGCCTCCTTCTGGGCGGCCAGGTCATGCAGGCGGGTTTCGATCTCTTCCAGCGGTTTTTCGAAGTCAAAACTCATGGCTGTAGGCCCTTAATCAACCTTGGTGTTCATGCTGTATTCGATGAGCCTGTGCAGGGTTTCCCGAAGGTCCTTGCGGGGCACGACGAGGTCGATGAAGCCGTGATCCCGGACATATTCGGCGGTCTGGAACTCATCCGGGAGCTTTTGCTTGATGGTCTGCTCGATGACGCGCCGGCCGGCGAAGCCCACGAGGGCCCCGGGCTCGGCGATGTTGATGTCGCCCAGCATGGCATAGCTGGCGGAGACGCCGCCGGTGGTGGGGTTGGTGAGCAGGGAGAAGTAGGGGACCCCGGCCGCGTGCAGGCGGGAGAGGGCCGCGCTGGTTTTGGCCATCTGCATGAGGGAGACGATGCCCTCGTGCATGCGGGCGCCGCCCGAGG
>CAYZVY010000542.1:0-1597 GCA_964481675.1 uncultured Verrucomicrobiota bacterium
ATCTTCGGGGCCAACGGCTACGGCATCGGCCCGGTCGCGATCCATTCGGCGCCCGTGGTTTCAAGCGAAGACATCTTTGTCGCGACGTCGGTCCGCAACAAGCGCATCACGGCGAAGATCAGCGCGGCCAACCGGGGCCGTGCCGAGGCCAGCGTCACGGTGTCCGCCGAGGTCCTGGACGACGGCAAACCCCTGCTTCAGCTTGGAACGCGGGAACTGACCTTGAAGCCGGACCAACCGGCCGGCTTCAGTCTGGAAAAAGACTGGGGCAATCCCGTGTTGTGGGAGCCCGGCAGTCCGCATCTCTATACGCTCCGCGTGACGATCGCCGACCGCAGCACCGGCAAGGTTCTCGATGTGAGCCGGGAGCGTTTCGGATTCCGGGAATCCTGGATCGACGGCCCCCACATCATGTTCAACGGGCGTCCCATCCGGCCGGTCGGCTACGGCACCATGTTCCGCTTCCATCCCCGGGGCAACTTCACCTTCACCCGCGGCGGCGGACGCGACTGGATGGACGAGGTCGGCATCCTCGGGTACAAGGGCATTTCCGGCCTGCGCAACACGCCGAGCCAGCACAACATCGAGAACGACCGGTTCTGGAAGACGGCGGAGGAGAACAACATTGCCGCGCTCAAGCGGCAGCAGAACAGCCCGCATATCCTGGCGTGGGACCTCTCGAACGAGTGGCTGTGCTTCTTCTGGGGCGATGCGATGCAGGGCGCCCGCCGCTTCAAGGCGCTGTCCGACGCCGTCCGGGCCTACGATCCGACCCGCTGGACGCTCGCGAATGCCGAGGGGGATCTCCATGGCCTGCTCGACAACTACAGCTTCCACTACATGAACCACTACTTCGGGCCGCCCAACGAGTACACCATGAACGGGCGGACCCCTTATTGGCCTGACAGCGCTTACTGGCGGTCGCTGGACCGGCAGTTCAAACCCGGCGAGGAAACGCAGTATTGCCCGATAAATCCGGTGATGCTCAACCCGGACAAGAAGGTCATCATGGACAACGAGTTCCTCTGGAAATCCGGGGGGCTCTACATGCCCCCGGGGCCGACGCGGGTCGTGGGTGAGGACGATGTGGTGTCACCCGCCGTGGATTCCAGCTCCGGACCGATCGCCTGGATGTGGAAGACCGAGCTCGACGGGCACCGGGACTTCGGCCTTTCCGTCGTCAATGCGTACAGCTTTCTGCCGGGCGTCGTGCGGGGCGCTTTTCTCGAACAGGCCCTGATCATGCCGGAAAACCAGCGGCACGGATTTGCCGGCAGCAAGCAAACGCGTCGTTTCACGATCATCAACAGCCTGTTCCGCCCCCATGACATGGCGCTCCGGTGGCGGCTCCTCGCGCCGGATGGCGATGAGGAGGCGAAGGGTAAGGTCTCGCAGACTCTGTCGTCCGGCGCGATCGAGCGCGGCGAGTTCGCGTTCACGCTGCCGGAAGTCGACCAGAAAACGACGTACACCTTGAACGTGATGCTCTCGTCCGATGGCGCGGTCGTCTGCGGCGAGGAGTGGGACATTGCCGTGTATCCCAGGAAGACGCCCGGTCCGGGCGCGCTGGGCCGGACCGTGCTGCTCTTCGATCCGC
>CAYZVY010000543.1:0-1592 GCA_964481675.1 uncultured Verrucomicrobiota bacterium
GGCCGAACCGGTCGAGATGTTCTGGGAGACGGCGGAATTCCTGGACGGACATATCAAAAAAATCACCGAAGGCGACCGCGCGTCCGGCTGCCATTTCGACTTCTGCTCGATCGATTTCTGGACTAATTACCGGGGCGACCTGATCCGCCCCGAACCGCGGCTTTTCCCCGACGGACTCCGCCCAGCGTTCGACAAACTCGCGGAGATCGGAACTGCGCCCGGCTTGTGGTATGCTGGAACCTGGTCGAGCTGGACCAGCGGCGGCAATCCGGTCGTGGCTCACGCGCACAACAATGACACCGCCTATGTGCAGTCCAAAAGCCCTCAATTGTGTTGGGGCGACCGGGCATTTTACGAGATGAACGCCACCGCCTTCCGCCACCACCTGCGCGAGGGCGTCCGCCTGGTGAAATTCGATGCGTCAAGGCACATCTGCCACAATCCCAACCACGACCATCTGCCGGGCGTGTATTCGACCGAGGTATTGCAATCGGCCTTCATCGCCTACCTGCGCGAGCTGGACGAGGAGTGCCCCGATGTCTTTCTGATGCTCTACTGGGGCTATCGCTCGCCCTGGTGGCTGCTCGATGCCGACACCCTCTTCGAGCCCGGCTTGTTCACGGAGGGCTGCTCTCCTTCGCACCATCCGGCGCTCCATGTCCGCGGCAGCGTGGCCCTCCATCTCGACCAGGCGCATCAATGGATGGAAGATGTCCCGTGGATCGGCAAGGACTCGCTGGGCGTCTGGCTTTCCGACTGGGGGTTCTGGAACAGCTCGATCGGCAAGAGCCGCTGGCAGGATGGCATGGTGATGGATCTGTGCCGGGGCGGCCTGCTGATCCAGCCGTGGAGCGACACGGATTGGCTCTCCCCCGCCGAGCGGGTGGAAATGGCGGGCTTCATCGCGCTGGCCAAGGCCAGGCCGGAATGCTTCGCCAACGCCCGCCCCGTCATCGGCGATCCGTGGAAATTCGAGCCGTATGGCTATTGCTGCGCCCATGGCGGCCGTGCCTTCATCGCCATCAGCAATCCCACGCTGGAGGACGCCCGCGTCGCCTTGCGCCTGGACGCCCGCTGGGGGCTTGCGGACAACCAGGACCACGACATCTACCGGCTCCATCCCGCCCCCGCCAGGCTGGCGCGCGGCCAGAGCGGAGACGCGGCTATCGCCCTGCGCCCCAACGAGATCGTGCTCCTGGAGATCGTGCCGTCCGGCGGCGAGGCCACCCCAGACCGGATCTTCAAGGACCGTCCGATCCCGGTGGAGTTCGCCGAGTCGAGCCGGAGAGTCGAGGTGGCGATGACGGTCGCTCGTCCCGACGGCCCAGGCGCAGACGGCCCAGGGCATTCGGTCACGTTCGAGAATGCCGTTGAAGCGGTCGGCGCGATGACCAGTTCCGGGGATGGCGGCGGTACGGCGGCAGACATCACTCTTGCTGCCGATGTTCCGACGAACCAGCATGGCGGCACGCTGCTGCTGGCCATGGAGCTCAAAAAGCCCGACGGCTCGACGCTCATGCGCTGGTGCCAGGGGAGTTATTTCACGCCACCGCTCATCGTCAAAGGCGAGGCGCGGATCGGCGGCGAATGGA
>CAYZVY010000544.1:0-1592 GCA_964481675.1 uncultured Verrucomicrobiota bacterium
CATACCAGGCCCGCAAGGCCAGGATGCTGGCGGGCGACTATTTCGATATCCGCTATGGCTGCCTGGTGGCCGCCGGTGTCGACAACCTGCTGGTGGGCGGGCGCTGCCTTTCCGCCGAGCGGACAGCCCAGGCGTCCCTGCGCATCCAGCAGACCTGCCAGTCGACCGGGCAGGCGGCAGGCACGGCGGCTGCGCTCAGCCTGCGAGCGGGGGTGACACCCCGTGAACTGGATCCCGCCGTGCTGGTGCGCCAACTGGAACGGGATCGTGATGTTGAGCCGGCATTCGACAGTCTGAAAAACATTCCGCGTGCAGGCGGCGATAGGGGGTTTCCGCGATGACGCAGGGACGATCCCCTCAAGAGCGAAATCCGCCGTTGATAGGCGATTACGACGTCGTGGTGTGCGGCGGCGGAATGGCCGGCGTCGGCGCCGCCTGTGCGTCGGCCCGCGCCGGGTCACGCACCCTGCTGGTGGAGCGGCTGGAAATCCTGGGCGGCCTTGGCACCAGTGGCGGGGTGGGGAACTTCTGCTTTGGTGATGACACACTGCCTGCCGGCCACGGTCGGGTGTTCGATGACATCTGGGCCGGACTGGCGGCCTACGGAGCCATCGGAGAAACAAACGGCTGGCGTGTCGGTAGAACCCCGCCTTTCTTCAATCACACGTTCGATCATCATGTGCTGGCGCTCGTCCTGCAGGAACTGGCCGAACGCGACGGCGTCCATCTGCTGCTGGCCACCGACGTCATCGGCGCGGAAGTCGAGGACGGCCGGGTTCGGGCGGTCCTGGTGCATAACCGTTCACTGACCCAGCGCGTGGCGGCGCGCGTGGTCATCGACGCCACCGGCGACGGCATCCTTTCCCGCCATGCCGGCGCCGGGGTGTTGCCTCCGGACGGCGAGCATCCGCAGTCCATTCCCCCCAGTCACATGATCTTCGTGCAACCCGCGGCGCATCCTCGCCCGCAAGCCGTGACACGCCTGGAACCGGGCGCGCCGGCGCCCCGGTATTCGGTCTGGCGGGAACCCGGGCGGACCGGCCTGAAAATGTGGTGGCCGGACGGCGGGTTCGACACGTCCACCGGGCTTGGCTATTCCGACGCCGGTCGCGCGTTCCGCCGCCGCATCCCCGAATTCGTCCGTCATTTCCAGCAGACGGAGCAGGGGAAGGACACTGTGTTCGCCTATTCCGCGGCCATGCTGGGGCTGCGGGACAGCGTGCGGGTGGAAGGGGAGTATGTGTTGACGGCCGATGACCTGCGGGCCGGCCGGCGCTTTCCGGACGCCATTGCGCACGGGTGTTTTCCCCTCGACTCCGCGGCCATCGCCAAGGAGGTCATGCCTCCCTACCAGATTCCGTACGGATGTCTGATGGTGAAAAACCTTGCGAATGCGCTGGTCGCCGGCCGTTGCTTTTCGGCCACACGGGTGGCGCTGTCCTCGACCCGGATCATGGCGACCGGTTGCCTGCTGGGGCAGGCGGCCGGCCTTGCGGCCGCGATGGCCTGTCGGGAGGGAATCGCCCTGCGGGATGTAAAGGCGGCGGATATAAGACAGGAACTACGGAACCCGGTGCCTCAGGATAAAGTCC
>CAYZVY010000545.1:0-1587 GCA_964481675.1 uncultured Verrucomicrobiota bacterium
GTGCTGGTGATGCTGGCGCTGGCCAACGCGGCCGGCTTCCTGACCGAATACGCCTTCTGCCGCCCCTGGAAGCAGCCGGTCTCGTCGGCCGTCTTCGTGACGGCCACGCTCCTGGTGCTGTCGCTGCCCCCGCCCCTGCCGCACTGGATGGCGGTGGCCGGGGTGGTGTTCGCGGTGGTGTTCGGCAAGATGGCCTTCGGGGGCTTCGGCCGCAACGTTTTCAACCCGGCGCTGACGGGCCGCGCCTTCCTTTATATCTGCTTTGGCGCGCCCATGACGGCCCGGTGGAATCCCGCCTTCACCGGCCTGCCCGGCGGCTTTGCCGCCTATACGCCCGACGCCATCACCGGCGCCACGCCCGGCATGCTGCTGAAGGCCGGGCACCCCTTTGCGCTGGGCGACCTGTTCTGGGGGTCGGCGGCGGGCACGATTGGCGGCACCAGCGCGGTGCTGGCCATCCTGGGCGGGCTTTACCTGGTCTTCACCCGCACGGCGAACTACCGCATCCCGCTGGCGGGCATCCTGGGTTTCCTGGCCATCCAGACCCTGCTATGGAAACTGGGGGCGGCCCGGGCGGCCGATCCGTTCCACGCCATGCTGGCGGGCAGCTTCCTGATCGGCATCTTCTTCTATGCCACGGACCCCGTTTCGGCCGCGCAGACGGACACCGGCCGCTGGCTTTTCGGGGCGCTGGTGGGCCTCCTCTCGAGCGTCATCGGCATCTTCTCGGCCTGGCCCGCGGGCACCATGTTCGCCGTGCTGCTGGCGAACATGTTCGCGCCGATCACCGACTTTTTCATCAAGTCCCGCGCCGCCGCACCGAAAGCCGCCGGATCGGCGGCGGGAGGCGGCGCATGAGCCCGGCCCCCACCCTGGCGAAGCGGCTCTATCCCCTCGCCTTCATGCTGGCGCTGACGCTGGTGTTCATGTCGGCCGTCTCGGGCGCCTACCTGGCCACGCACGGCGCCGTGGAGCGGAACCGCACGCTCTTCATCAAGCGGGCCGTTCTCCAGGCCGCGGGCCTGACCCCGCCCGCCGACAACGCCGCGGTCGAAGCTCTCTATAAGAAAAGCGTCTTCCCCGCCGCGGACGGCACGTTCGACGTGGCGGATCCCGAAGGCGCGGTGCGGGTGCTGCCGGGCACGGGGGCCGGGCTCTGGGGGAGGATCGACGCCATGGTGGGCCTCCGCGAGGACGGCACGCTGGCGGGCATCGCCTTCACGGCGCAGAACGAGACGCCGGGCCTGGGGGCCCGCATCCAGGAGGCGTGGTTCCGGGACCAGTTCAAGGGCAAGAAGGCGCCGCTCTCGCTCGTGCCCGAAAAGACCCGGTCCGGGGACGCCCACGAGATCGACGGCATCACGGGCGCCTCCATCACCTCGCGGGCGGTGCGGGACCTCGTGAACCGGGCGGGCCCGGCCGCCGCGCCGGCGCCCGCGCCGGAAGGAGGCTCCGATGGCGGCGGGTAAAGCGCTTCGCGTCTTCCGGGAGAACCTGGGACCGGGCAACCCCGTGTTCGGCCAGATCCTGGGCATCTGCTCCACCCTGGCGGTGACCAACGTGGTGAAGAACACGCTGATCATGTGC
>CAYZVY010000546.1:0-1581 GCA_964481675.1 uncultured Verrucomicrobiota bacterium
CGCACCTTCTATTATCCGCATCCCCTGGCCGGCCTGCCCGATTACCTGGTCAGCGCCACCGAACGCGAAGGCCGAAGCACCATCGGCTCGATGTCCTATGTCATGGGCGACGAGTCGGCGGCGGCGATCGCCCAGGGAACCGACTACTACATCAGGCATGGCGGTGACCCGCGCTTCAACCTGGCCGATCCGCAGCGCTTCCCCAAGGTCATTTCCGCTCTTTTCTTCCCCCTCCGCACCCGCACGGCCGGCCTCTGGCCCCTCCGCATCGGCACCGTCACAGGACCGGACAAGAGTTATGACAAGAACTTCGATCATCTCCTGGGCGAGGAAACCATTCTCGGCTGGCGCTGGACCGCCGATCCCCGTTTTGCCTTCATCATCCGGAACTACGGCAAACGGGAGGATTGGACGGATCGGGAATGGAGCGACATCGAAGCCGCCGCCGCCGCGGTGACACGTGCCCCCTGGATGGACCAGGCCAGCCGGGTGCTGCCGGGCTACGCCGCCGTGCTGGAAACGGGCCTGGCGCATGACGATTTTCGCTTCCGCCGTTCGGCGATGCTGCGGATCGGCACGGGCACCGGCCACGCGCACATGGACACGCTGGATCTGCAACTCCACGCCCACGGCGTGCCGATGACCATGGACGCCGGCCAGCGGCCCGGGTATTCCAGTCCGGACGACGGGACAACCCGCATCCATAACACCGTGGAAGTGGATTCCCGGAACTGGAGCGGACCGGATTCGGGCCCCGCCAGTTCCTATATTCAGTCCCTGGCGGATCTTCCCGGAGCGCGTTATCTCCAGGCCCAGGTTGTCCCCTCGGGTCTGGCGCGGCTGGCGCGGCGGCAGATCGCCCTGATTGACGTGGACGAAGGGCAGGGCTCCGTCCCGCTGCCGCCCCAGGCCTATGGCCCCAGGCCCGCGGGCCTGCCCACGAACATCGTCACCGCCAACGCCTATGTGCTGGATGTCTTCCGCGTCGCCGGCGGTTCGGTGCACACCTATTGCATGCACAGCCACGTCAATGACGTCACCGGCTCCAACCAGCCCCGGCATAACGTCGAGGCGGTGGAAAACCTGACCAACCAGCCGGCCGCCGAGGGAACGGCCGCCGCGACGGTGCAAGCGTATTTGCGGACGTTCTCCGCCCAACGGTGGTTCGGGCGGGCGCCCGATTCACTGGCCGTGGAGTTCAGCCTCCAAAAGACGCGGCCCAAGTCCACCGGAATCGATCAGGCCGGCACCGAGGCACGTCTCATGGGCGCCCTCTACGACGCCGGATCGCCCGACAAGTTCCTGCGCTGGCGGCTGCTGGGTCAGGCGGGCGCCCTGGTCATGAAAGGCGACCTGGACTGCGTCCAGTGGAACTACCAGATTCCCAACGTCTTCGTGCAGAGTCGGGGAGAGCAATTGGAATCGACATTCGTGGCGATCATCGAACCCTTTGCCGGCAAGCCCTTCATTCAAAGCGTCGAACGGCTGGCGATTCCGGACAATTCCACCGGCGCCCTCCAGGCGGTGGCGGTTCGGGTGGCCACCGTCAACGGCCGCACCGACCTGTGCCTGGCGGACGGG
>CAYZVY010000547.1:0-1581 GCA_964481675.1 uncultured Verrucomicrobiota bacterium
GTAGGGGCCTGCAATCGCGCCGTCGGGATAGATGAAGGTGCCGAAGCGGCCCTGGACATAGGTGTCGTCCGCCGGGTTCTTGTAGTGGGCGACCATGTTGGAGAGGCCGGAGATCCAAGTCGCGTAGTCGGCGCCCAGGTTCTTCAGGTTCGCGGTGGCCCAGTCGCGCCGCATCTTCATGTACTGCTCGAACAGCCCGAGCGACTCGTCGATGAGCTTCACGCGCCGGTATTCCAGGCTGCCCGGCTTGCCCGCCATTTTCAGAGCCTCGTTGATGTCCGCCCGTGCGCCGGCCAGCACCTCGGGCGTGAACATGCGCAGGTACCCCCAGTGGGCGCCGGCATACTCGTTGGCCCCTGTCCAGGCCTGGTCGATGCGGCGCCAGTAGCGGCCCATGGGCTCCGCCGCCGGCCCGTAGAACCGCGTCCAGAGATCCTGCAGGATGTCATCGGCCTTTTCGTTGCCGAAGAACGTCATGCGCGAAGCCAGCACATAGCCCGGCAGCATGGACTCCCAGCCGGCCATGGTCTCCGGGCTCCACTCGGTCAAGTGGCTATCCAGGAGGACGGGAATGTCCGTGCCCCACTTGGTGATGAACGGGTTGGGCGCGGAAAGCTCGGCCAGGTTCATGCCATACCAATAAGCATTCAAGCGCGACGCTTTCTTGCCCCACCCCTGCACCATGTCGCGCAGCCAGAACTCATTCGGGTGGTTCGTCCACGTCATCGGGTGATGGCGGTTGAAGTCGATCGGGGCGATCTGCACCTCGATGTTGGGGTGCACCGGATTCTTCGCGGGCGGCATGCTGACGTTCACATAAGCCAGTACGCGGAACAGCACCGAGGGGTATTTCTTCCCAACGCGCTCGGCCACGCGATTGGCCAGCAGGATGTAGCGGTCCGTCACCGACCACCGGCCCGCGGCCGGCTCCCAGACGCGCGGCACGGGATCCGCCTTTGCCTCCTCCGGGTCGTCGGCCGGCACCACGTAGTCGCCCGGCACGAAGCCGAACCCGAGCCTCAAGCCCGCCTTCAGCATGGGCTCATAGGTGGTCTCGATCTCCCTGATGATGTTATCCGCCATGGCGTCCGCCACGTCCTGCCGGGTCCAGCGCAGAAAAACGGGATGCGGCTTGCCATCGATCTGCAGGCACCATTCCGGGTGGGCCTGGCGCTGCTCGGCGGTGATGTATGCCTCCACCGCCCCCTGGGCTTCGTGAAGCCAGAGAATGGCATCATGACCGTTGAGCCGGTTGCGCCGGAGATAGTCCTCCCCCCCCTGCCACATGCCGCGGGCTTCCGTGGCCGGCGCCAGCGCCTCGTCCATCTCCGGCACGGCCAGGGCCGGCCGGCTCGGGACGCAGTCGCCCAGCTCGGTCGGCATGAACCAGCGGCAGCCGAGACGGTGAAGCAGCTCGTAGATCGCGTAGCTGGTCCCGTATTCGGACTCGCCGTAGAGCCCCACGCCCTTCTTCCCCGCCACCACGCGGAAGGCGAACAGCCCCGACTTGGTCTTGCCCACCGGCCCGAACACCTTCTGCGCCTCCGCCCCGATGTAAATCGGGATCCGCTTCTCGCCCGC
>CAYZVY010000548.1:0-1563 GCA_964481675.1 uncultured Verrucomicrobiota bacterium
CGTGAAGGTGTTCGACAACCTGGCCACCGGGCACCGGGAGAACCTGGACCACCTGAAGGGCCAGCACACGCTGATCGAGGGCGACGTGCGCGACACGGCCGCGCTCGAGGCGGCCATGCGCGGCGTGGAGTTCGTGTTCCACGAGGCCGCGATGGTGTCGGTCCCCCTGTCGGTGGAGCAGCCGCGCGAGTGCCACGAGGTCAACGCCACCGGCACGCTGAACGTGCTGCTGGCGGCGAAGCAGGCGGGGGTCCGGCGGGTGGTGATGGCCAGCACGGCCGCCGCCTACGGCAACAACCCGGAGCTGCCCAAGCGGGAAACCATGCGGCCCGAGCCGGAGTCGCCCTACGGGCTGACCAAGGTGACGGGGGAGTATTACCTGCGGGCCTTCGCCCTGCTGTACGGGATGCAGACCGTGGCGCTCCGCTATTTCAACGTCTACGGGCCGCGGCAGGACCCGAAGTCGATGTATTCGGGCGTCATTTCCAAGTTCACCGACGTGCTGGCGGCCGGCGGCACGCCCACCCTTTTCGGCGACGGGAAGCAGACCCGCGACTTCGTGTATGTGAAGGACGTGGTGCAGGCGAACCTGAAGGCCATGCAGGCGGCCCCGGTGGAGCCGGGCCAGGTGGTCAACGTGGGGACGGGCAAGGCGGTTTCGCTGCTGGACCTGCTGGCCGTCCTGGGCGACCTGTACGGGAGAAAGGTCACGCCGGCGTTCGCGCCGCCGCGGGCGGGGGATGTGCTGCATTCGCTGGCCGATATCGGCGTGGCGCGCCAGGTGCTGGGCTATGAGCCCGGGACCACGCTGCACCAGGGTTTGGCGGCGCTGCTGGAGTGGCGGAAGAAGAAATAGGACCTATAGGACTTATAGGACCTATTGGTGAAAATGGCTGGAAATTTTGGAAAAATGCAGGGGAATGCATGAAAATCGGGAAAAAAGAAAAGCTGCTCATGATCGGCGACTCCATCACGGACTGCGGGCGCGCGCAGCCGGTGGCGGAAGGGCTGGGCGATCCGCTGGGCCGCGGGTACGTGACGATGATCGAGGCGCTGATCACCTCCACCTATCCCGAGCGCGGCATCCGCGTGATCAACGTGGGCAACAGCGGCAACACGGTGAAGGATCTGAAGGCCCGCTGGGAGCGCGACGTGATCGGCCTCAAGCCCGACTGGCTGAGCGTCAACATCGGCATCAACGACGTCTGGCGCCAGTTCGACCTGCCGCGCATGACCCACATTCATGTGAATCTTGAGGAGTACGAGGCGACGTATAACGAGCTGCTGGCGCAGACCCGCCCGATGCTGAAGGGGCTGGTGCTGATGACGCCGCACTACATCGAGCCGAACCGCAAGGATGCCATGCGGGCGCGGATGGACCAGTACGGGAACGTGGTGCGCAAGCTGGCGAAAAAGTATGACGCCATCCTCGTGGATTCGCAGGGCGCGATCGACCAGGTGCTGAAGTCGGTGCACCCCAACGCCCTGGCGTGGGACCGCGTGCATCCGAATCAGACCGGGCACATGCTCCTGGCGCGCAGCTTCCTGAAGGCCGTCGGGTAC
>CAYZVY010000549.1:0-1557 GCA_964481675.1 uncultured Verrucomicrobiota bacterium
CCCCCTCTACCACATCGTCCACGACGTCGACCGCGTCCGCTTCCCCCGCAACCGCTCCTCCGAACAGCCGCACCTCGAGGCGCTCTACATCGGCAGCCGCGCCGCCGTCATCCTCTCGCCCTTCGGTCTCGGCACCGGCTGGGATGACCACGACGTGCCCCTGCTCGACCAGGCCGTCTTCTACGACGTCAAATCCTCCACCCGCATCGGCGTCAACCTGATCGCCTACGTCATCGGCTACGCCGAGGCCGGCAAGGAGGAGGGCAAGCCCGAGCTCTTCGGCGCCCGCGACCAGCGCGACCCGACCGACGAGTTCGTCTTCGCCCAGATCCGCCACGACGGCGCCTGGAACGCCCACCCGGGCGCCGCCGCCGCCCTGCTCCGCCGCATCCGCTCCGGCACCGCCGTGCGCGCCAGCCTCAAGCGCGTGCCCGTGGACCCCGGCAAGGACGACCTCAGCGGCACCCCGTTCCTCTTCCTGTCCGGCCTCGACGACTTCCGCTTCAGCGACGAGGCGGCCGCCTCCCTGCGCGCCTTCCTGTCCGGCTCCGGCACGCTGATCATCAACAACGCCCTCGGCCTGAAAACGTTCGACAACGCCGTCCGCCGCGAGCTGAAGCGCATCCTGCCCGAGGCCTCCCTCGAGAAGCTGCCGGCCGACCACCCGCTCTACCGCGCCGCCTTCACCCTGGAGACCGGCGGCGCACCTGTCCCCCTTTTGGAATGCATCGCGATCAACGGCGACCTGCGGGTGATCTACAGCCCCCTCGACCTCGAGGCCGGCTGGCTCGGCTGCCCCTATCCCGCCGCCCGGACCATCGACCCCGCCATCGCCATGCCCCTCGGCGTCAACATGATCCTCTACGCCATGACCCACTAGGAACACCCCGCCCATGACATCCCCCGCCGCCCCCGAACTGAACGCCTCCGCCCAGCTCGCCGTCGCCCGCCTCAAGGAGGCCCGCGAAACGCTGCTGCGGGAGCTTGAAAAAGTCATCGTCGGCCAGAAGGTCGTGCTCGACCAGATGCTCGTCTCGCTCTTCGCCCGCAGCCACTGCCTGCTGGTCGGCGTGCCCGGCCTGGCCAAGACGCTCATGGTGCGCACCCTCGCCGACGCCCTCGACCTCCAGATGAAGCGCATCCAGTTCACCCCCGACCTGATGCCGGCCGACATCACGGGCACCGACATCCTCGAGGAGGACCACGAGACGCGCCTGCGCCGCTTCCGCTTCCACAAGGGGCCCCTGTTCACCAACCTGCTGCTGGCGGACGAAATCAACCGCACGCCGCCCAAGACCCAGGCCGCCCTGCTCGAGGCCATGCAGGAGCGCCGCGTCACCGCCGCCGGCTCCACCTACGAGCTGCCCGAGCCCTTCATGGTCCTGGCCACGCAGAACCCGATCGAGCAGGAAGGCACCTACCCCCTGCCCGAGGCCCAGCTCGACCGCTTCATGTTCAGCATCCACGTCGACTATCCCGGCGCCGACGAGGAGCGCCGGATCCTGCTCGAGACCACCCGCGACCGCGTCTGCGACGTCTCCCGGGTGCTCGACGCCG
>CAYZVY010000550.1:0-1551 GCA_964481675.1 uncultured Verrucomicrobiota bacterium
CGGGCATGAGCCCCGGCCTCCTGGCCTTCGACCGCGGGGCCAGCGTCGGGCAGGTCCTCTCCGCGCTGGAGCCCCTGGATCTGACGCTTTATCCGGTGGTGGCCGTCCTGGACGTCAAGCTGCCGGCCGTGCGGGGCGGCTTGCCGGCGCGGGTCATCGCGCCCGTCATCCGGCGTTTTCTCCAGGCCGGCGGCTCCGTCCTGCAGGTCAATTGCGTGGACCCGGCGATGCTCAGGGAGGCCCGGGTTCACCCGGAGCGGCATCCGGACCTTGTGGTGCGGGTCAGCGGCTACAGCTCATTATTTGTCCGCCTGGCCGGGCCGATCCAGGACGAGATCATCGCCCGGACCGAAATCAACGCATGTTCGGAATGAGCAAAACAAAGAATGATTGGCCACAAAGGAACACAAGGAACACAAAAGAAATTCCTTTGTGATCCTTGAGTTCCTTTGTGGCCATAAAGATTTTGGGTAATCCCCCTGCTCCTGGGTATCGCCGCTGGCGCGGATCACACCGATCAAAGAGGATGGTCCCGGCGAAAACATTAAAAAATGTTTGACCTTCCGCCATATTCAGGTATTCTAGTACCAGATTAACGGAAGGAGAGCGCATGTCGGGAGTCATACAAATGTCGGAGGCGGCGTCGATCGCCATCCACACCACGCTGTGGCTGGCCCAGCAGGACGACCGGCTGGCCCGCTCCGGCGAGGTGTGCAAGCTTTTCGGCTTCTCCGAGGCCCACTTCGCAAAGGTCATGCAGGCCCTCAGCCGCGCCGGCCTCGTCCACTCTGTCCGCGGCCCCCGCGGCGGCACTCGCCTTGCCAAACCCGCCGGCGACATCTCGCTGCTCGAGGTCTACGAGGCCCTCGACGGCCCCTTCAACGTCGAGCGCTGCCTGCTCAGTCCCCGGATCTGCACCACGCGCTGCTGCCCCCTTGGCCGCGAAATCACCAAGCTGAATCGCGGCCTCCGCCAGACCCTCGCCGGCGCCACCCTCGAGACCATGGCGGGCGCCACCGACTGGTCCGGCCTTGATGGGGGCGTGGCCCCTTCCCGTTCCCGAGTTCAAACGAAAAAGACGGCAACCCAGACAAGACAGGAGAAATAAGATGAGCGAGACTATGTTCTGTTTCCAGTGCGAACAAGCGGCCGGTGGAAAAGGCTGCACCAGCAGCGGCGTCTGCGGGAAAAAGCCCGAGGTGTCCGACGGGCAGGACCAGCTGACCGGCGCCCTGATCGGCCTGGCCCGCGCGGCCGAAGGCAAGGCGACCGATACGGCGACCGACGACCTCGTCATGCTTGCCCTGTTCGCCACGGTGACCAACGTCAGCTTCGACGCCGGGCGGATCGACGCCCTGACCCGCGACGTGCGCGCCGCGGCCGCCAAACTGGGCAAGGCCCCCGAGTTCGCGCCGCGCGACCTGTTCCACGGCAATCCCGACATCGTCTCCCTGCGCTCCACGCTGCTCTTCGGCCTGCGCGGCATGGCGGCCTACGCCTGGCACGCCGCGGCCCTGGGCGTCCGCGATCCCGCCGTCGTCGCCTGGCACT
>CAYZVY010000551.1:0-1550 GCA_964481675.1 uncultured Verrucomicrobiota bacterium
GCCATGGTGGTGCAAAGCAACATGGGGGTGGCAAGATTCGCTTTCCCTTATGTGATAATGCCTTTCAGCCGAGCACGCGCCCCGTCGATGTCGCCATTGTCCAGAGCAGCCAGAATGCCCTTCAGCGCCTCCCTGACTGCGGGCGGCACCTTGTCAGCCGACTGAATCTCCAGCGCCTCGGGGGGCGGTCCAGGCGGCTTGCCGTTGGCGATTCTGGCGGCGATCTCGCCGGCCATGCCTATCCCGATCTGCTGGTAGTGTTCAAGCATGCTGTCGGTCTCGTGTCCGGTGATGCTTTTGATGATGAACCCGGGAACGCCGGCGGCGGAGGCCGCGGTGACGAAGAAGTGCCGCAGCGAATGGGCGCCGTAAACGACCGCTTTGCGTTCACGCCCCTTGCGATTTTCGGCAGTCGTCATGCCGGCCTTTTCGAAGGCGGCGGTGATGCGCTTGGAGAACGTCGCGCCACGGTCCAGTTCGTACTGCCGGGAAAGTTCCGGGAAGACAGGCCGCGCGGGGGCGATCGCCTGCCCCGATTGGCGGGCATCCAGCATGGCGCGGACGACTGGAAACAGAGGAATGTGGACTTCCTTTCCCGTCCGGCGCGCGGTCTTCTGAGGCGCCAGGGTAATCACGCCCATGGGAAAATCCACGGCGCCCCAACGGATCTTGACGCCATCAACGAGGCGGAGCCCCGTCCACGCCAGCAGCAGCAGCAGGTCGTGAAGGTCAATATCGGCCAGCGTCGAGGCCAGCAGGCTTTCAAGCTGCGCGGCGGTGACCGCCTTCTTACGGGTGGCGAGTGCATCCAGCCGTTTCAACTGGATGCCCTCCCACGGGTTCAGGTCGGTGCGGGCGTCTTCCGCCATGCAGCGCCAAACGAGCTTGAGCAGGTTCCTGTGCGCGTTGAAGGTGGCCGGCGCCAATCTTGCGGCGGTCAGATCGGCGGCGTAGCGGTTGGCGTGGTCGCGGGTCACCTCCCGGAGGAAAACGGGGGCGGGCTTCTGGTTGCCGGCCCATTCCTCAAAGCGGGCCCACCGACTTTCGTATTCCTGCAAGGTGCGCGCCCCGGAATCGGGACGGCGGGGGGATTGCAGAAACTTCCGCCAGGTATCGGCAATGCGCAGCGGCGGGTTCGCGGCGTCATGCAGTCGGGCCGCCTCGGCGGTGGCTCCCGTCAGCCGGCCGACCACGCTTTGAAGGGTGGCGACTTCCTCGCCCGCCAGAAAGGGCGCAATCTCGCGGCGGAGTTCCGCTCGAGCCTTTTTCGGGTTCTTCGTTTTCGTCGAAACCCGATAGAGTTTGCCTTGGTGCATCCATACTGCATAATAGATGCCGTTTCGGAGTTGGAGCGATCCCTGTGTTCTTTTCATCGTGCTTTTCCTTCTCTTGCGCAATAGTGCCCTTGCACGAAGGATTAAAGCACACTTGACGGCGAATAACAATCACAAAAAACACACACCATTAAGAAAAGCCCCGCCAATCGACGATTTTTGCTCACTCGTAATGAGCAGGTCGTCCGTTCGATTCGGATCGTTGGCTCCATCTTC
>CAYZVY010000552.1:0-1550 GCA_964481675.1 uncultured Verrucomicrobiota bacterium
CCCAAACTCCGCAGTTTCGCGCCTAAAAAATTTACACACAATTTTTTCGAGCGGTAGTTACCCGATGCGGGATGCCGGCGCACGCTCGGATCGTCGGCAAAACGCCGTGTAGTGACCCAGCTTCCGCCTGTCCCGGTGCGGTATACTATGGGCATGTACCTGCGTCCGATTCGGAAACATCGCCATGGCACGACGCTGGAAACGTGGGCCCTCGTCGAGTCGTATCGCACCGCCCGCGGGCCGCGCCAGCGGGTGGTGAGCTATCTGGGGGATCTCGCCGCTGACGTGCAGGCCGGCGTCGTCCACGCCGCCGCCGGCGCGCGGGACCGACAGCCGGCGTTGTTCGGGGACACGCCGCCGGCGCCGGTGACGATCGACGTGCGCAGCCTGCGGGTGGAACGCACGGCGGCGTTCGGCGGGGTGTGGCTCGGGCAGTGGGTGCTGCAGCGGTTGGGGCTGGACACCTGTTTCGCCGACCACCTGCCGTCGGGCCGGGAAGAGATTCCGTGGGCGGTGATGGCGCAGGTGCTGGTGCTGAGCCGGTTTCTTGATCCGTCCAGCGAGTTGCGGCTGGCCGAGCACGTCTATGGCCGCACGGCGCTGGCCGACGTGCTGGGCGTGCCGGTGGCGAAGATCAATGACGACCGGCTGTATCGCGCGCTGGATGCGCTGCTGCCGCACAAGGCGGCGCTCGCCGCGCATCTCAAGGCCAAAGGCGGCGAACTGTTCGGCCTGACCTATGACCTGGTGCTCTACGATGTCACCTCGACCTATTTTGAAGGTCAGGCCCCTGACAATCCGGCCGCCCGGCGCGGCTACTCGCGCGATCACCGGCCGGACTGCGTGCAGGTGTGCCTGGCGCTGGTGGTCGATCGCTCCGGCTTCCCGCTGGGGTATGAGGTGTTTCCCGGCAATCGGCATGATTCGACCACGGTGAAGACCATCGTGCGGCTGGTGGAGAAGACCTATGGGCGGCCGGACCGCATCTGGGTGATGGATCGCGGCATGGTGGCGGAGGAGAACCTCGCCTTTTTGCGGCGGGAGGGACGCCGCTACCTCCTGGGCACGCCCAAAGCGCAGCTCAAAGCCTTTGAGCAGGAGTTGCTCGCGCAAGACTGGACAGCGGTGCGCGAGGGCGTGGAGGTGAAGACGTGTCCCGATCCCGCCGGCGGGGCGGATCGCTTCCTGCTCGTGCGCAGCCAGGCGCGGCGGGACAAGGAACAGGCGATGCACGCCCGCTTCGAGGCGCGGATCGAGGCCGGCTTGACCAAGTTGCAGGCGTCCTGCACCAAAAAGGCCTGGCCGGTGGGCACCATCGAACGGCGCGTGGGGAAGTTGCTGGGCGCCAACACGCGGGCGGCGGGGCTGTTCGACGTGACGGTAACCGCCGGCGCGGACGGGCGCGCCCAGGTGGCGTGGACCAAACGCGCGGCCTGGCGGGACTGGGCGATGCTGAGCGAAGGCTGCTACCTGCTGCGCAGCAACATCACCGATCTCGCGCCCGCCGATCTCTGGACGGCCTACATCGGCCTCACCCAGGCGGAAGCGGC
>CAYZVY010000553.1:0-1535 GCA_964481675.1 uncultured Verrucomicrobiota bacterium
TCGCTTCGGCTGCCATGGCGGAGGCCATCGCCGCCGTGCAGAAGGTGGGCGAGACCTTGGGCGGCGTGATTGAAGTGGTGGCGCTGGGGATCCCCCCGGGCTTGGGCTCGTATGTCCAGGCGGACCGCCGGCTGGATTCCCTGCTGGCCGCCGCGGCTTTGAGCGTGCAGGCGATCAAGGGCGTCGAGATCGGGCCGGCCTTCGAAAACACCCGGATGGCCGGCACGCAGGTGCACGATCCGATCCGCAAGGACGGCAACCGGCTGGTGCGCCCCACGAACCGGTGCGGCGGCATTGAGGGCGGCATGAGCAATGGCGAGCCGGTCTGGATCCGGGTCGCCATGAAGCCCATTCCCACCACGCTGAAGCCGCAGCCGTCGGTGGACGCCCTGACCGGCGAACAGGCGCCCATGGTGTATGAACGCTCCGACGTCTGCCCCGTTCCCCGCGCCGTGGTGGTGCTGGAGTCGGTGGTGGCGATCGTGCTGGTCAATGCCCTGCTGGAGAAGCTGGGCGGCGATTCCCTCGCCGAGATGAAGCCGCGCTTCGAGCGCCTGCCCGCCGCCCACCTGGCGGCCTTGAAGATGAACGGCACGCCGCAGGTGTTCTGGCCATGACCACCTTCTTCCTCTATGGTCCGCCGGGAACCGGCAAGAGCACACTGGGCCGCGCCCTGGCGGAAAAGCTGCGCCTGCCGTTCACGGATCTCGACACCGAGATCGAGCGGGAAGCCGGCTGCGCCATCCGCGACATTTTCAAGCGCGACGGCGAGCCCGCCTTTCGCGACCGCGAAACCGCCCTGCTGAAGAAGACGATCGCCGCCGGCGAGCGCCTGGTGGCCCTCGGCGGCGGCGCGCTGCTGCGTCCCGAAAACAGGTCCATTGCCGAGGCCGCGGGGCCCGTGCTGCTGCTGGAGGCGCCCGAGGCCGTGATCCGGAAACGGATCGGCGGGCCGGGCGGCAAGCGCCCGCTGCTGGAGCCCGGGCCCGACGGGCAGGACCGCCTGGCCGCGCTGCTGCGCGAGCGGGCGGGGCACTATGCGTCCTTTGCGCGGCGGCTGGATGTCTCGTCCGACAACCTGGCGGCCAAGGCCGACCTCGCGCAGGTGGGGCTGGGCGCGTTTTATGTGGGCGGCATGGGCGGCGGCTATCCCGTCCGCGTCCGCAACGGCGCGCTGGCGGACATCGGGGCGCGCTGCGTGGCGCTGGGCTGGACCCGGCGCGTGGCGCTGGTCTGCGACATGAATATGGCGGTCCTGCCGGCGTTCAAAACGGTCATGACATCGCTGGTGGCGGCCGGGCTCGAGGTCGTGCCCGTCTGCCTGCACCCCGGGGAATCGGAGAAGACCATCGCGGCGGTGCAGCAGCTCTGGAGCGCCTTTCTCAAAGGCGGGCTGGAGCGCGGTGATGCGGCGCTGGCTCTGGGTGGCGGCGTGGTGAGCGACCTGACGGGCTTTGCGGCCGCGACCTATCTGCGCGGAATCAAGTGGGCGTGCATGCCCACGACGCTGCTGGCCATGGTGGACGCCGGGCTGG
>CAYZVY010000554.1:0-1506 GCA_964481675.1 uncultured Verrucomicrobiota bacterium
TGCCGAGGCTGAACTGGGCGGCGGTCGGCCCGTCCGGCCCCTTCCAGAGCCAGCGAACCGGCTCGCCGGTCGCCACGGTGCGCAACTGGCCGTTGGCGGCGGCGGCGGAAAGCAGATTGAGCAGCAGCGGATACGTGAATTCGCGCACCAGCAGATTGTTGTTGCGGCTGCTGAGGCCGGTGGCCAGGAGTACGACCGTCCCCGACCCGCGGCGACGGGAGACCGCGAACGGACGGCCGTCGCCGAAGGTGGCGAGAACGGCCGCGTCGGCCTCGGGTTTTCCGAAATCGGCCCACGAATACAGGCGGCTGCGGGCCAGGTCTCCGTCTTCGGCGGTCTCCAGCGCCTTCAGGGCTTCGCCGCCGAAGCCCGACCGCGCCAGGCTGCGGAACCGCTCGCCGCCCAGGGCCTCGCGGCCGATGGCGCGCACCGGCGCCGGCAGCAACCCGGCCGGGCCGAGGAGGGTGTTCCACAACGCGGTATCGATGGTGTCGTCCGCCGCCAACACCAGGCCGCCGCCGCCGCGCACGTAGCCGTCCAGCGCCTGCGCCAGGCGGGGCGTGAGCGCGGTGCCGCCGTCCACGACCACCACGTCGGCGGCCCCCAGCGCCGCGGCGTCGGACACCTTCTCCAGGATCCGCACGTTCAGCGGGCCGCCCGCAAACAGCGGCGAATCGTCAGCCGCCTTGCGGGTCATGACCTTGCCGGCGAGGTCGAGAAATCCGGCCGCGGACTCGAACTTCCCGGCGCGCGCCGGATCGCGCAACACGGCCACGTCCAGGGAGGGCAGGACCTCGACGCCGGCCGCGGCGGCATTGTCGAACTCGAGAATGTCCTTGCGGAGCCGGGCCGCCACGCCGTGCGACCCCGGCTCCTCGAACGTCACATCCACGGCCACGACGGCCTCCTGGCCGGGCTGGATCGAGACCGCTTCGCGGGAGAAGAACGCGCCGTCGACCAGCACCTCGATCTCCGCGTTCTCGACGGGGGCGGCGCCGTAGTTGCGGACCGTGACGAAGGCGCGGCACGGATGGCGCGCCAGCACGCGCTCGTGGTTGAGGCGCAGGCGGGTGACAGCCAGGTTGGCGCTCCCCGCGCCCGCCGGGTGCAACCAGAAGAAGCGGATGGCCGGTCCGGCGGGTAATTTCACCCGCTCGACGTCCTTCCAGGTGGCGGCCTGGTCGTCGGCGACCAGATAGATCTCGGTGTCGCGGCCGGCGCTCTTGCGCAGGACGGTGTCAAGCGCCTGCGAGAGCGAAGCCGCGCATTCCTCGGGCTCCAGGCCCTCCAGCAGCGCCCGGCTCCGTTCCGGCCTCTCCACGACGCGATCGTCCACGACCCAGCGCGGGGGGCGGCCGATGAAGTAGAGCGACCAGCGTTCGCCCCGACCCCAGCTCCCGACCAGCTCGCGGGTGGCCGCCAGGGCGCGGTCCCAGGCCGTCGCGCCACGTTCGCCCGCCAGCATGCTGTAGGAGCCGTCGAGCACGATGATCCGATGCGTGCCGC